>NZ_CALLWC010000053.1 GCF_938015785.1 uncultured Campylobacter sp. | reverse complement strand
AGCCAAATCATAAAAACTATTATACAAAGGTACTTCAGGCGCAAGCTTACTCCTTGATATTTCATGCGATGATAGCCGATTTAAGCTTAATTAGCTATAACTTATCGGCACATTCGCCGCCGTTATGCAAATTTAGCCGGACTTCGGCGCATCTAAATTTAGTAGCGAAATTTTAAATTTTAATGCGGCTGCGGCTTAAATTTGAAATTTTAAAACAAATTTGGAGGTTACAAAGCGCGCGAGATCTAAGGCTTGCAACCGGGGCTTTAAATTTAACGGAAGGGTTTGGAGTTTTGCTAAAAGATCGAGCCGATATATATCGGCTCGAAGTAGGGGAGTTATTCGACTTCGGCGTCGATGACGTCGTCGTCTTTTTTACCGCCGTTTGCACCGCTGCTTTGCGATCCGCCTTGCGCACCTTGGTTTGCGCTGGCAGCCTTGTATAGATCCTCGGCGACCTTGCTTAGGGCTTCTACTTTAGAGTTTATCGCTTCCTTGCTCGCGTTTTCATCCTTTAACACGGCTTTTAGATCGTTTAGCGCGCCCTCGATCTTAGCGCGTAGATCGCCCGGCACCTTCTCGCCCATCTCGCTTAGGCTCTTTTCGGTTTGATGTGCGATGCTGTCGGCTTGGTTACGCGCTTCGACGGTCTCTTTGCGCTTGTTGTCTTCCTCTTTGTGAAGCTCGGCATCCTTTACCATCTTATCGATTTCGGCATCGCTTAAGCCGCTTGAGCCGGTGATGCGGATATCGGTTGCTTTGCCGGTGGCTTTGTCTTTTGCCGAAACGGTTAAGATTCCGTTCGCATCGATGTTGAATTCCACCTCGATCTGCGGCACGCCGCGAGGAGCGGGCATGATGCCTTCAAGATTGAAATTTCCTAGCGATTTGTTGTCTTTTGCAAACTCGCGCTCGCCCTGCAAGACGTTGATCGTAACGGCGCTTTGATTATCCTCTGCTGTCGAGAAGGTTTGAGATTTTTTCGTAGGTATCGTAGTTCCCTTTTCGATGATCTTGGTCATCACGCCGCCCAGGGTTTCGATGCCGAGGCTTAGCGGAGTGACGTCGAGTAGTAGCACGTCTTTTACGTCGCCTTTGATGACCGCGCCTTGGATCGCCGCGCCGATCGCTACGACTTCGTCAGGGTTTACGCTCTTATTTAGCTCCTTGCCGAAAGCCTTTTTGACCTCCTCTTGCACGAGTGGCACGCGCGTCGAGCCGCCAACCATGACGACCTCTTTTATGTCGTTCATGCTAAGACCTGCATCGCTTACGACCTTTTTTAGAGTGCTTATGGTCTCATCTACCAAAGAATCGATCATGCTTTCAAATTTAGCTCTAGTGATAGTTTTCATCAGGTGCTTTGGACCTGTGGCATCAGCAGTGATGAAAGGTAAATTTACCGTCGTTTCCATCGCGCTGCTTAGCTCTTTTTTGGCGTTTTCCGCAGCCTCTTTTAGACGCTGCATAGCCATGACATCGCCACGCAAGTCGATACCTGTTTCAGATTGAAATTCCGAGGTTAAAAAGTCGATCAGTTTGTTATCGAAATCATCGCCGCCCAAAAATGCATTACCGCCGGTAGCTAAAACTTCTACGACGCTATCGCCGGTTTCTAGCACGGTTACGTCGAATGTACCGCCGCCTAGATCGTAAACGACGATCTTTTCGGATTCTTTTTTATCCAGTCCATACGCAAGCGCCGCTGCGGTCGGCTCGTTGATGATGCGAAGCACGTTTAGACCTGCAATTGTTCCTGCTTCTTTTGTTGCCTTTCTTTGGCTGTCGTTGAAATACGCAGGCACGGTGATGACCGCATCGACAACCGGCTCGCCCAAAAACGCCTCGGCGTCCTCTTTTAGCTTGATCAGCACTTTGGCTGAAATTTCTTGCGGCGTATAAACCTTGCCCGCGATCTCTACCGCGCACGCGCCATTTCGGTCGATGATTTTATACGGTAGGCGCTTTTTGGCCTCCTGCGCATTTTTTTCATTCATCATAAGACCCATGATGCGCTTGATCGAATAGATCGTTTTTTCCGGGTTAGTGACTGCTTGGCGCTTGGCGCTGTCGCCTACTAAAACCTCGCCTTTGTCGGTGAAAGCGACTACCGACGGAGTGGTGTTTTTACCCTCTTTGTTCGGTATGATCTTGCTCTCGCCGCGCTCGAATATGCTTACGCACGAGTTTGTTGTTCCTAGGTCGATGCCTATGACTTTTGCCATTTGTTTATCCTTTGTGTTGAATTTAAAATTTTAAAATTTGAGCGATCATTTCGCCACCACCACCATAGCGGCGCGCAAAACGCGCTGCTTATACATATAGCCTTTTTGATAGACCTGAACTATATCGCCCGAGTTTGCACCCTCTGCCTCGATCATCGAGATCGCGTTATGCACGCTAGGATCGAATCCCGCATCCGTCGCTATCGGAACGATACCGTATTTTTCAAAAGTCTTTGTAAAAAGGCTTAGACATTGTTTTACGCCGACCTCAATTTTATCCGCAAGCTCATTACCTTCCACATCAATTTTGGCGGCTTCCTCAAGCGCGTCGATTATCGGCAGCAGATCCTTTGCAAAGCTCTCGCTAGCGTAAGCAACAGCGTTATCTTTTTCTTTTTCCAAACGTTTTTTGAGATTTTCAAAATCCGCATTGGCGCGGTAAAATTTATCGGTGATCTCACTCAGCTCGTTTTGAAGCTTTTGTATCTGCGCGTCGGTATCATCGCATGTCTGCACCTCTTGCGGCTCGCTCGCCTCTGACGCGCACTGCTCGCAAACCTCTTTTTCTTCACTATCGCACGCTGCATTTTTATCGCTGTGCTCTTTAAATTTATGGCTCATGCTACTCCTTTAGCGTAGTTAAAAAATTTCTCGTAATTCTCGTAAACGCTGCCTGCGCAGATCATCGTAGCGTCCTCGCCTTCGAATTTTACGGGGCGTTTGATCCCCATAAATCCGTGCTCGAAGTAGGGCGCAAAGATCAAATTTTTAGTAAAATTTACGGCGATCGAGGGGTTGAGTAAAATTTTAAACCGCTCGTCTTTGAAAATTTTATACGCTACGACCTCGTTACAAAGAAATTCGATTTTAGAATTTTTTAGCTCTTTGATTTTGGTGCTAAGCTCGCGCAGACCGATCTGCATCGAAGCTAGCTCCAAATCTCCGAGTGAAATTCCTATTAAATTTGATAGGAATTTAAAAACTCTAAAATCGTATTTTAAGATAATCTCATCCGTTCTAAATGTAAGGATTATGAAACGATCATCGTGATTGATGACTTCGCTTAGGGCTTCGTTTTCGGCGTTGAAAATCATACAGTAAATTTCAAAATCCTCAAGCACCGCTTCTAGCTCGCGAGCATCGTCTATTTTTAACTCATCGTCGAAGCTAAGTCTAGCGCGCCAGTAATCCTGCATCGTCGCAACCGTCGGAATTCTACCACCACTTACATGAAGCTGCGTCAAAGCCCCCTCGTCGCTTAAGCGCTTAAAATAAATTCGGATGCTAGACGCTGACATCGCTACGCCCATACGCTCACCCAGCTCGGAAGATCCGATCGGGGTGTTGCTATCGAGATAGGCGGAAATGATGGATTCCAGGATCATATCACGTTTATTCGTTTTCACTTTTAGCACTCTTTCGGTAAGATTGCCAGTATTATACAACATTGAGTGGTAGGATGTCAAGGTTTTTATATAAATTTTATAAAATTTTAGCAATCTGGTTCAGAGTTTGCTAAAATTTAATTATGTTTTTTGAGCTGAGTGGAATTCTTAAAATTCTTAAAACTCTTGAAATTTACCGCAGCGCCGTCGCGGTAGAATTTTATTGTATTTTTCGTATTCGTAAACGTAAATTTTACCACGCAGCCGGCTTAGAGCTTCGCCGTATGCACCAGATAAATTCTATTTTGCAAAAATAGCAAATTGGCAGTGTATCCGCAAATTTCGTGCTTACTAGCAAAAATTTTGTCATTTGCTGTAAATATGGAGCTAAATGCCAAAAAAACGCAAAATTCCCGCATAAATGGCGCGCAAGCTAGACGAAAGTGCTAGGCAAGCAAAGCGGTGTGAGAACTCGCAAAGCTCAAAATTTTACTCGCTGGCGCAAATTTAAATATACTTTAACGAATAGAAGTGTAAAATACGCCTCAAATTTCAACGATCAAGGGTTTTTATGCTAAAAGACATCTTTCTTTTCGGCGGTTTAATTTCTTACGACCACACTTTTATCTACCTTTTTTACTTCTTTTTGGTCGTCGCTATCATCGTAGCCGTCGCGCTTTGCTCCACTCGCTCGCTTCAGCTTGTACCACACGGCATGCAAAATATCGCCGAAGCCTACCTAAGCGGCGTACTAACGATCGGTAAGGACGCTATGGGCAGCGAGGAACAAGCCAAAAAATATCTTCCGCTAATCGCAACATTGGGATTTGTGATATTTTTTAGTAACGTTATCGGCTTGGTGCCTGGCTTTGAGTCGCCGAGCGCGAGTCTAAATTTAACCCTTTCGCTTACGCTTTGCGTTTGGTTGTATTACCATTTTGAGGGCGTTCGCGAGCACGGCGTGATCAACTACCTAAAGCACTTTATGGGCCCGGTGAAAATCCTAGCGCCGTTTATGTTCGTCATAGAGATCGTCTCGCATTTTTCGCGCGTCGTATCGCTTTCTTTCCGACTTTTCGGAAATATCAAAGGCGACGATACCTTCCTGCTCGTTATGCTTACTCTGGCTCCTGCGCTAGTGCCGATGGTGCCGTTTGCGCTGCTTACTTTTATGGCGATTTTGCAGACTTTCATTTTCATGGTTTTAAGCTACGTTTATCTAGCGGGCGCCGTGATCGTCGATGAGCATTAATTTTAAGCGAAATTTCTTATACTTCCTCGTGGGTGCGTCGTTCGGATTGATTTTCGTCGGCGCATTCGTCTTTTTTGCCTATCCGTCATTTTATTTTTTGGGGTTAAAATTCCTCTTCATCTGCACCGCGCCGGGCGTGATATGCGTCATTATCACCTGCTTGATGGTCGATGTTTTTGATCTGAAAGAAAAGCTCCTTCATGGCGGCGAATAGAAATCTATTCGATTAAATTTTAAAATTTAGCCGCGCCGTGTGCCGCTGCAAGCGAGTATTAAAGCAAAAAATTGTAAAATTACGCGAAATTTTTATTCTAAAAGGTTAAGTTTATGTTTGAAACCGTGATCGGCCTGGAGGTACACTGCCAGCTAAATACCAAAACAAAAATTTTCTGCTCCTGCCCCACGAGCTTCGGCGACGAGGCGAATTCGCACGTTTGCCCGACCTGCTTGGCGCTTCCGGGCGCTCTTCCGGTGCTAAACGAGGAGGCGGTTAAAAAAGCCATTAGCCTCGGCACCGCCGTCAATGCGACGATCAATCGCAAGTCGGTATTTGACCGCAAAAACTACTTCTACCCCGACCTTCCCAAGGCGTATCAAATTTCGCAGTGGACGATCCCGATCGTCGAGCACGGCGAGCTTTTCATAGCCGCGGACGGACAGAGCAAGCGCATCGGCATTACGCGCGCGCACCTAGAGGAGGATGCGGGCAAGAATAATCACGAAAGCTCGCGCAGCCTAGTCGATCTAAACCGCGCCGGCACGCCGCTTTTGGAGATCGTAAGCGAGCCCGATATGCGCTCTGCGGACGAGGCGGTCGCGTATCTAAAAAAACTCCACAGCATTTTGCGCTTTTTAAATATCAGCGACGCAAATATGCAGGAAGGCTCGTTTCGCTGCGACGTAAACGTCAGCATCCGTCCGCAAGGCGAGCAAAGGCTCTACACGCGCGTGGAGATTAAAAATTTAAACTCCTTTAAATTTATCCAAAAAGCGATCGAGTTTGAGATTGAGCGTCAGATCGAAGCGTGGCAGGACGGCAAATATGAGCAAGAGGTCGTGCAAGAAACCCGCCTTTTTGATACCGCTAAGCTTATCACCAAGCCGATGCGCAGCAAAGAGGACAGCGCCGAGTACCGCTACTTTCCAGACCCCGATCTGCTAACCGTGATCGTGGATGACGAGATGTTAGCTGCTGCGCAGCAGATCCCCGAGCTGCCCGATCAGAAAAAAGCTCGCTACGTCCGCGAGCTGGGCGTTAAAGAGAAGGACGCCGAGATCATAATCTCGACCTACGAAAACGCGCGATTTTTTGAGGAACTGATCGCGGCGGGGCACGAGCCCAAACTCTGCGTGAGCTGGCTTACCGTCGAGCTTGCGGGCAGGCTCAAAAACGGCGTTACGATTGAGGATTCGCCCGTAGGTAGCGCAAAGATGAGCGAGCTTTTAAGCGCGATCGAAGGCGGCGCCTTATCTCAAAAGGCCGCCAAAGAGGTGCTTGATTATCTAATGGAGCACGACGAGGCCGTAAGCTCGGTCATTGATAAGCTTGGCTTGAGGCAGGTAAGCGATGACGGCACTATTTTGGAGATCATAGCGCGCGTGATGAGCGCAAACGAGGACAAGGTCGCGGACTACCGCGGCGGCAAGGACAAGCTATTCGGCTTCTTCGTAGGCCAAGTGATGAAAGAGGGCAAGGGCGCGTTTAACCCCGCGAAGGTAAACGAGCTTCTGAAACAGAAGCTGGGCTGATTTCGCAGCTTCTGCGGCAGCAAACGGCGAATTAAAAGCGGCGCGATGTATGCGATAGATGAAGCCTCTGGGATAAAATTTTAAATCCGCCCGTAGCGTTTTGCTTTGAGCTAAAGCTTTCAGGCGCCAATGACGAGGGCTTTTGTGTGTTATAATTTCATTCGGCGCGATCTCGGCGGCTACCCGCTTTCCTCGCGCACGTTTTGTTCTTTCTAGCTCGTTCTTTCTCGTACGGGTCGTTTGCGCGAGTGTCGGTCTGCAACGGAGGGGTTTAAGAAGCGCGTCCTAGGAATTTTACTCACAGCTACCGTCAAAGCGCGGCAAAGCTTGTAGGGAATGCGTAAAATTGCCCTGCTTGCGAGAGCGAGAACGGAAGCTCGGGGTGCGCGGATAGGATCGAATACGCAGGGTCGAATTTGAGTGGCAAGCCAATGTGCAGGCTAAATTTAATCAATCGCTGCGTCGTCGGATGCGCGTGCCCCAAACCTTGCACCAAACGATAACATGGCGAGCGACCGCAGATCATCTAGGCCCAAAGCACGCCTTGATAGATTTAAGCGGATTTAAAAGCGCGATTTGCGATCGGGCGTCTGAATAAAATTTTTAAAAATTTGATTTGCCTTGGCGATACGTGAGTGAAATTTAAAACGTATAATGGAGTTTCAAAATCCTCATTCGTTCACTGCCGCGCCTTTTGTGAAAGTGTTTTTGACGGAAGAGCAAAACCTTAAAAGTATGAAATTTTAGCGAGGTAAATTTTAAAAAAGCGAAGTTTTTGCTGAGTAAATTTCAAAAGCGCGAAATTTTGACGAGATGAAATTTCAAAAAGCGAATTTTAAAGCGTGGCTTCGACTAGCGTTTGCGCAGGTTCATGTTGGCGCTTTTGGGCTAAATTTTCAAAGAGCGGGAATTTCAAGAGAATGAAATTTGAGAAACCGCAAATTTGCGAATAAATTTTTAAAAAGGAACATAATGAAAATCGCGGTTATCGGCGCGGGCAAATGGGGTAGCGCACTTTTTGACGCGCTTAGCGCAAAAAACGAATGCGTCATCACTTCGCGCACGCCAAGACAAATTCCGCATTTTGTAAGCGTGAGTGAGGCATTGGAGTGCGAAGCGCTCGTTTTTGCGATCGCGGCACAACAAACCGCGCAGTGGCTGGATCAAAATTTCACCTACAAAAATCAAAAAATTCTAGTCGCTTCCAAGGGCATCGATGCGGCTAGCGGTAGGTTTTTGAACGAAATTTTTGAATCTCACGTCGCGCGCGGCAATCTTGCCTATCTATCAGGTCCGTCGTTTGCCACCGAAGTCATGCAGAAGCTGCCTTGCGCGCTCGTCGTAAGCTCGTGTAACGAAAATCTAGCCGAGCTTTTCGCTAGTGCCTTCCCTGTCTACATCAAGACCTACACGAGTGGCGATATCATCGGCGCAGAGGTGTGTGGCGCTTATAAAAATGTCATTGCCATCGCTAGCGGCGTTTGCGATGGGCTGGGGCTCGGCAATAACGCTAGAGCGAGCTTGATCGCACGCGGCATCGTAGAGATCGCGCGCTTTGGCAAGTTTTTCGGTGCTCGAGACGAGACCTTTTTGGGCTTAAGTGGCGTGGGCGATTTGTTTTTGACCGCCTCGAGTGTGCTATCGCGAAACTACCGCGTGGGGTTAGGACTTGCGCGCGGCAAAGGGCTCGAAGAAATTCTGCGCGAGTTGGGCGAGGTCGCCGAGGGCGTGGCTACGACCGAAGCGGTCGTAAATATCGCGACAAAGCACAAAATCTACGCTCCGATCGCTACCGAGGTCGCGCAAATTTTGCGTGGCAAGGATGTAAGGGCGAGCCTAAAGGACCTGCTACGCAAAAAATGAGCCGTACGATGGAATTCTCTCGCTAAATTTTAGTGGCGGATTCGGCTTACATAGGTTTTGATTTAGCCGCTATATTTGTGAAATTTAGTTGCTGGTTTGCGGATTTTAGTCGGTATTTGTTTGGATCTGTTTACGTGGCTTTGCCTAATAATTTTATGGGCTTGATTTTGGCCTTGCGGTTTCGCGCGTCTGATACGACGCAAAATCGCAGCAAAAGGGCGCTTATATACGATGTGGCATAGCGGCTTTGATTTGAAATTTAGCTTTAAGCTTGAGCGCGAAATTTTAAAATGAGATCGTAAAATTTTAAAAAGAGGCTAAAATTTTAAAACATTTAGGATGGATCGCAGGTAGTTTAGAAGCGCTACTGCTTCGTTCTGCTTGCAGCCGTCGGTGGTCGGCAGTGGAGAGTGGAGCGGACTGCTCGTCCGCGACCGGGTAGGTCTAAATTTTTGATGTGTCAGATTTAAAAATTAGGCGTGATATTTTTTCTTTAGACGAGGCGGAAATGAGCCGAATGAAGGAGTGCAATCGTGCGCTTTGGATAGAATTTGCGGCAAAATGAGCCGGAAAGGCGTAAATTTTGAAAATATTCAAGACAGATGATGTGTAATTTTAATAAATTTTTATTGCTTGCAAAGGAGCGGGTTATTCGTCCGCGACTGCAGCAAGTAGTAAAAATTTATCAAAAATCCATAGCGAATGGGGAATTAACAAGATGGAAAAATACGAAGGCTACAATCTCAGGCTACGCGACGCTCTCGTTGGCGTACAGTTTTTATTCGTCGCGTTCGGCGCGCTCGTGCTGGTGCCGATTTTGACGGGGCTTGATACGTCCGTGGCGCTGTTTACGGCGGGCATCGGCACGCTGCTGTTTCAGCTCATCACGCGCAAACACGTCCCGCCGATCTTTCTCGCATCCAGTTTCGCGTTTATCGCGCCGCTAAGCTTTGGCGTGAAGGAGTGGGGAATCGCCGCGACTATGAGCGGGGTGATCGCGGCGGGACTTTTTTACGTGGTTCTAAGCCTGCTTATTAGGCTAAAAGGCGAGGGCTTTTTGCATAAAATTTTACCGCCCGTGGTCGTGGGACCCGTCATCATGACGATCGGCCTCATCCTCTCGCCCGCAGCCGTAAATATGGTCATGGGCAAGGGCAAAGAGGCGCTCTATACGCAGGGGCAGTCGCTTACTATCGCGCTCATCTCGCTCTCAGCGGTTATCGTCGTTATGATGTTTGGTCGCGGCATGCTGCGCCTCGTGCCGATACTTTGCGGCATCGCGGCAGGATACTGCGCGTCGCTGTTTGTGGGGATCGTGGATTTTACGCCGATTTTAAACGCGCCGTGGTTTGTGCTGCCGCATTTCACCGCGCCAGTTTTTAAGCTCGAAGCCGTGATCTACATGGTGCCTATCGCTATCGCGCCCGCGATCGAGCACATCGGCGATATGCTTGCGATCAGCAACGTCACGAAGGAAAATTTCCTAAAAAATCCGGGGCTTAAAAGCACGCTGCTGGGCGACGGACTCGCGACGTCGCTAGCAGGATGCTTCGGTGGACCGCCAAACACCACCTACTCGGAAGTTACGGGCGCGGTTAGCATCACGAAGGCCTATAATCCCGCCATCATGACCTTTGCCGCGCTTGCGGCGATACTGCTAGCCTTCGTGGGTAAGCTCGGCGCCG
This sequence comes from uncultured Campylobacter sp., assembly GCF_938015785.1. Taxonomy (GTDB): domain Bacteria; phylum Campylobacterota; class Campylobacteria; order Campylobacterales; family Campylobacteraceae; genus Campylobacter_B. Next base: position 2,896 of record NZ_CALLWC010000053.1, on the reverse strand, counting down.
CGCTCTCTACAATCCCGGCTCCCGTCATCGGCGGCATTATGCTGCTGCTTTTTGGTATCATCGCTAGCGTGGGCATGGAAACGCTCATAAAAAACAGCGTGGATCTAGCCGAGCCGCGCAATATGATCATCGTCGCGCTCATCTTTGTCTGCGCGATCGGCGGCATGGTGCTGGATTTTGGCGCGATGAGCTTTAGCGGCGTGGGACTTGGTGCGCTTATCGGCATTACGTTAAATTTGGTGCTGCCAAAAACCAAGCATTTTGACGGGTACTAAGTTAAATTTTGCGCGGAAACAGGGCGAGCTGAGGCTCGGCATCTTCTGGAAATTTTGTTTTGAGTTAAATTCGTGTGAAAGTGGGGTTAAATTTGCGCGGAGCTTGCGTCGTTTCGCGCGATTGCGGGTAAATTTGAGCTTCGCCGCCAAATTTACCGCACCCTAAATTTTAAAATTTCCCCGCAAACACTCGCAAATTTCTAACGTTTTAAACTAGCAAGATATATAATTGCCTTATGAAAAAGGCAGATAATTTAAGCAAATTTGATAAAAAGGCGCTAAGGTTGCTCTTTGCAGTACTTTTCGTGCCGATGTTCGTCTCGCTCGTTTTCATCTATGAGTTATCGGTGTATGACCGCTCGCGCGAGCTACCGGCGGACGCGCAAAGGATCGGCCGCAGCGATTACTACAACATCGGCGGCAAAATTTATCTACGCTCTTGGAATCTCGCTCCCTACGAGCTAGAGGGCGGTGCGGACGCGGCGAGCTTTCGCGCGCTTGATACCGGCAGATACTCCTACACAAACGTCGGTATGGACGCTAACCGCGTATTTTGCGGCGCTCGCGAGATGTCGGGGCTGGATCCCGCACGCACTCAAAAGATCGGCGCGCGATACTACAGCGACGGGCGCGTGAGCTACTTCTGCTCGGACGTTACGCAGCGCACGGGTGGCGCGATAAGCTATATTTACAAGGTATTTTTCCACGCCTTTGGGCTCTCAAAGTGGCCGCAGGAGTACAACTATCCATACGCAAGGCTCGATACTAGCGCGCCCATCTCGCCACTGACCGAGAGCCCTTATGTCGCAACCGACGGCGAGCGAGTATTTTACGAGGGTAAAATTTTAGAGGGTGCGGACGCAAAAAACCTAAAACAGATAAGGCGAAAAACCGTATACGAAGACGGACCCGAGCTACCCGCGCACTTTCGCCCGGTCGATCGGTGGCTGAGCGACGGACGTAGCGTCTACGCAGGCGGCGAGAGGCTAAATTTCACGCCTAGCGAGCAGATGTATCTCGTGGAGCCAAACGCCGGTATAGAGTTTCTTTATGATCCAAAGGCGGGCGCGGTGTTTATGAACGGCGAGAGATTTGATGCTACAAACGAGTCCTATACGCCGCTAAATTTTCAGAGCGGGCATCAGGAATACATGCTGTTTGCGAGCAAAAACGGCATATTTTATCTAAGCAAGGATAAAATTTTAAATCGTCCGCGCACTAGCGGCGCCGAGGGCCGGATAAAAGACGCGTTTTGGTACGTTTATTATAAATTTGGTGCAGACGCCAGCCCGCTAAGCGCGCTAAAAAGGGCGGGCGACAATCCGTTTAAAGGCGCCGTGCGGCAGATCTCGGAGAAGCTTTTTAAGGACGACGCGGGATTTTACTATCTAAATTTCTACTCGCATAGCATCTACGTTACGGGCCGCAGCGGCAGGCATCTGGATAAGCGGACAAATTTCATCGAGCTGCGAAAGATCACGCTAGACGTGCACGACGATGAGGTGATGGCGCAGATAGCAGACGAGGCGGCGCGAAACCCAGAAACGTCGCAGCGGGTCTTTACCGCGCAGGACGTGGAGTATGAAAACGGCGCGGCCTTTTATATGTATTGCCTCGCGGCGGTTTTGTTGCTCGGAGCTTGGATTTATAGCTACCTTAGAAAACGCAGCTTGCGCCGCGGCTAAATTTAGCGGTGCGGCGGAAGGTAAATTTAGAGCGAGACAAAAATACCGACATCGTGTTATCGAGCACACCCTTGGCTACGGAAGGTAAATTTTAAGAGCGAGACGGCACAGCGGAGCAGTAAATTTAAGATAATATTGTGGTTGCCGGCGCGGCAAAACGGCGGCGGCTTTTGCGTCGTTAAATCGCGCTATCGATTTTGGTTGGAATTTTGAAAATTGTGCGGATAAAGCTTTGGCTAAGATTTGCAAAACACTGCAAATACGATGTTTTATTCTAAACTGCCTTTGCTGCTTATCTAAATTTAAGGGGTAAGAATATAAACTTCAAATATTCATAGCCTGGAAAAATAGAATTTCTAGCGCTGTGTAAATTTCCTCCGCTGGAGTTTGAAATTCATCACCGGTAGTAGAACCATCACCCTTACCATCGTGTAAATTTCCTCCGCTGGAGTTTGAAATACGAAAGTCGAGTTTTTCCACTCTTTCTTGCCAAGTGTAAATTTCCTCCGCTGGAGTTTGAAATTCGCCTATGCCTTGCAGACGCAAACATTCACGCGGGTGTAAATTTCCTCCGATGGAGTTTGAAATCGCCGCAAGGCAGCAGGCCAAGGCCGCGGAGCGGAGTGTAAATTTCCTCCGCTGGAGTTTGAAATCTGATAAACTGATCTATACCATCTCTAACGCCATCGTGTAAATTTCCTCCGCTGGAGTTTGAAATTAGGTATTCCGGGCACGGGTAAGACATTCTTTCCGTGTAAATTTCCTCCGCTGGAGTTTGAAATCTGATAAACTGATCTATACCATCTCTAACGCCATCGTGTAAATTTCCTCCGCTGGAGTTTGAAATTAGGTATTCCGGGCACGGGTAAGACATTCTTTCCGTGTAAATTTCCTCCGCTGGAGTTTGAAATCTGATAAACTGATCTATACCATCTC
>NZ_CALLWC010000052.1 GCF_938015785.1 uncultured Campylobacter sp. | reverse complement strand
CTATAAAAAGATCGAGATTGCGGGTGTGATAAAATCTAAAATCTCAATTAGCACCAAAACCTAAGAAACCTTACCAAAAAATTTAAAAAATTAGTGTATTATCGCCAATTTTAATTGATAGCTCCTAGCGGAAGACAAAGCCTATAAAAAGCGAATATATGCCAATAGATGCCAATAGATGCTTTTGTCATGCTTAAACTATAAAGTTTTTTGCGGCGATATTCCAATTGTAAAAAATGGGCGCAATCGATGTTTGATCAAAAACCATTATTCTATCTCGACGATAGTAAATTTAAAGGAGCCTCTTTGCAACCCTGTGGCGTTAAAAGCGTCAAGCTTATTCTGGCCTCTATCTTTATAGGCTTAAGCTTAGCTCCTAAAGCGATTATGGCTACCCCTGCCGATATTTCTGGCGCCATAAATTCCGAAGAGCAAAGAATAAGATCAATTAGACAAGGCGCCGAGGATTCCTTCATAACGATACGCAGCGAAGAGTCTCCCGCTTCAAGCGTAATCGCAGAGCCCAAGAAAGCAGGAATTTGCTTTAAAATTTATGAGATCAAACTTATTAACGCAGAAGCGCAAGATGAGCAGAAAAGTAGCGCGGATTCTAAATTTAACGAAGCGGATTACGAATCTAAAAACAAAGATGATCCAAAAACTCCAGCTGTCAACCCTAAAGACGGTGCCGGCTCGGGCGTCATTATCTCTAAACCAAATGATGAAAACTTGGGGCGCGCGAAAGTAAAAACCCCTGCTAAGTCCATTAGTCCTACCTTAAATTCCGATCATTCAGTTCCGCCGGGGTTTGAAAGAATTTTAAACTCAACCCTAAAAGAGCTTAAATTTAAAAGCGGCGATTGCTTGGGAGGCGATGAAATTTTAGCTCTGGCAAGAGCGTATAACAATAAAATCATATCCGCAGGCTTTATTACTACCTCCGTTTCCATCCCCCAGCAAAACATCTCCTCGGGCGCCCTTCTTTTAGCTCTGCATCCCGGACGCATAGGCGAGATATCGCTTGAGCCAGGCTCTGAAGCCAAGAACCAAAGGAGCACCTTTACCGCATTCGGCGGCGATAAGAGGGGAGAGATTTTAAACTTAAGAGATCTGGAGCAGGCTATGGAAAATTTCAATGCCGCTTCAAGAAGCGAGGCGGAGATAAGCTTAAGCCCTTCTGCAAAGCAGGGCTATTCCGATATCAATATTTCTAAACAGCAAAGCTTGCCTCTGCTGTTTAGACTAAGCGCGGATAATCTGGGCTCCAAATCTAGCGGCAAATACCAAAGCACGGCTATGCTTTACGGCTTAAATTTACTTGGATTAAACGAGAGCGTATTTGCTTCTTACGGTAGGAATTTTTTAAGAGGAGATAAAAAATCTTTAGGGGATGATAGCAAAAGCGGCAGATCAGCTAACTACTACGCAGGCTTTAGTATACCTTTTGGATACTTCTCTCTATCCTTTTGGCAGAACAGATACACCTATGATCAAATAGTGCCCGGAGCTTATGAGCTTTATACTTATAGCGGAAGCAGCGTTAGAAGAAATTTGGATCTTAACTACGTATATTTTAGAAATCAAAACTCCAAAAATTCTCTGTTTTTTAGAATTTGGCAAAAAAAGTATAAAAACTATATACAAGATTATGAACTTAGCAACCAAAGAAAGCGCGAAGGCGGCTATGAGGCGGGGCTAAAATCAAAGGTATTCTTTGATAACTCTTCAGTAGAGATGATGCTTTCGTACCTAAAATCTAGCGGAGCGTTTAACGCCCTAAGAGCGCCCGATGAAGACTTCGGCGGCGGAAGCTCTAGATATCATTTGATAAACGCCGCGTTAAATTTTAAAACCAGATCCTCCGCTATCCCTTTAAGTTACGAGTTGGAACTTTACGCAAGAAGAGCCAGCACCCATCTTAGCCCTATAGATAGGCTAAATATCGGCGGATATTATAGCGTTAGAGGATTTGATTCTCAGATGAGCCTGCTTGGAGATAGCGGCTTTTATATAAGAAATACCTTGGAATATAAGTATTTTAAAAATAACGGCGTTTACCTAGCCTTTGATGTCGGCAAGCTTAGCTCTAGGGGAAAAGATTATCCAGCAGAGGGCGAAATGCTTAGCGGAGGAGGTGTAGGTCTGAGAGGAAACATCTCGGGCTCTTTTACCTATGATCTTTTGGCGGCTTTTCCTATCAGCAAACCGGAAAATTTTAAAACGGATAGCCCCGCTTTAAATTTCTCTTTAGGCTACGACTTTTAAATTTAGCGAAATTTTATCGGCGCTTACCGCGGCGTTTAATATAAACGAAGACTATATAACTCTTAGTAAATTTTACTAACTATTTTAGCGCAGATACGCTATACTAAGAGCCGAGAAATAGCAATCCTGCGCCCAGACCGAACTCCAAAGCTAATTCAAATAAATTTTAAATAAAATATCCTAAATTTACTATTTTTTTAAGAAAGTATTCAAGAAATTTAAGATATAAACCCATCGCAATCGGAGGTTATTAGTATGCAAATTTTATGTTTAAGCTCTATTTTTAATGGCGCAGGGCGTCTTAGCGCCCCTACTGATACAAAAGAATATTTCGGCGCCTTTACCCAAGTAAGCAAGCGCCTTGCCGCTCTTTTGCTTCTCGGCTTAGTGACGCCCTGCCTTTTCTACGGCGAGATAATACCCGATAACTCCGCCCCCGTAAATCATAGAGCTTCGGTGTCTCAAACTCCGAATGCTCCCGCCACTCAAATAGATATCGCCTCTCCTAACGATAAGGGGATTTCTATCAACGAATATTCCAAGCTTAACACTCCTAAAGAGGGCACGGTATTTAATAACTCTCAAAGCGGAGCTATAAGTAAAACTGCAGGCTATATACCGCCAAATCCGAGGCTCAATCGCGGCGAAGCCAAGCTTATAATCAATCAGGTAAACTCGCCTCTTCCTTCAAATTTACAGGGTAATATAGAGATAGCGGGCAGAAAAGCCGATCTTATCATCGCTAATCCTAGCGGCATCAACGTAAACGGCGCTACCATAATAAACTCCTCCTCTACTACGTTAAGCACCGCCACGCCCTCCTATGAAAATGGGCATCTTAAATCCCTAAACATAAGCAAGGAAGGCTCTATAAATATAGGAGCGAATGGCCTAAACGATAACGGAGATTATCTAAACGTAATATCTAATAGCCTAAAGCTGGAGGGTAAAATTTACGCAAACGAGATAAACGCAGTAGCGACGGATGGTAAGGTATCTTTAAAAAATACAAACTCCGGATTGAGGCAGGATAATTTAAAGATCGAGCAAGAAGGAGGATCGCATCCTAGGGGTGTATCCATAGACTCCTCGGCTCTAGGCGGAATGTACGCGGGCAAGATAAATATAATATCTACTAAAGATGGAGCGGGCATCAATAATAAAGGGGCTATCTTGGCGGACAGCTCTTTAAAGATAGACGCTAACGGAGATCTGATAAATGAAGGAAAGCTAGGTTCCAACGGACAGGCTCAAATCAGCTCAAAGACCATCTCCAACCAAAAGGGCTCTAAAATTTCAGCCTCCAATCTGGGTATAAAAGCCTCCTCGGTAGAAAACAGAGGAAATATACAGGCTAATACTCTAAAGCTAAAAGCGGATAGGCTAGATAATATAAAAGGCACCATAAGCTCAAGCTCCGCCTTAAAGATAGAGGCTAGAAGCCTAAGCAACAAAGATAGAGCCGTAATAGGAGCGGCTAAGAGCGAAAGGCTAAATGAGCTGGGCTTGGACGATACCAAAGACCCTTCCAAAACAGGAGTTATTCCTCCCTCCAAAAACGAGCTTAGCGTAATAAGCGCGGATCATATATCAAATATAGGCGGAGCGATACTTTCAAACGAAAGCTATTTGGATATAAAAGATAGCCTTTTAAACGATAACAGCTTGATGGTATTAAGGGCGCTGGATTCCGAAATTCCAAATTTTTATAACCTCGCGGATTCTACCTTTATAGTGCAAGAGGGCTTAAGCTTGCGCGGCAACAATCTACGCAACGAAAGCTCAAAGATCATCTCCCTAGGAGGCGTTCTTTTAGGCTACGACAGCATAGATAACTCTAAGGGCTCTATCCTAAGCGGAGGAAATTTAATCATAAACAAAGGCGCTCTTAATAATGAAGAGGGACTTATAAGCTCCAAAGGAGATCTTGCCTTAAATTTAGATAGTCTAAGCGCTTTAGGTAAGCTAAGCTCTGACGGTAGTTTATATCTGGGACTAAAGGACGATTTGAGCTATAACGGAGGGATCTACGCAAGCGGCGATATATACTTAAACCTACAAGGAAATTTTATCGCCTCACAAAGGCTGATCTCCAATAAAGATCTGATCATAAACGCAAAGAGCATCAAAAACGAAAGCATCATAGCCGCACTTGGAAATTTGGCTTTAAAAGCAAAGGAGCAAATTTTAAATTTAGGCTCTTTAATCGCGCGCGGCGAGCTGATAACAAACTCTGAAAGCCTAATCAACAAAAAAGCTCTCATCTATGCGCAAAATGGCATGGCTGTAAACGCTAAAAATATCCTCAATCAAGACGCGTCCAATATACTTAGCGGAGGGGATATAGTTATAAATACGAGCTTTCTTAGCAACGAAGCGCTATCCAACATCATCTCTCAAAGAAATTTAAATATTTTTAATGAAAGAGGCGGGGAGGGCAAAGTAGACGAGATCATTAACGCCTCCTCTTTGATATATGCAAGGGGCGCTCTTAATATCAATGCTAAAAAGCTAAACAACCGCTCGGTTAACGAGCCCGTAAAGAGAGTTCAAAGCACCGGTTATAATATAGATTTTACTTGCAATGGCGATGGCTGGGGTTGCAGCAGCGTAGCCATCCCTTTAAAGGTCAATGCGGCAGAGATAAAAGAGCGCATCCTTAAGCAAAATCCTAATATTAGCCCAGACGAGCTAAACGCTAAGATCATGGAGGAGCTTAGCAAGCAAGATATGAATCTATACGTATTAAGTTTATATAAAAATACTAGGCTTCCGGGGGAGGATACTAGGCTATATGACGCTATAACGTTAAGCTTAAAAGACAATCTCTTCGGCATAAGAAGAAGCAAGCCTCATAAGAAGGAGAGATTAAGGCAGATAAGCTACAGCATCAATAAAGAGTATATAACGGAAGATAGCCTAAGTAAATTTATGAGCTCAAACATAATCTCCGCAGGGGATAGCAACCTTAACATAGATGAGCTAAATAACGATAAGAGCGTAATTTATGCCTATAACGATCTGCTCTTAAATGTAAAAAGCCTAAACAACCGCTCTTTAAGTCTAAATCATAGTATAACGAGCCAGGCGGAGTATAGATGGAAACATAAAAGTCACGGCGGTAAAGGCGGCTATAGCGACCAAAAGAATATCTACTACTCCCAGCCTGCTATTATCTCCATAATAGGAGCTAAAAAAGATATAAAAGGCTATGCGGGTGATATTTCAAATTTAAACTCACACGGGCAGATAAACTCTAGTAACGCTCCTACTCTTATAAAGGAAGCTTTTTCTAAAATAGATTACTCCCTAATAGGCAAGGGGCTCGGTAATCCTAACGCTTTAAATCTCAATAAAAACGATCTCGCGCCTAGCCTTAATAACGAAGCGGATATGCAAGATATTATTAGACCTAGCTATATAAACAATCTCTTTTCACCTATAAGCAGTAAATTTTATAATACCTTCTACGTTTATAGCGAGCTGATACCGGATTTTTCATATATGCACAATAAACTAAGCTTGCTTTATGATAAAAAAAGGACATCCTTGAACTCTTCAGAGGAGGAAGATGACGGTACCTTACTTAGCTCTGCTCCTTCTTTGATATACGCAGGAGGCAATATAAATTTAAGCGTAAACGGCGATCTTAGAAACGAAGGGATAATCTACGCGGGATCAAATATGAACCTAAAAGCCGGCAGTGTATCAAATTTAAACTCCGCCTCCATTATTGCCGCGAACGCCCTAAGCATATCGGCTAATAAGGATATAATAAACGCCTCCTCTTTGATACAAGGGCGTAGCGTAAGCTTAAATGCGGGCAGAGATATAGTACATAAAACTCTAAGTAAAGAGATAAACTTAAATAGAGCCTACGGCGATCAAAGCGGCACCTATATAGGCACTATCTCAAATATAAAATCTACCGAAGGCGGCATAGCGTTAAATGCAGCTCGCGATATAACCGTAACCGGAGCAAGCATAGACTCTGCTGCAAATTTGATCCTAAACGCCGTAAATGACGTAAATATAAATAGCGCGAAGGAGAAGCTAAGCTATAACTTTAAAAGCAAAGGGGGACATTATAAAGAGGATATCGTTAAGAATACAAGCTCCAAGCTTAACGCCAAAGATAATATCCTAATTAAAGCAGGCGGTATAGCCATAAGCGGAGCGGATATTAATGCGCATAACGGAGATGCTTTGCTGCAAGCTAAGAACTCCATAAATCTAAGTGGAGATATCGATAGCGCCTATTACGAGAGCGAATTTAAAGAAAAGGGCTTTGCGTCCAAAAAAAGCACTACTACTAAAGCTTTAAATCAAAGCGTAGTACCTACTAGCATAAGGGCTAAAAATATAATGCTTAGCTCGCAAGAAGCTGATATCAATATAGCAGGCTCTGCATTAAAAGCTAAAGATGCGATAGATATGCAGGCGGGAAACAACATAAATATATCACCTCTAAGCTATAACTACTTAAAATATAAAAATAGCTCCAAATCCTCTTTAGGCGGATTGAAAGCCAGCATGGATATGCACTCGCTTTATAAGCAAAATTTACAAAGCTCCTCCCTATCGAGTGAAACGGCAGATATAAACTTAAGAGCGAAGAACGATCTAAACTTAATATCTGCGGATGTTTCAAGCGGACGCAATCTAAACTTGGGCGCGGGAAATTCCATAAATATCCTAGCAGCCAAGGAGTATAAGCAGGAGCTAAGCGTCCATAAAAGAACAAGATTCAACCCTATATCGGTTTTAACATATTCCGGTTTGGTAGCAGCATCTATCATAGCTCCGGAAAATGCTATAGCTGCTATAGGAGTAGAAAAGATAGGCGGCAAGACCTTTACTGAGATATATAGATCGGATTATAATAGCAAGCAGGTAAAAGAAGGTGTATCGAAACTATCTGATATCAAAGCTGCGGGCGATATAGGCTTAAACTCTCCTACGGCTTTTATAACTTCAAATATGAAAGCGGGCGGAGATATAAATATAGACGCCAAAAATCTAACGATATCCGCTGCCGCTAACGAATATGGCGAACAAAGCTTGCAAAAAAGCACCTCTGTATCTGTTGCTAAAGTAAAAGATATTCTAAGTCAGATGAAGCCTAAGTCCATAGATGAGCTTAAGAAGGACACTAGTATCAAAGTAAAGTTAGCCGATGCCTCATACGATAAATCCAATACGAACTTATACGGCACCAAGGCTGTCTCTTCTAATATGGAAGCTAAAAATATAACGCTTAGAGGGGATAATAGCCTAAGCGTTATAGGCTCAAACCTAAAGGCCAAGGAGGATCTTAACTTAATATCCAAAGATGGAAATATAAATATAATAAATTCCACCGATACCGCAAGCTCCTCATTTAACTCTAAGCATCTGGAAGGCTCCCTATCTCTTACCGTACAAAACGAATATGCCCAGATCGCGCCTGCGGCTATCGCCTTGCAAGAAGCGATAAAACAGCTAAATCAGACCAAAAAGCAATATAAGGAGTATAAGGATCAGAAAAATGCTCTACAGGACAAGCTTGTCGAGTTAAAAAACCGCTATAAGGCCAAAGAGGTAGGCATAGACTACTCCGATATCGAAGACCTACAAAACATAATAGAAGACGTAAAGGACGAAGAGAAATACTATCTATCAAATATCGCTCTAGCTACGGCTAACGTAGCCTCTAAAACCGCCGCCCTCATCTCTCAAGGATCTGCCGCATCCTCTAGCTGGGTTACCTGGGGCTTTAGCGTCGGCGCCTCTGCAGAGCTTAGCGGAACCACTTCCAAAGATAGTTCTAAATCAAGTAGCTCCGTAGCCTCTAATCTTAGCGGCAATAATATTAAAATTTTAACTGATAGCAATAAAGATACCGCTATAAATATCAAAGGCTCAAATTTATATGCTAGGGGCGATATACACCTAAGCACTCATAATCTATTTATGGAAGCTTCGCAGGATAGCTATGAGGCTAAACAAAGCTCTAAAACCATAAGCGGAAGAGTATCTGCTACTATGTATGGAGGCGGAGGAGGAAGCGCAGGACTTGATTATTCTAAAAGCAATATGAAAGAAGAGAGCCTTAGCCACAATAACGCTAAAGTTTATGCAGGACATAATATATATGCTTTAGCTAGTAACGATGCTTTAATAAAAGGAGCTAACCTTAGAGCGGATAACGCTTTAGCTTTAAAGGTAGGACATGATCTAAGCCTAGCAAGCCTGCGAGATAGCTATAATTACGATAGCAAATCTAGCTCCATAGGGGCAGGTATAGGCATAAGCGGAACTAAAACAACCTCCGATCCGGACAATCCCTATGACATAGGCAACAACATAGTAAGGTATAAGGATTCTAAGCTTTCAAGCATAAACGCCAACTACTCCAGATCCAAATCAAGCACTACGGTAAAACAAACCGTGCTCTCAAGCATAACCGCTAAAGAGTTAAATATAGATGTAGGATCTAACACAGATCTAAAAGGCTCACTAATAGCCGCAGGCTACTATGATGAGAATGGAAATTTCATAGATAACGGCAAGCTTAGATTAAAAACAGATACCCTAACTTTTTCAAATTTAAGTAACACTAGATACGACAAATCAAATTCTTTAAGCATAGGAACGAATTATGCTTTTAAAGATCCTCAACAAGAAAAGGGAAACAAAGAGGGCGAGAGTGCTCAATCTAAAGAGAGCAAGAACGCTGAAGCTAAAGATAGCGCTACCGATCCTAAGTCTAAAATTTCATCGATTAACTACGCTAATAATAGAAACCTATCCTACTCTATGAGTAAGAGCCTAGCTACTATAGGAAAAGGAGAGCTTATAGTAGGAGATAAAGATATAAGCTCTTTAAGCAAAGATGAGCTTGCTTCTTTACAATCTGATCCTAACAATAAAGCTCTATATAACTCAGACGATCTTATTAGATTAAACAGAGATAGCTCCAAGCTAAGCAAAGAGCTATACTCTACCAAGCTAAGCTCTAACGTTGATGCAAGCGTGGATATGAGGTTGTTTAGCGAAGGGGGAAGGAATGAGATAAAAAGAGATTATGAAGACGCCTCTACCATATACGATGCCATATACCAAATAGCAACTACCGATAGAGTTAGTATTAAAGACTTTTTCAGTGAAAACGGCAAAGGCTTTATGACGGTAAACGCAGTAAGGCAAGAGATAGCAAACAATCCCGAGCTAAGACGGATGCTACAAAGCGATGAGCTTTCTGATCAAGAAAAACAAGCCATAACGCAAAATATCACAAGACAGGTAATGATAAACCTAGGCTACATCCCAAATCAAACAAAAACTATCTACACCGATGAGACCGGTAGAGACGGTAAGCAGATAATGGGCTTTTACTCCTTGCAGACGCAAAACAGCTATATCAATATAAAAAACAACGAAAGCACAAAGGATCTAGTCGCTACCTCTGCTACAGAAAGCCAAAGAGCTATGGATCATCAAAGAGGCATAAACTTCCTCCAAAACGAAGACGATCATTCGACCTATTCACAGAATTTCGGAAACGCAGTCGCTAGATACTACGGATATGCTCTTAGCTCATATGGCAGTGGCTACGGCTCTGCTAAGATAAATAATCCTAGTAGTATCAATCAAAACTACTACGCAAGCAACAATAAAGAATTCTCCAGGCTAGATAAACAGAAGGGGGCGAATAGGCAGTTGCATCAGGAAGAGGTGGAGTGGCTAAACGATAAGCAAAAAATAGCTAAATTTAAAGACTACATTCAAAAGGCTACCTCTAAGAGATATACGGACGATGAAGCAAAAAAGATACTGGCTAAAGGGGGAATATCTTTAAGCGATGAATCTTTTAATGAAGCCTACAAAGAAAGCTTAAGCGATGATGAGCTAGCGGATATAGGCTTAGCTAAGGAGTATATTAAGCAAAGCGACTTCTACAATAAAGACCTGGACGGAACAAATGCCTTTAATCCTACTGCTTCTCAGTATAAAGAGAGGTATATGTATCTAAATGGCTTCATTAATAATCAAAATTTCTACATTGATAATCTAAAAGTAGATAAGCCTTTTCTAGATGATATAGCTGGTTTCGGGAAAGGCTTTATTTCTGGAGGATGGAATTTTATTTCTAATTCGGTTGAGGGAGCATATGATACTGCTAAAGGAGCATATAATAAGATAGCTACAGAAGGTATATACAATTTAGCCGTTGAAGGAAAGCGCAAACTAGCTAGTATTGATCCAATAGAAGTGGCAAAAGGTGCAGTAAACTATATGTCGGATACCTTTGACTCGGCGCAAATCGGCTTTTATAAGGGCAATTTAGACATGGTGCTGGCAGACTATGAAGCCGTAACCAAAAGGGATACCGAGGCCGCAGCTTCACTACTCCCTGTCTCTAAAGGTGCAAAGGCGGCAGAGGGCTTAAAAAATATCGAGAAGGTGATTCCTGACGGTAAGACTATGGGAAATGCCAAGTTGGCAAAAGTCCAGGCTGGAGATATTGGTGGAGCCGCAATAAAAGGGACACCTGAAAACAAGATTACTAAGCCTGCGTCTACAGAACATTTGAAACAGGTAGATGTAGATGGCAAGAAGGTAAAATCCGATACAACTAGCCAAGCAACCTCAAGCGTAACTAATAACACGGAAGCTAATAATTTTGTAAAAAAATCAAAAAAGGCGCCGGAGCTCAAAGATAGCACAAAGCAGGCAACAAAAACCGATAAGGTTGAAACTACTTCAAAAAAGATATCAAAGGACGATAAGGAATTAAAGGATGTAGAGAAAAAATTGACGGATGGGGATTCCAATGTAGACAATCCTTTAGAAAATATTGTTTATGATAAAAAGGTAATAGATCAGATGACGCGGAAGGATTTTCATGCGTTTCCAGAGGAAGTACTCGCCTTTGGCAAATACGGTAAAGTTACAAAATTTAAAGGAAACGATGGTATAGAGAGGACTGGAGTTTATATCGAAGGTTCTTATAGAGGGAGGGATGGAGTATTTGAGATTTTTATAGAAAATGATGGCAAAACTGTCAAACATAGATTTTTTAACCCAAAAACAAAGTGAAAGGGGAGATTATGTCATTTATAGATGAAGATTACGTAAATATCGTGCCGCAGGATCTGCTGGAGCGCGGTATACGCTTAAGGGAGGAGTACGGAATTTATGGAATCGCTTGGAGATTTGATGATGTAATGGAGGTGCTAAAAATCGCAAGAGATAGAGATATGCTTATCGTCGGAGGGGATGTATATCGCCTAAGCGGCAATGAGCCCATAATTACATACGATTGCTGGTGTACAAACGAGGGGGATGACAATGCATTCGAAGTAGCGATCGAATATATCACTAAGTATCGCGCTAGAAACGGAGATGATTTTGCATATTGCCCGGTCATTTGCCCCGGGCGGGTGTCCAAATGAAAATTTTAACTTCCAATGCAGAATATGCTGGTTTTGCTCATATTCTGATAAATATAAAATGTGTGTCAAACTAAATGACAATATGTGCGTAGATGGGATATAAAAGATTTTAGGAGTAGCTTTGAAAGGCAACAAAGTAGTTTTAATACTATCGATCGAAAGCGATAGGGATCTATCCGAAACAATAAGCAGCAACGGCATATCTGCAACAAAAGTCTGGCAAAAAGGAGATTTGAAACTAAAAGGTTCTATTTTAAAATACAGAAATTTTGGCTTTAGCATAGAGGAAAAATTTTATGATATACCTTTTGCGGGAGATCTAATTAAAAAATTCTTGGCAGATATAAATGTCGCGAGGAGTATAAAATTACAAAGCGTGAAAAAGCTGCTAAGAGTCGTAGTTTACAGTTATAATAGCTTGCCCGGTCTATATTATAATGCAAATTTACTGAAACTATTAGCAGATAATAATGTGGATTTGGACAACGACATATACTGCCTAGATGGATAAATTTGAATTGCATACTAAAATAAAAGCGCTAAAGGCGCGGCTTAAACTGCAAAAGCCGGAAATTATAACAAATCCTGTACAAAAGGATGAGCTTGTCGAGCAAGATCTGTGCGATTTAGACTATAGCACGATCAAGCTCTTATCGGGAGATTTGCAGGTTTTCAATGACTATGCTTTTAGGTATTATATCCTGGATTTTATTGATTTTTATGAGCGCTTCGGCGATGAGGAGGTTATAGAGGATATGTTTATTCAAGCATTTACACCGCCTATGCGGCGAGCACGAGCGAAACAATTTAGCATAGATGAGGTAAAAATAATCATAGATTTTTTACAAAAAAATTATGAAGATATTGCGAGAATTACGCATTCCAAGAAATATAAAAAGTTAAAGCCCTACGAACAAGAAGAAATTTATATACCATTCAAACATTTTGAAAAAGAGATAAAAAGCGCTATAAAATTTTGGGAGAAGTATTATAAGGGCAAAAATTTATAAGGATTGGCAAATGCGCTTAATAAAGACCGATTTGGGCAAATACGAGGAATATATCTATTTCTTTATAGAGAAAAACAGGGCGTATTTTAACGCCTATCAAGAGCAGATATTTCCAGAAGGCGAATATAAGATAATTAGCAAATACTTTAGGAATGAAACGCCAGAATACGCCGCAGCCTGGATGAAATTTGGCGAATAACTAGATCGGGCTTTATTAAAGTCATATTTTAAAACAATAAGGAGCTGTATGCCTAAACATGAATTTTTACTCAAAAAGACAAAAGAAAATATTTTCTCTAAAGAGCATTGCGTAGTAATTAGCGATGATCTGATACTTCATATTTTGCACTCTCTTGAGTGGGTGCAAACCACATGGAACGATGAGGCAAATTTGAAAAAAGGTCTAAATTACTATGGCTATAGCTGGATAGAAGATAAAGCTAAATTTAGAGATATAATATGCTGTTGGAGGTCGCTTTTCTTGAGCGCGGATGAGCAGATTGTTTTTGATAAAAACTGCGCGCTAAATAAATCCTCGGTTATCGAGCAATTAGACGGTCTATTGGAACTAATCGATTCGGCAATTAAAAACGATTTATATATTTTGTATTTAGGAATTTAGTAAGTGCGCGGCGATTTAATAATAAAACGGAAGAAGGACCATGAAAAGAAATTATAAAAAGATAATACCCGTAAGAGGTAGAAGAAAATTTTCGATTATAAATTTAATTAAAAAGGACTTTATATGACTATCTTACTAATATCAACCTTCGACAATAATTTACAAAGAGGCGATATTATAAAATGGCTCTCTTTAACTTAAGCTCACACAAAGGAGCAGTAAGTTACGATGGA
>NZ_CALLWC010000051.1 GCF_938015785.1 uncultured Campylobacter sp. | reverse complement strand
CGGTGCGAAACAGAATTGTGATTATACAAGAGCGATGCTTAAAGGGGGCTGAATAGGCATTAGAAATTTTAAAAAACGATTTGGAAAATTTTAAATTTCATAAATGAAATTTTATGCTTAGCATGCCTGGTATAAATTCATCTCCGCCCTCCGTAAAAATTTTATAAATTTCGCATGCCGCCGCATCCAAAAATTCAAAATTTCATCATATTTACGACCGCTGACCGCCACCCCATTCGCGCATAAAACCTGCTTGTAAAACGCTTAAGCGCACGATTATAAGATTTCGCTATAATCACGTCCGATTTAAAATTTATCAAAATTTAAAAGGACCTTTATGCGCGCAATTTTTTCTATCTATATCTTCATCATCGCAGCCCTTATCGGCATTGAGCTCTCGCTCGGCGCACTCGTCGCGCCCGTGGTATTTTTCCCGCAGCAGATTATCGGAGATGGCGTGCTATCGCACTTTCAAAGCGGCAAGCTAATGAGCGAGATCTTCGTAAAATACGGCGGCATCCTCATCGCAGTCTCGATCATCTGCCTAGTTTTTGAGATGATAAATTTCAACAACAACAAATCGCAATCCTTTCGCTTGCGCCTTTCGACCCTGATGCTGACGCTCATAAATATCATACTTGCCCTACTTTTCGTGCTTTACTTTACCGACTACGTCATAAATGCTCAAAAGATCGGTGCAGAAGCGACGATGACGCCGGAATTTGCCCAAATCCACGCGGCTAGTGAGTGGTGCATGAAACTCATCATCGTGTTTCAAACGGTGCTGTTTTTCGCAAAAATCCTCCCCGCTCTAGCCGTAAGAGATGTCGCGGCGGCGAAAGACGCGCGGGATGAAGACTAAAATTTACTACGAAGATACCGACGCGCAGGGCATCGTGTATCACGCCAACTACATTAAATTTTGCGAGCGGGCGCGCAGCGAGGCGCTTATGCAGGCTGGGGTGGACTTCGCGCGCGCGGACGCACACTTCGTAGTTAGCGAGCTTTGCGCTAAATTTCTCCGCCCCGCGCGCCTCGGCGACACGCTTGAAATTCGCACGAGCCTAGCCGCGCTTAAAAACGCCAGCGCCCTTTTGCGACAAGAAATTTACAAGATCAAAGATATTAAAAACGTAGATTTCAGCGAGCTTTTATACGCACAGGACGTAAAAATCGCCTTCGTAAAAGACGGCAGGCCGATCAAATTTAGCGCCGAAATTTTAGAATTTTTCAAATCTTTGAGATAAATTTATTTCGCGGGTTAAAATTTACCTAGTCGTGCGGTGCAAACATAGCGTAGCCCGACCTTCGGCGTAAAATCCAAAAATACGCAGAGCTCTTGGACGGTAATAAAATTTGCGAGCTTAGTAAAATTTTACGACATAGAATTTCGCTCGGCGTTAAGGTTTAAATTTTGATGCTACATCGCGACGCAAACCCCTCACGCACCCCAAGATAGCCAGATAGAAAACAAAATTTGAAATATCAGAATTTTGCAATGGCGTTAAATTTTGCCTTGCCCCCGCCGCTTTATAAAATTTCTCGTCTTCAAAATTTAAACCTGCGCAGATCGAGTCCGTGTTTTTCGCCAAATCCCGCTTGTCCGCGAAATTTAAGCCGATCAAACTCGCCAGCGATCTCATCCGCATAGGCGCAATCCACAAACTAGGCGCCCGCGCAAAAGCCGCGCGCAAAATCAAAAGCACGCAGAACGAGCGCCAAAATGCGCCTCACAGCAGCTCTTTTATCTTCTGCAGATCCTCTTTGAAAAGCTCCGCCTTGCTCGGATTTTGCGCGATGAATGCGGGATCGAAGCTTGGCACGAAGCTGATGCCGCCCTCGTTAAAGACCGAGCCGTGCAGCGCGTCCATGCCCGCCAGATCGCCGTTTCGCAGCACGATTTTACAGCAGAGCTCCCCTAGGCAGAGCACGACTTTGGGCTTTAAAATTTTGATCTCGTCGGTCAGATAGGGCGCGCATTTTAAGATCATTTCCGAGCTTATGCGCCTATTTTGCGGCACCGCGCACCTTATCAAAAAGCTAAAATAAATTTCTTCTGGCGCGCAAATTTGATCTAGCGCCGCTTCAATCTCAGCTTCCAAACCGCCGCCAAAACCCTCGCTAACGCCAGGCGCAAGAGCCACGATCATAAGTTTTACGCTCGCGGGAGTTTTGAAATTTTTGATAGTTTTGAAATTTTTAAAATTTTGCTCGCCGCCTCCCGTACGCGTTTTAGCAAGCTCGCAGAGATTGCACTCGGCGGTAGCGGATTGCAGCGCGTCCAGCGCCTTAAAAAATCGCTCGCCGCCGCTTAAAATTTCGGCGCCTACGTAGCGGTAGCCGAACGCTTTGTAATAAAGCAGCCTGCGTAGTTGCGAGCTTTGCACGGCGCGCCTACGATCTGTTTAAATTTCGCGCGACGAATCCGCGATCAAACTGCGCCAAATCTTTGTAAAATTCCGCTCTAAAGCCCTGCTCGCGCAAAAACGCCGACAAACTCTGCTTTTGATCGTAACCCATCTCGCAGGCTAGAAATTTTGCGCGCTGTGCGGCGATCAACACGATGCGTTTTAAAATTTCATCCCCCCGCTCGCCGCCAAACAGCGCCTGTTTCGGCTCTTGCAGCACGCGCGCGTCTAATTCGTAGGAGTTTGCGATGTAGGGCGGATTTGAGACGATGAGATCAAACTCGCCCGCAATCTCATCAGCGTAGGCGCAGTGCACGAACTCGACATCCGCACCCAAGCTTGCGGCGTTTGCACGCGCCACCTCAAGCGCATCAGCGCTGATGTCGCTAGCCGTGATACGGCAAGCAGGAAGTAGCTTTTTTAAGCAGATAGCGATTATGCCGCTGCCCGTACCGATCTCGCAAATGCGCGGCTCGCCCAAACTCTGCGCCAAAATAAGCGCCTTTTTTACCAAAATTTCGGTCTCGCAGCGCGGTATCAGCACCCGCTCGTCGACGTAAAATTTAAAGCCCATAAACTCGCAGCTTTGCGTGATGTATTCAAGTGGGCGACCGTCTTTAAATTCAACGATCTTAGCGCGAAACTCCGCTTCGTGCGCGAGCTCTTCCGAGCATCTTAGCACGAGTTCTTCGCTGCTAAGATGCTCACAAAGCTTTAAAATTTCGCGTGCGACGTATTTTGAGCCGCACTGCTGCAGGCCCCATCTTAGCGCCTCAGCGATCCTCATTAAGCTCTCTTATGCGCTCATACAGGCTCGGGTGCGAATGATACACCGCGGCATAAATTTTATGAGCGAGCGGAAACGCCTTGTTTTCGCTGCCCAGCTTCTTTAGCGCGCCGATCATGCTCTCTTTATCCTGCATACTCGCGCCATGCCGGTCCGCGCTAAATTCGTGCATGCGGCTAAGCTTGGAGATCACCGGCTCAAAAAACGCATGCAAAATCGGCGCAAACAAAATCATAAAAACCAGCGTTGCGCCGCCGTCCGCGTTAAGCCCCAGCGCGCCGAATACGCTCCCGGGAAGATTTCCGAATACCGCAAACGTCGCGCCTAAAAGCACGAAGCTAAGCGCTAAATTTTTCAAAACATCGCCGTGTTTGAAATGCCCGAGCTCGTGCCCTAAAACGGCTAAAATTTCATCCTCGCTCAGCTTTTCTATGAGCGTATCGAAAAGCACGACCTTTTTCGTCGCGCCAAAGCCGCCGAAGTAGGCGTTTAGGCGCTTGTCGCGCTTGCTCGCGTCGATCGTAAAAACGCCGCTACTTTTAAAACCGCAGCGCTGCAAAAGCTCCTCTATGCGCTCTTTTAGCTCGCCGTGCTCTAGCGGCTGCATCTTATTAAACAGCGGCGCGATAACGGTCGGATAGATCAGATTTATCAGTAAAATCACGCCGAAGCTTAGCAAAAAGCCCCAGACCCACCAGTGCGCGCCCAGGCTGTTCACGCAAAAAACGAGCGCGGAGGCTACCGCAAAGCCGAAAACCAGCGTGAGTATGAGCGATTTTAGCGCGTCTTTTACGAAAACGGCGGGTGTTATCGTGGAAAAGCCTAGGCGTCTGTCTTTAACGAAGGTTTTGTAAATTTCAAGCGGAAACGATATTGCGCCGCCGATGATTAAAAACGCCGTTACGAAGCAGCTCTGCGCAAAAATCCCGTCGCCCGCTAGATCATATATCGCGCGCTGTAACGTGCCTGCGAGCGCAAGTATCCAAATAAGCGCTACCGCAAAAGAAAAGCAGTGCGAAAATATATTAAATTTTAAATTTACCGCACCGACCTCGCCCGCCTTGCGATAATCCTCCTCGCTAAGCACCACCGCAGGCTCTTTTAGCTTGACGCGGATGAAGCTTAGCTCGAGCAGATCGAGCGAAATTTTATAAATCGTGTAAAGCGCGTATAAAAAGATCAAAAACCAAACCATCGCGCCTACTTTAGGCTCTCGGCGAGCGAAAGCACTTCGTAATATTCATTTTCCATACTGTTTAACGTTCCTCTTTTTTCTTCAAGCTCTTCAAAAAGCCCCTGCATCCCGAGCTTTTGATAAATTTCAGGCGTCGAGAGCGCGTGATTTAGCTCCTTTATACGCGCCTCGATAGCCTCGATCTTAGCGGGGTACTCTTCTAAAATTTTATTCTGTTTGTAGCTAAGCTTCGCGGCGCTCGTTTTCTCCTTTTTGTTTTCGCGGCCGCCTTCCTCCGCGCTCGCGCCCGCATCGGCCTCGATCTGATCAATCTCCGCCATCTCGTCTTCAAACTCCAAATACTGCGAATAGGGCATTTGAATTTGATCGATCGTGCCGTTTTTTTCAAAAACCCAAAGCTTATTTGTAATCTTATCGATAAAATAGCGATCGTGGCTTACGATTATGACGGCGCCTTCAAAGCTTAGCAGATAATCCTCCAAAATATTGATCGTCGCGATATCAAGATCATTCGTCGGCTCGTCCAAGATCAAACAATCGTACTGCTCGGTAAAGAGCTTCGCAAGCGCCAGGCGGTTCTTTTCGCCGCCGCTAAGCACGCCTACGGGTTTATCCAAAAATTCCTTCGGAAACAAGAAATTTTTCAAATATCCGTATACGTGCATGTAGCTGCCGCGGACGCTTATGTGATCGCCGCCGTTTGGACAGAAAATTTCGATTATGCTTTTATCGTCCGTGATGCCGCTGCGGGTCTGATCGAAGTAGCCGATCTTGATCTCGCCGCGTTTGATCTCACCCGCATCGATCTTGCTGCGACCGAGTAGAATTTTAAGCAAAGTGCTTTTGCCCGCGCCGTTAGCGCCTACGATGCCGATGCGCTCGCCCTGCAAAACCCGCGCCGAAAAGCCCTTGAAAAGCACTTTACCGTTTAAAATTTTACCGATATTCGTGCATTCAAAAAGCATCTTTTTGCGATTGTCGCCGCCCGTGCCGTTAAAGCTCCTACTCGCGCGCTCCAGCTCGAGTCGCACGCGACGGATCGCGCCCGGGTTTTTCTTCGCATCCTGCCTCATCTGCATGATACGTGCCTTGCGCCCTTCGTTGCGCTTTAGGCGCGCCTTTACGCCGCGGTGCAGCCACTCCTCCTCGGCGCGCAGCTGTTTAAGCAGCGTCTCGTGAGACTTCTCGAGCGAAGCAAGCATCTCCTGCTTGCGCCTCAGATAGTTCTCGTATCCGCCGTCGAAATTTGAAATTTTGCCCTCTTCGATCTCGATACTGCGCGTCGCCAAGCGGTCGATGAAATAGCGATCGTGGCTGATAAAAACAATCGTCTGCTTCGAGCTAAGCAGCATCTCCTCTAGAAATTTCACCATATAGACGTCGAGGTGATTCGTGGGCTCGTCCAGCAGCAGCACGTCGGGCTTTTTAAGCACCAGCGCGCCCAGCGCCACGCGACGAATTTCGCCGCCGCTAAGCGTGCAGACAGAGCGGTTTTCGTAAATTTTAAGTCCGAAATTTTGCAGTACCTGCTCGATCTTATTATCGATCTGCCAGCCGTCCTTGGCCTCGATAAATTTAATCAGTTCGTCTTGGCGCGCTAAAAGCTCCTTGTTTTCGGGATGTGCGGCGATTTCGCTCGAGATCGCGTCGTATTCGCTAAGGGCGGCGTAAATTTCAGCTAGCTCCCTTCGCAGCGCGTCTTTGACCGAGAGGTTTTCGTCAAATTTCGGCGTTTGAGCGAGCATCTGGATATTTAGCCCGTTTTGAGTGATCACACGCCCCTCGTCGATCTCGCACAGACCCGCAATTATCTTCATCAGCGTGGATTTACCGCCGCCGTTTTTGCCGATCACGGCAACGCGCTCGTTAGCGTCCAGTGCGAAATTGACGCCGTCTAAAACGACGTGAGAGCCGAATTTTTTCGTAACATCGATAAGCTCGATCAAAGCCAATTTTAAGTTCCTCTAGTGTTAAATTTGATGATTTTACACAAAATTCTATTAAATTTTAATAACTTTTAAGGCTTTAGCGATGCAAAGTTTGGAATTTAACGGCCTGCGCGTAGAAATTTTCGCCCCGCACGCGCCGTTTTTTGCAGCTGCGCCCTCCTTTACAAAAGAAGCCGTGTCCGCGCCGCCGATCATCTACCTGCACGCCTTGGATTTTGATGCGGCTAGCATGGGCGAAATTTACGAGCTCGTCTCGCGACAAAGCGGCGCGAATTTCGTGCTTGCGGCGGTCTATCTAAACGAAGCGCAGTGGGGCGATAAGCTTAGCCCGTGGGCGGCAAAGTCGCCGTTTAAGGGGGTGCGCGATTTCGCAGGTGGCGGCGCGGCGCACTTGAAAAAATTTACGAACGAGCTGATCCCGCGTATCGAGCAGCATGTATTCGGCGCGGGAAAGCCTGCGTGGCAAGCATGTGCGGGATACTCGCTGGCGGGGCTTTTTAGCGCGTATGCGGCGTTTGCAAGCGATAAATTTCAAAAGATCGCCTGCGTCTCGGCGTCGTTTTGGTTCGGCGGATTTGACGCCTTCGTCGCCGCACACTCGCCGCAAAGGGGGCTGGCGCACGTCTACGCGTCCTTGGGCGAGGCCGAGATGAACCCGAAAAATCCGCGCGGAGCACTCTGCGGCGAGACGGCGCGAAATTTTATCGCCAAATGCCGCGACGCGGGCGCAAAAGCGGAGTTTGAGCAAAATCCCGGCGGGCATATGCAAGATGAGATCACAAGAATTTCAAAAGCACTTTTAAGCCTCATAAATTCTTAAAATTCGTGGAAATTTAAAATTTAGCGGGGCGGGCAATTAAATGGCAGGCTCGACAAATTGGCGCTGCAAGAGATTGAAATAAACGAGCCGAGAAGCGGCACGAAGCGTAAATTTAAAGCAAGCCGCCGCTAGAATTTCTCGCGCAACGGTTTTTTTGTGCGATACAATGAATTTTAAAACAAACCCACATTAAAATTTTATAACGCAAGCGGTGCGACAAGAAAGGTGCAGCGCAATTCGGCGCGAATGACACAGCGCATCGTCGGTGCTTTAGTGGCTTTGGATAAGTGCGATATCTGTTTAAGCGCAAATCATACGGTAGCTCGTCGCTGCGGCACAGGCGGCACGGCGTAATGCAAATTTCAGGAGGGGTAGCGCTAAATTTTTGTAGGTTGTGCTAGCGGTTTAAAACTTAAAGCGAGCCGTCGTTGTAAAATTTAAAACAAATTATGTCGCGGCTAGGATTTAGCGCGCCTGCAAGCTAAATTTAAACAGCAGCGCGGCGCAGTGTATGACCCCGCCGTTTCATTTAGTGCACCTACGAGCTAAATTTACCGCTGAAATTTCAAAATTTACACTGCGCCAAAGGGTGCTTCGGCGCTACGATACACGCCGCTAGGTTTAAATTTTAAAATTTAGCGTCGGGCGGGCGCACTTAGCCGATACCTGCCGAATTTGCGACGACGGAATTTCGCGAATTACCGTTTGCAGAATTTTGCCCTGCGAAATTTCGCGGCGCATGCTTCATTATCAGCTCTCTACTGAGCGCTTTGCCCGACGCACGTTTCGCCTTTTCTCTCGCTATACAGACAGCGCCGACCGCTCCATTACTCGCGCTCACTATGTCATTTGCTACATTTGCTCGGAACCAACTGCGAAAAGCTGCAAATGCACCGAATTCTAATCTTACGTCTTCGAATTTTGACACCGCAAATATTGGGTAAATTTGGGCGAATCCCGCCATGTTTATATCCGCGTTTACGCACCTAAACGGCAAGGGTACATCCTTGCTGTAAACGGAACAAGCGATTAAACTGCAGGCTCGACAAAACAGGAGCTGCAAAGTATTCTTAACAACCCTAAAATATTCGCAATAACAGCAAAAAATTCTTGCAAAATATCCGCAACGACGATAAAAATTCCTACAAAAATTCCCGCTAAAATTTCATACGAAGCCGCTGAAAATTTATCTGCGTTTGATGCCGTAGCCGTCACGATCCACGCATATAAAGCCCGCCGTAGCGCCTCCGTCGCGTGCCATCACCACGCCGTCTGCGGCAAATCTATCATCACAGCCGATCTCGTAGTCTTTTTTCACCGCCTCGCCCGCAGGACCCTCGAAAATCTCGTAAAATTCCGAGACAAACCCGTCTTTGTAGTAAATAGGGGTTTTGTCCTCGCCCTCCCAGATACTTACGCCCCGGGCATTTGCGCTTTTTGCTTTGGCTTTAAAGTCCCAAAATCCCAGCCTAGGATTTTTAAAACAGCGCGCTCATTTGTCTTTTCGCCTATACTATAAAAACTCACACTTTGGTTTTTGGTCTTTATTCACGGCTCTCATACTTGAGACCTCGTCGCCGCCAAAAAGGACGTCAAAAGAAACTCCTTCAGGCTTTATCTCGCGCGCAAAATCGCGCAGGGCTAAAATTTGAACGCGATTTTGCGCGTAATTTTCCGCCAAATCCGGCTCCGCAAAGAATAGTTTGTAGATTAAAAACCCTGCAGTTAGCACAAGCGCGGCGCCTACGAGAAGCTTAAATAACCTAAAAATTTCCGAGAAAAAATATTTTATAAAATTCACGCCCGCTTCCTAAATTTCGCCAACTACGCAAAGGGTAGAATTTTTTTGTAGTTGCTCCACAGCTCGC
Organism: uncultured Campylobacter sp.; assembly: GCF_938015785.1. GTDB lineage: Bacteria > Campylobacterota > Campylobacteria > Campylobacterales > Campylobacteraceae > Campylobacter_B. Next base: position 60,023 of record NZ_CALLWC010000051.1, on the reverse strand, counting down.
TATCCTCGCCGAAATACGCGAGCAGTCCGCGCGCGTTGCAATCGAAAGGATTGGGCTCTTTATGCAGCGCGATACGCTGCGACAGGCGCAGATCGTAGGTGTTGTATATCGCAGAATACGGCACCGGAAAGTCCGAAGCGTAAAGCAAGCGCGAGTGCACGTCCGTTTGGCTCGCCAGATGCGGCAGAGCCTTGGCGCGCACCGGCGTCATCAGCGCGGAAACGTCGGCGTAGAGGTTTTTGTGCGTGCGCAGAAGCGCCAGAAGCGCAAAATAATCGTGTCCGAAATTTCGCGGGCGGCGCGAGAGCGCACGAAAAATATGCGAATATTCGTAGTTAATCGCCATGTGTGCGCACACCGTCGTAACGCCCAGCTCAAGCGGCGCGTATATCATCTCCAGCGCCTCGCAGCGGCGAGTACTCGGCACCGAGCTTTCGTTGCCGACGTGGATCACTAGCGGCAAGCCGAGCTTGGCGAGCTTTTCAAAATACGGCACGTAGCGAGGCAGCCTCGTATCCAGATCCCAATAGTTTTGTAAAAATTTCGCCCCCTTAAATCCGAGCTCGAAGCAGCGATCGATCTCATCTAGCGCGTCTGCTCGCTTTGGATTGATGCTAAAAAACGGTACGATGAGATCTGGGTTTTTTTGATAAATTTCAAACACGCTGTCGTTGTCCGCACAGACGGTCTTATCGCGATGGATTAGCTCGCCTGCGTCGCTAAATTTAGCATCCACGCCGAAAAGCACCGCCTTTTTAACGTATTTCGAAGCTCTAAGCCCGCCGAGCAGAGCGTCCACATAGGCTTCATAGGGCTCTTTGATCGCGCGCGATACGTCTATGCCGAAGCGCCTGCCGAAAAGGCGCAGCGCGAGCCTGTCGTAAGGGCGGTCGAAGCGCACCTCTTTGCTTAGCAGATGGACGTGAAAATCAAGCGTTTGCATCGGGGATCCTTGGGAAAATTTTGCCGAGTTTATATCAAATTGCGGTAAATGGTTAGAATTTTAAATTTGGGTTAAATTTACGCACAGCGCCCCGCCGCGCCTTTAAATTTTAAAATTTAAACCTCTCCGTAAGAGCCACTAATTGATATTTAATGCCGTTTTAAAGCTACGGCGATATACTTGCGATTTGAAAAGCTATTTCAATTAAGGAGCGAAGATGGAGTTTGAAATTTTAGAAAATTCCGCTGATTTTAAGCCTAGCGATCTGGATGAGATAATGGTCTCGATCGGCTGGGATACGGAGCAAAACGCAGCCTCCGTGCCGCCGCACGAGACATACAGAGTGTGGCGCACCTATGATTACGTGGCGATTGCCAAAACGCAAGGCAAGACCGTGGGGGTGCTGGAGGCGTTTTGCGACCGCGATAACTTCGCTACGAGCTATCTTTACTGCGTGATAGTTCATAAGGATTATCAAAGGCGCGGTATCGGTACGGCGCTCGTAAATGCCTTCAATAAGCGCTTTGCGCACACCACCACCTTTGTCGTGACCCCTCTGCATAAGGCTGAGGGTGCCGGAGAATTCCTACAAAAGTGCGGCTTTAAGGACGCGTCGGAGCACTTCACGGTTCATATGAGGAAGCGAAATTCTATCTAGCGGACATAAATTTTAAAATTTATCGAGCTTTGGCTGTATTAAATTTAGCTATGAGCTGCTATAATCGCTAAAATTTAAGGAGCCAAAATGATCACTATGCAGATCCAAAGCGGCGTCGATCGCGATACTCTCGAAACTTTTAAGAAGCTTTTTTTAAAAATCGATCCTGCCGCACAGATCACTCTAAGCGGCGAGAAAAATTTAGAAACGATTCTATCGGAGTTCAGATCCGGCGAAAGTTACGACGAGATAAAAAGCGGAATGGATGCAGATTTAAAATCATATGCAAACGGCGATCTAAGCGGCTTCGAGGAGCTAGGCAAGGGCTGGAAAAATTGAAAATAATCCAGTCTAAAAGATTTCGTGCGCAGCTTAGCAAGATAGTAGAATTTATCGCAGAGCACTCAGAGGATGCGGCGGAAAATTTTAAAAACGAGCTTTTTGCGCGAGCAGGCGAGCTTGGCTTTATGCCGTATAAATTTCGTAGATCAAAAAGCTTTGACGATGATAAAATTAGAGATTTCATATTCAAGGGTTTCGTAATCCCGTATCTAATAGACGAACCCAGCGATACGATCGTTATCCTAGCGATATTTAAGCAAAATTTATTGAGATAACTTGATGTTTATTTAAAAACATCCGCGTTTAAATTCCGCGCTCCATTTATTAAAACCGCTCATTCGCGGCCACAGCGCCAAATAAACCAACCGCTCGTCTGTGCTAAATCACCGCATATTCGCACCGGGCACCGTAAATTATAATTTTACGCATATCGCACGGCGCGCAAAACAACTCCGCTCGCCCCCACCTTTGCGAAAGCAAACCTAAAAGAATTTTCGGCTACAATTTCCCCCAAATAAAGGCAAAATATGAAAGAAATCTCGCTACTAAGGCTCTCGCTCGCAATCTACGTCGATATGTTTTTGCGCCTAGTAACCACGTTTATCAACACCTACATGATCTCGCGCGTGGACGTCTCGCTCGTGGGCGCGTTAGGAGCGGGCAACGAGATATTTTTGCTCTTCGTCACCGTTTTCGGCTTCCTCGCCGTGGGCTGCTCGGTACTCGTAGCGCAGGCGCTGGGGGCGAAAAACAAAGTCCTAGCGATGCGTGCGATCCACACGAGCATCACATTTAACGCGCTCGTGGGACTTTGTAGCGGCATTTTCGTCTTTAGCTGCGCACCGTTTTTACTGCACGCTCTGCAGGTGCCCGCCGAGCTTTTGAGCGAAAGCGCGATCTATCTTAAGGTTATCAGCATCGTCTTTGCGATAGACGCCGTAGCGATCGTGCTTAGCGCCATCGTTCGCGTCTACGGATACGCAAATTTCATCATCGCGGTCTCCGTGGTGATGAATTTAGTCACGCTCGCGGGCAACTACGTCGTGCTCTTTCGGCCGTTCGGACTGCCGTACTACGGGCTTGAGGGCATAGGCGTAAGCACGATCGCAGGGCGCATGATCGGCGTATTTTTATTCTTCCTTATCATCACGAAGGTGCTAAAGATAAAATTTTACCTCACGATGTTTTTAAAGATCCAGTTTGCCACGCTGCGTAAAATTCTATCCGTAGGGCTTCCGAGCGCGGGCGAAAACATGCTGTGGATCGTGCAGTATCTGGTCGCATTCGCCTTCGTCGCGAGCATGGGCGAGGCGAGCCTTACCGTGCAGACGATCTATTTTCAAATTTCATCATTCATCTTCTTCGGCGGAAGCGCGATCAGTATGGCAAACGAAGTGATCGTAGGCCGCCTCGTAGGCGCTGCCAAGCCGCAGGAGGCGTACCGACACACATTTACCGCGCTGCGCCTTGGGCTCGGGGCGACGGCGCTTTTCGTCGCGATCGTATTTTTAGCGCGCGAGCAGATCATGGAGATGTTAAGCCTAAGCGAGGCGCACAAGCAGGTCATGCGGCCGCTTTTTTACCTCACGCTGGGGCTTGAGTTCGGGCGGACGCTTAATATCGTCTTCGTAAACGCCCTGCGCGCAAGCGGCGACGCGAGGTTTCCCTTTGCGATGGGCGTGATCTTTATGTGGGGCATCTCGATCCCCGTGGGCTGGCTTTTGGGTATCCATCTGGGGTATGGAATTTTGGGCGTTTGGATCGGGTTTTTCTGCGACGAGTGGCTACGCGGCAGCGCGAATACGGCGCGATGGATAAGTAAAAAATGGCAGAGCAAAAAGTTAGTCTAAATTTGCTAGGCTTGCCGATCAGTCTGCGTTTTAAGCGGATGAAATACGCGCGCATTCGCATTAGCAAGGACTGCGAAATCAGCGTGAGCGTGCCGCGCTCCTACACCGCGGCACAGGCGAAAGACTTCATCCTAAAGCACGAAAGCTGGATCCGCCAAACGCTAGAGCGGCTGCGAAGCAAACTTTTAGCGAGCGACGAGATTAGAATTTTAGGCAAAATTTACAAGCTGAAATTTAGCCGCGAGGTCGAGCTTGGCGCGAACTGCGGCGCGAATAAAAGTTTAGGCGATAGCGGCACGCAAGGCTGCGTGAACTGGGCGAATGGCGATGCGAATAGTGACGCGGGCGGCGTAAATTCGGCTCATTTACAAAGCGGCGCGGGCATAAGCGGTAGCGGCGTCGATGGCGTCGATGTGAGAGGCGGCGCAAATAACGGCACTAGCGGCATGAATGACGGTGCGGACGGCGCTGCGGAAAATGAAATTTTAAAATTTCACTCGGGCGGACACACCTCGCAAAATGGTGCAGCGGGCGAGGATTTGAAATTTAACCTACCGGACGATGCGGCGCAAGGGCTCTCGCAACAGAGCAAAATGCGACAAAGCAGCGGGTTTATAAATACGGCGGCGCAAAATATTTTCGAACAATCCTACGGCGAAAATTTAAAATTTAACCCCGCCGCAAGGGACGAAATTTTAAAATTTAAACCTATCGCGGGTGAGGGAATTTCAAATTTTAAACCTGCTGCAAGCGGAGAAATTTCAAATTTTAGCTCTGTCGCGGGCGAAGGAATTTTAAAATTTAAACCCGCTGTGAATGAAGGAACTTCAAAATCCGCGAGTAAAAACGTGCCGCAAAATGTAGTACAAAGCGTGCAAGCGGCGGATATCGAGCGCAACGAGCCCGATTTTACGATCAAAAATTTTATCCAAAGCTCTAAATTTAAAGATAAAATTTTTATGTCACGAGACGTGATCTTTTGCGAGAGCGAGGGTGAGTTTGCGGCGTTTAAAAAGGCCTTTGCGCTTGAGCTTTACCTACGCTATATCGAGAAATTTTCCCCGCGAATAGGCCGCAAGATCGCGCGGGTGCGGGTGCGCAAAATGCAGACGCGCTGGGGCAGCTGCAACCACGCTAAGGGCTATCTCAACTTCTCGCTAAGCCTGATAGAGCGGGATCGGCGCTTCGTCGAATACGTCGTGCTGCATGAGCTCGCGCACCTTATCCACGCAAATCACGGAGCGGATTTTTACGCGCTCATCGCGCAGATCATGCCCGATTTTAGGGCACGTATCAAGCTAGGCAAGGGGTAAAGACCGCCTCAAAGAACTTTTGCAATAGCAATATTTTGCCTATTTTTATATCCCTGCTTTTACACTATCGTCATAATGAACTTCTTTTAATTTAAAAATCTCTATTATTCTTTCGATCTCATTTTTTTGTATTAACGATGTATTGATGTCAAAGATAAGTCCCTCTATCCATAATTTCTTGAAGTCAAAATTTATTATAAGCGGAGCATTTTCTTTAAAAAATAGTCCAGACGAAAATTGCAAATATATTAATTTTAATTCATCATATTTGAATGTCTTCGTAAAATAATTAGATATTACAAAGCCATTTTCATAAAATATAATTTTTCGAAACGTCTGCTCTGTAAATAGCATTATGAGCGTTAAAAAATATAATAAATGAGATAGAAATACCAATAATATCGCCTCTATACCAACCGGTATACACTAGTAATAATAATACCGCATATGATAAATATGGTCTTAAGTGCCCAAAAATTTTACTTCTTTCCACGCGATAAATTTCTTTACCTAGCCATTCTGGATTTTTCATGGGGTGCCTTTAAATTTGATCTGTTATTTTACTTCCGCAAATCTTAAAATGAAATTTTTTTAGCTCAAGCGAATTTTAATTACCCTCATATGCGCCTATCTATACCTAGATAAAATTTTTCACGCCTTAAATCGGCAAAATTTCGCAAATTTTCGTGGATCCAAATATTAATCCAAAGCCGCAAATTCCACGTATTTCTCCATCGCAACCAGCAGGAGCCAGCGCGCGGTAGGGCTGAAAAAATAGTGGTGTTCAGGGATCTGTTCCATTATAAATTTTAAAAAATCGTAAAAATATTCGGGCGCAAATTTAACCTCGGCGCTCGTTAAACTATCGCCTAGATAGCAGATTTCGCCGCCTAAAATCCTCGCTTTTACCGCAGGGTTTGCGTCTATGAAGCTTCTGGCACCGGCAAAGCTCAGGCAGCCCGCGGTCACGTAATCTTTCAATCCCCGCAAGACGGGCTTGGAACCGACGAAGGTGAAATTTTCCTCTATAAAGCGCGCTCCGCCCTCGCTCACTCGCCAGCGATCGCCCAAGCTCGATAAAAACGTAAACATCTCATCATCTGCGGATCTGAAATTCGCAGGTCCGTTTTTGCGATCCATCTTTGTCCTTTTTAAATTCATAGTTGCTTTTATTTTGAAATTTTTACGATAAAGAACAGAAAATATGTTTGATTTAATCTTTTTAAAATCATTATATTAAATTAGGCTAATCAAGGTTTTCCGAGCTCTTTTTATTTCAAGCGAAATCCTTTACCGCCCTTTAAAATTCAACCAATTCAAATAATCGTTCTTTCTTTATTTTTTTGAACTTTATTTATTTGTTATCATCAGTGAACTGCTCTTTGACAAGATCTTTGATATCGCTTTTAATACTTTTAGTATCAACTATTGAATCCTCACCCAGCTTCTGAAATTTTTCTTTATCTGCCTTCGTATATTCCTGTTCATCATCATATTTTTTTGTGATCAACCGAATCATCTTGCGACGCAAAAACTTCTCATCTCTAACATTTGACCTCTCTTTGATCCACCCAATTAGTAATACCATCAACATTATGAAACCAATATAACCTAGAATTGGATACATAATCGATACTAATTTTTTAAAGCCCATAAAGGATAATATATACCCTACAACTACGGTGCCAATCATAATTGGATAAAAACGTTTTGATTGATTAGATGAGAAACGTTTTGCTAAGGCATAGAATAAACTGAAAGCAGTATTAAAGATCAAGCCGAAGATAACAAGTGCATACACAAACGCAAATGCAGGGTGAATCTGTTTGGCAATAGCCAACATAGGAATATCAACAGTCGTTGCAAGTTTTACATTTGCATATAAGATACAGGTTGTAACTGTGATGATAATACCGATTATAAATCCACCCAAAGTACCACCTTTTTCTGCTACACCAATCCTCATAATGGATCCCCCTAATACAAAAGCCATTGATACACCTGTCATAACGCAGAGCGAAAAATAATTCAGAACAGAAAACCAGATATTTGGCATTGGAGTAGAGATTGTATTTGCAATTGTTTCTAATTCTTTAAAATCAAAACGTTGACTTGCAAAGGTATACACTGCCATAATCATAATCATGATAAAAATAATAGGCGTAAATATTCCGATCACATTCGTGATTTTTTCAAAATTAAGAAAGCTAACAAGGATTATCAATACGGCACATAGGAGTGCTCCTGACCAGAATGGCATGCCAAATTGCTGATTAAGATTTGATCCAGCCCCGGCAATCATGACAAAACCTACCACAAAACAGCAAATAATTAAAGAAATATCAAGAATTTTATTAGTGATAGATCCAGCAATTTGTGAAAGAACTTCAAAGTGATCATTGGATCTAAAATAACTACCGAATGTAATAATGATTTTACCAAAGACGGCATTGAGGATACCAAGAATAACGGCTCCAAGAATACCCCATTTGCCAAAACTGACGAAATATTGCATCAGATCCTGACCGGACGATAATCCAGCACCGACAATAACCCCAACATATGCTAACGCTACATTTAAAATTTGTTTTAACATCATCCTACCTCTTAATTATAAAAATTTTAATTTGCTTTACTAATATTAAGAATCTTTAAATTTAAATAATATTAAATGCTAATTAAATTTTATCCAAATAATGACACGAAATTTACACCGAAATTACATCCAAACTCTTAGCGAGATTCCAAGCGAAAATCCCGTACTTTGGTGAATAAAACCGCAAGACCACCGCTCAAAACAGATCAAGGCAGATCAAGGCAGTTTACTTGAAAAAATTCTTGATTTTATCGAGTATCCCCTCGTCGTCTCCGCCCTTACTGCCGAAGCTTTCTTGAAGCTCGCGCAAAAGCGCCTCTTGCTTCTCGTTCAATTTTTTAGGCGTCTGGACGTTTACCTGCACGATCAGATCGCCGTTTTTCTTAGTGCGGATATTCGGCGCGCCCTCACCGTAGATCGTGAAGCGCTGCTTGTCCTTGGTACCTACTTTGAGTTTCAGCTCCGCCTTGCCGCGCGGCGTCGGCACCTCGATGCTCTCGCCCAAGATCGCCTGCGTGAAAAACACCGGCACCTCGATATACAGATCATCTCCATCGCGCAGGAAGTGGCTGTCCTCCTTCACGCGCACTATCACGTACAGATCCCCGATCTCGCCGGTTTTAGAGACGTTACCTTTGCCGCTTAGGCGCACGCGCTGTCCGTCGTCGATACCTGCAGGAATGTCAAATTTAAGGCTCACGTCCTCCTCGGTAAAGCCCTTGCCGCCGCAATCCTTGCATCTGTCTTTTACGATCTCGCCCGTGCCGCCGCATTCGGAGCAGCTTTGGATGAAGCTCATATATCCGCGCCTGACCGCGACGCGCCCAGTGCCGCCGCAAGCGGAGCAGGTGTGTCTTTTTTTATCCTTCGAGCCGGTAGCGTCGCAGGTGGAGCACGGCTTTTTAATCTTGTATTTTATCTCCTTGTGTACGCCCTCTAAAGCCTCTTTAAACTCCAGCGTTACGACCAGTTCGGTATCTATGCCGTATGGATCGCTAGGGCGTGAGCGACCGCCTCCGCCGAATGCCTGCTCAAAAAAATCGCCGAAAATGGAGCTAAAATCAAATCCTCCGCCGCCCGCGCCGCCGTATGCGCCGCTGATGCCCTCTTTGCCGTAGCGATCATACATCCTGCGCTTTTGATCGTCGCTTAAAATTTGATACGCTTCGTTGATCTTTTTAAATTTCTCCTCGGACTGCTTGTCGCCTTGGTTGCGGTCGGGATGGAATTGCAAAGCGAGCTTTCGAAACGCCTTTTTTATCGTCTCGGCGTCGGCATCGCGCGCCACGCCTAAAATTTCATAATAATCTTCTTCCACGAAATTCTCCTTAAACTATACAAAAGGGGCAATTTTATCTAAATTTAATAAAACGCAAGTTAAGACTTAACTATTTTTATGTATAATGCAATATTTAAATTTCAAATCAACGATGCAAAGGATAAAAAATGATAAATGTATTGATGATAGAAGACGACAGCGAGTTTGCACAGCTTCTAACCGAATATCTGGCTAAATTTAACATCCAAGTTACAAACTTCGAAGACCCGTATCTGGGCATTAGCGCGGGGATCAAAAACTACGATCTGCTGATTTTGGATCTTACGCTTCCGGGGATGGACGGACTTGAAGTCTGCAAAGAGATTCGCGAGAAATACGACATTCCGATCATCATCAGCTCGGCTAGAAGCGACGTGAGCGATCGCGTAGTAGGCCTTCAGATCGGTGCGGACGATTATCTACCTAAGCCTTATGATCCAAAAGAGATGCACGCACGCATCATGAGCCTCATCCGCCGCTACAAAAAAGCTAGCGAGAAGGAAGAAACCGCGACAGATAGCGTATTTCGTATCGACGATAAGCGCCATGAGATTTACTTCGGCGAAGAGTCGCTCGTGCTAACGCCTGCAGAGTATGAAATTTTAGAATACCTCATCAAGCAGCATAGTTTTTCGGTATCCCGCGAGCAGCTCGTATACCATTGCAAGAGCCTAAAAGATAAGGACTCAAAGAGCTTAGACGTCATCATCGGGCGCCTACGCACCAAAATCGGCGACAGTTCCAAAGCGCCTAAGCATATCTTTTCGGTTCGCGGTATCGGCTACAAGCTCATCGGATGAAGCACTCCTTAATCACTAAAATTTCGGTTTTTTTTGTAATCGCGATCATCTTAGTCTGCGTGCTTTTCATCACATTCGCACGGATGCAGATGAATAGAGCTCTAGGCAGCATGCAGGCTAATCAAATAAACGCGGTCAATAATCTACTTGAGCTATACAAGCGCAACGCCCCTCCCAGCGATATTGAGCGCTACTTCTCCAGCTATGGCTTGGAGCTTGTAAAAGACAAAAATATCATCCAAAACATCATCACGAGCGGTAAAATTTTTTTCGTTCAAGACACCTCTATTGGCGAGTTTAGCTCGGTCGAGTATAATAATTCGCTGTTTTTAAATATAAAAAACAACTCTTTCGTCGTGGTTTTCGAAAGCCTCGGCACGAAGAATCTAAACGATCCGCTCTGGGTCGGATTTCTGCTTACGATGGCGGTTTTGATCTCACTTTATCTATCGATCGTGCGAAGTTTTACGCCGCTAAAAAAGCTAAGCAAAAATATCAAAAAATTCGCCCAAGGTAATTTGGACGTAAATTTAGCCGCCGCTCACAGCGAAGACGAGATCGGGCAGGTAGCGCAGGAATTTAACAACGCGATTGCTAAAATTCAAGAGCTGATCCGCTCGCGCCAGCTGTTTTTGCGCACCATCATGCATGAGCTTAAAACCCCGATCGGCAAGGGCAGGCTCATTACGGAGATGCTCGATGACGAAACACAAAAAGAGCGGCTCGTAAATGTCTTCGAGCGGCTTGAAATTTTAATCAACGAGTTTGCTAAAATCGAGCAACTGCTCTCAAAAAGCTACTCGCTCAACTATCAGGATTATCATTTCAGCCTCATTTTAGAGCAAGTAAAAGATATGTCGATGCTCGATAACTGGGACGAGCTCATCAGCACGGATATCGAGTGCGATGCGGTGATAAACGTGGATTTCGGGCTATTTGCGCTAGCGATTAAAAATTTAATCGATAACGCCCTAAAATACTCCAGCGATAAAAAAGTCCGCATCATCTGCGATGAAAACAAAGTAAGCGTCGCCAACCGCGGCGCAGCGCTTGCGAAGTCATTCGAGCACTATAAGCAAGCCTTTATTAGAAATAAAGACGAGAAAGCCACCGGCATGGGGCTGGGACTCTACATCATCGATAAAATTTGCGAGCTGCATAAATTCCGCTTCGAGTACAATTACAGCGACGGCACACACTACTTCTCGATCGTCTTTTCGCCGAAGGGCGCCATATGAGCGGCACAGACAGGTTCGAAGAGCTCGTCGCAAGCTTTGAAAAGCTTCCGGGCGTGGGCAAAAAATCCGCCCTGCGCTTTGCGTACTACGTAAGCGTGCAAAACTCCTTTCTGGGGCTAAATTTAGCGCACAATATCGAAGAGGCGGTGCGTGGACTGCACAGATGCCACATCTGCGGAGCGGTATGCGAGGGCGAGATCTGCGAATACTGCGCCGATGAGGAGCGCGAAAGCGATAAAATTTGCATCGTCGAAAACCCAAAAGATATCTTTATTTTAGAGAATAATAAAATTTACAACGGCCGCTACTTCGTGCTAGACGCCGCTGACGAAGATAAGATCGCGGCGCTGCGCGCCATGGTAGAGCAAAACGGCGCGAGCGAGCTGATATTTGCGCTGACGCCGGGCATCAACTCCGACGGCATAATGCTTTACGTCGAGGACAAGCTCGCGGATCTAAGCTTGAAATTTACCAAGCTCGCTCAAGGCGTGCCTACGGGCGTGAGCTTAGACAATGTCGATATGCTCTCGCTAATAAAGGCGATCAACGGGCGCACCGATATTTAAAATTTCGACGAAATTTAAATTTATGGGCTAAATTTAAAACGCAAAGCGGCGAATAGGCTTTGCCGAGGAGCCTAAGCGGCGAAATTTGAGGCGTTAAATTTAAATAGTGGACGTGCGATGAACGCGATGAAATTTATAAAATTTACGCGGCTTCGGTGCACGCTACGATGCGGCAGGCACGGCGACAAACGGCGCCTCGCTTGCCGCGAGGTTTTAACGGTGAGTTTGAGCCGTAAAATTTTAAGCACTCCGTTTCGAAGAGAAGTTTCGGACGCGAAATTTCGAGCGCTCAAATTTTAAAAGGCGAAATTCTAAAGGCAAATTTAGATCGCTAAATTTTAAAAGCGCTTTCGAAAGTAGCGAGACGGGGCTGCACGACGCCGCGAGTTCGTAAAATTTAAAGGCGAATTTCAAGGCGCGCAAAACGGTTTAAATTTTTAAATTTCGCCGGCGCGGGATTTAAAAATTTAAACGTAATTATCTATTATAATATTTAAGGATAAAGGTGAAAAAGGTTCATTTTATCGGCATCGGCGGCATAGGAATATCGGCATTAGCGAGATTTTTACACGAGAAAAATTTTATCATCTCAGGCTCGGATATCAAAGAGAGCGAGACGACCTACAAGCTAAGAGCGGACGGCATGGATATTATCACGCCGCACGACGCTTCGGCGATCAAAGATCAGGAGATCGTCATCTACTCCGCCGCGATCAAAGAGGACAACGTCGAGCTGCAAGCCGCGCGCAAAAAGGGGATCGTCTGCCTCTCGCGCAAGGAGGCCCTGCCCTTCGTGCTAAAAGACAAGCGCGTCTTCGCAGTCGCCGGCGCGCACGGCAAAAGCACCACGAGCGCGATAACCTCGGCGCTAATAGACGGCTCGGTTATCATCGGCGCGATCTCCAAGCAGTTCGGCTCGAATATGAAATATGAAAACAGCGAAAACATCATCTTCGAAGCCGACGAGAGCGATTCGAGCTTTTTAAATTCCAACCCCTACGTCGCGATCGTGACCAACGCCGAGCCCGAGCATATGGATCATTACGACAACGATTTGGATAAATTTCACGCGGCGTATCGCGGCTTTTTGGAGCGCGCTAAGATCCGCGTGATAAACGCCGAGGATGAGTTTTTAAGCTCCATCAAGCTCGGCTGTATCAAGCTCTTTCCTTCGCGCGACATAACGGATCTGAAGGTGCTGCTGCGCGATCATCAGCCGTTTATGAGCTTTAATCTTAAAGAGCTCGGGCGCTTCGAAGTTTACGGGCTCGGAAGACACATCGCGATCGATGCGTCGCTAGCGATCCTAGCCGCGGCGTGCGAGACGGGACTAGAGAAGATCCGCAAAAATTTGCTAAATTATAAAGGGATCAAAAAGCGCTTCGACATCCTGTGCGCCACCCCAAACTTCGTGCTCATCGACGACTACGGCCATCACCCTACCGAGATCAGAGCGACGCTGCAAAGCGCGCGCGAATACGCTAGCTTGCTAGGTCTTAGTAAGATCACGGCGATCTTTCAGCCGCACCGTTTCAGCAGGCTCAAGGCGAATTTAAACGCCTTTAAAGAGTGCTTTGCGGGCGTGGAGGAGTTAGTCGTACTGCCCGTTTACGCCGCTGGCGAGCCTAGTAACGGCATCGATCTGAAAGAGGAATTTAAAGGGCTCGGGGCACTTTTTACCGAGAGGGTCTTTAGAAACGGCGAGAAGATAGAATTTAGCGATATTTTCGGCGTCCGCCACATCATAAACGACGGGCTCGTGATCGGATTTGGCGCGGGCGACATCACCTATCAGCTGCGCGGAGAATTTTAGGTTTGAAAACTCTCGCCGAATTTATTAGACAAACTCCGCTGCGGGCGGACAAGGATAAAATTTGAGATTTTTGGTGTTTATTTTCGCATTTTTATTTATCGCGGCGATCTTTTTCGTGCGGGACGAAATTTTAAGCAAAAGGGCTAAAATCATCGCCACGGCGCTGATCGTGCTGCTGTGCGCGGGAGCGTATCTTTACGAAAGCGCGAGCGAGCGATCCGCCAAGCTTGAAGAGGAGATGGTGTTTAAATTTAACGCAGGCGCTAGATTAAGATGCGGCGGCGCGATAAATTCCGCTGCCGAAACGCGCGGCGCAGCAGATTCCTTCTCCGAAAAACATAGCGCGGATGCGAAAAATTTGGGCGCGAAAGTCGACGAAGCAAATTTAAACGCGCAAGGCGAGGCCGCTTCTGCCACACAAAGCTCCACCGCTCAAACGAACGAGCAGGCTTCCGCCGCGCAAGTAAACGGCGCCGTCTCGGGCGGGCAAAATTTCGCACAAAGCCCTACTTCGAAAAATTCTAAGCAGCAAGGCGATAAGCAGAACCTCGCGCCGCAAAATTCCGCGAATCAAGAAGGTATGCGAAGATCTGCCTCACAAAATTCCGCGCAACTAGGCGACACACAAACCTACGATCCGCAAAGCTCCGCACAGAATTCTAAAAATACGCAAAATTCCGCGCCGCAGAGCTTAAATTTTCAAAGCTCCGCGCAGATCGTAACGCGAGAGAATTTCACCTACTCCTTTTCGATGGGCGCTTTCATCGCCAAAAAAAGTGCGGGCGCGAAGTTTAGGGGCAAAACCTACAAGATCAAAGAGTGCGTTTATGATCAGTGACGAACTCTTTACGCGCCTCGATCTGGGCGAGTATCTAGAGAAATTTAAAAGCTTTTTGGCGCGCGAAAAGCCGCTGTTTTTAAGCGGCGATAGCAAGCTAAATTTTGAAAAAATTTCAGAACTTACGAAATTTGATCTCGCGCAGTGCGAGAGCGTCGCGAACCTAGACGACGCGCTGATGCGCATCTCAAAACACGGCGTGCTTCATATCAGCGAAATTTACGAGTTTAGCAAAATCGTCCGATATTTTCTGTATCTCAAAAAGCAGCCCTTCGAAGGCAAACTCGCCGCTTGGCTTGCAAAGATTGAGATCCCGCAGCCCATCGCGCAATTAAAGGATTATTTCGACGACCAGGGCGGCTTTCGCGACGCGATAGACGAGCGCTTCGGCGCGCTGAACGAGGCGTTTAAGATAAAAAAGGACGAGATCGAGCAGACGCTAAAAAGGCTGATCTATTCCAAAGCCCTTTCGCCCTATCTCGCCGACACGCAGATCCACTACATAAGCGACACCGAGGCTCTGCTGGTGCGCGGCGGCTTTAATCACGTGCTAAAAGGCAGCGTCGTAGCGCGCTCAAGCGGAGGCTATTTTTACGTGCTTCCAGACGCGATCGCGGCTCTAAAGTCCGCTCAAAGCGCGATTTTGGACAAAAAAGAGCAGATCGTTTTCGAGCACTGCAAGCAGATCAGCGCGGTTTTTAATAAGAATTTAGCCTTTCTGAAATTTATAAACGCCGCTTTCGACGCGATCGACGCGCTGATTGCGCGTGCCGCGATGGCAAGAGCGAGCGATTATGAGTTCGTCCTGCCCGAGCCTTCGCGCGACATCGTCCTAGACAGCTTCGCCCACCCCGCTCTTAAAAATCCAAAGCGCGTGAGCGTGGAATTTACGGGTAAAATTCTACTCATCACCGGCGTGAATGCGGGCGGAAAATCGATGCTTTTAAAAAGCATTCTAAGCGCGGCGCTGTTAGCCAAATACCTCCTTCCGATGCCTATTCGCGCAAGCCTCAGCCGCATCGGCACCTTTAAAGAGTTCGAGCTCATAATGGAGGATCCGCAAAACTCCAAAAACGACATCTCGACCTTTGCAGGCAGAATGGTTGCCTTTAGCAAGCTTTTCGGGCGCAAAGAAATTCTAATCGGCGTCGATGAGATCGAGCTGGGTACCGATTTTGAGGAGGCTGCGAGCCTATACGGCGCGATGATCGAGCAGCTGATAGGCGGCGATGTGAAAATGATCATCACCACGCATCACAAGCGCCTGGCGATGCTGCTTGCGAAAGATCCTCGCGTGGAGCTGCTGGCGGCGCTTTACGACGAGAAAAACAGCGCGCCGAAATATGAGTTTTTAAAGGGCACGATCGGCAAATCCTACGCCTTTGAAACCGCGCTGCGCTACGGCATAGCGCAAAATTTGATCGCCACAGCGCGCAAAAACTACGGCGAAAACAAAGAAAACCTAAACGAAGCGATCTCAAAAGCGATAAATTTAGAGCTTGAGCTAAAACAAAAGCTGGCACAGACGCAGCAAAAAGAGGAGAAATTAGACGCGCTGAGCGAAGCGCTAAAAGATCAGCGCGAGCGCGCACAAAGCGAGCTGAGAGCCGAGCTTTCAAGGCTGCAAAACGAATACTACCGCGCCATTTCGGAGGCCAAACGCAGCGTGAGCCTAAGCGACGTGCGCGAAAAGCAGCGTGCCATAAACCGCGCAAACGAGCTTGCACGGGCCGTGCAGCAGCCCGAATTTAGCGCTCCCGAGCCGCAAAGCTTCAAGGTGGGCGATCGCGTCAAATACGGTAAGATCAAGGGCGAAATTTTATCGCTCAGCAAAACCCAGGCGCTGATGCTAAGCGACGGCATTAGGCTGCGCGTGCCGCTTAGCGAGCTAAAGCGCAGCGGTGCGGCGACACCCGCGCCCGTAAAAAATATCAGCATCAAGGTGCAAAAGCCCTCCTCTGCGTCGCTCGTGCTTGATCTGCACGGCTTGCGCGCTGAGGAAGCGATCAGCAGGCTCGATAAATTCATCAGCCAAAGCCTCGTGATGGGCTTTGATGAAATCATCGTAAAGCACGGCATCGGCACGGGCAAGCTCGCGTTCGCGGTAAAGGAGTTTTTAAAATCGCATCCGAGCGTCAAGGGCTTTCGCGACGGCACGCCCGCAGAAGGGGGCTTCGGCTCAAAGGTCGTCTCGCTGTAGGATTTAGTTTAAAGACTCGTTTAGCTCTAAGCTTCGACTCAAAAGTTTTTCGCCTCAGACGCGGATGCGAGCAACACGGAATTCGCCCCATTTCATCTATGCCTTCGCCAAGGTTTTGCAAAAACACGGGTGCTTTTAACGTAGAATTTCGCCGCGGGATTTTAAAATTTGTCCTCGGCTTTAAATTTAGTCCACGTTTTATATTTGAAATTTAAAGTGCAAGAGCTCAATTTGAAATTCTAAAATTTCATGCGGCGTGAACCGCAATAGAAAATACAGCGCGGACGCAGTCCGCACCGCTTAAAGCGTAGTAGGGGGATGGGCGGGGTTTGAGGCGGGAAGGGGAGCGACCTCGCAATTCAAGCCCCCTTCCCGCCCCAAAAAAATAGAAATCACGGCGTGAATTTCGCGAGCTGTGAATTTAGGAATGAAATTTTATTTTGTAAATTTTTACAAAATTTTATGATATAGCCTAGCGCTTGGGTACATTATGTGCGATATTCGTAAGGGGGCGGCGCTCAGAGTTGCGAGGCGCGCCCGCCCCCCCTTACCAACCCCCACCCGCGCGACGCTAGCGGTGCGGACTGCGTCCGCGTTAAATTTGAATTGCGACTGCGTCGCATAAAATCTCACCAATAATAAAATTCTTTCGTGCTTAAAATTTTAAAATTCCAAGCGCAAAAGAATTTTGAAATTCCAAATACGATAAAATTTAAATGGCGGCGGAATTTTAGAATTCCTATTAGTGGCGAAATTTCGGAATTCTTATAGGCAGCGGAATTTCAAAATTCTAATCTGCAACGAAATTCTGAAATTCCGCAAATTTAAAACGATTGAATAAGGAGGTCTCATTGAACCCGATTACCGAAAAGCGCAGCGTTTCGGGCTACTACTACGCCGAAGATCGCGAGTATGTGTACTTCGTGACGGACGCGCCGCGCGAGCAAAACTACCGCTTTATTTTCGACGCAGGCGCGATCTATTTGCAGGAGGGTACCGCCGAGGTGCGGCTTAGCAGCGAGGCGGAGTTTTTCGCGGTCGTTAAAAAGATCCTCGCGCAGTACCGCGATAAAATTTTAGAGCACTCCGCAGAGCTTGAAAATTACGAAAAGATCTACACGCGGCGCGGCGATTTTTCAAAATTTATGAAAAGGCACTCTGTCCTAAAATACGAAATCCGCAAATTTCAAAACAAAGTTTTGCATTTCTACGAGGCGCTGCTCATCTGCGCAAATGAGCAGCCGGCGCTGAAAAAACAGCTGAAAAACTACGCCTACGAAGCGGGCGTTTTTAAAGGCGTGATGAGCGAATATGCCGTCAGGATCGAGGATATCTATCAATTCATCCAGGGGCTCAAAAACGACAAAATTAGCCGCAACATCTACATTCTCACGATCATCTCGTCGCTGCTGATGCCGCTAAATTTCATCACGAGCTTTTTCGGGATGAACACGACGGGGCTGTTTTTAAGCGGCTCGGCGCACGGCACGCTCATCGTGACGCTTGCGATGTGCGTGATTTTCGCGGCGATGGTCGGCTTTCTTATGCTCTACGCCAAAAAACGAAACTAAAGCGGAGGAGTTAAATTTTGAACAAAAACGAGCTTAAAAATATCCTGAGCGGATACCTCGGCAGGGAGATTGCGGGCGATTTTAGAGTGCTGAAAGAGCACAATATCGCGCTCTGCAACGACGCGGCGAAATTTCCTTTTGAGGGCGATAGCGGGCTGCTGCGCGAGTTTTGTATCTTTGCAGACGGCGGCAGCGGCGATCTTTGGCTGCTAAGCTCTGGCGGTGAGATCGCGTTTTACGACCATGATTTGGAGTTTTTGTCCGAGGCAAATTTGAAAAAATTCGATCTAAATCTTGCGGGCTGGCTAAAGATCGCCGAGCTTTTTTCCAAATTTGAAGCCCTTGGCGACCCGAGTAGCACGCAAAAGGCGGAGTTTAAGCAAAGCGTAGCTAAAATCTGCCCGCAAATTTTAGAAATTTGGGAAATTTAGGCGCTATTTGCGGCGCTAAATTTAATCGCAAAATAGGAGGAGCGATGAAATTTATCGCATATTACGACTCGCCGCTTGGCAAAATCACGCTCGCGGGCGATGAGGCGGGGCTTTGCGGGCTGTGGTTCGAGGGCGAGAAGTACTACGCGCACGCTCTTGCAATGGGCAGCACGGACGGCAAATTCTGCGCGCGCGATATTGCGACAAAAACAGATACCGCTGCGAGAGAGGGTTGCTACGAGAAAAGCTGCACGCTAGAAGCGAATGGTGCCGCTAACGAAAAGCGCGGCAGCGCCGATCTGCTCGCAAAGGAGCAATACGGCGCGAGCGAAACACAGCGCGATTTTGCGGCGTTGAAAAAGAGCAAAAAGAGCGATTTTGCGGCAAAAGCGGCAAGCGGCGCAGATAAAAAGTACAATGCGAGCGATTTTGCGGCTTATGATGCGGGAAAAAACCTCGCGCTATCAATCTTTCGGCGCAAGGCACGGGCGAAAAATTTGATATGGTTGATTTTTCGGTAAAAATTTCGAACGATGCGGGCAAAAAATTCGATACGAATAGCCTTGTCGCGCGATTTAAAAATTTACCGGTCCAAACAGAGCAGGAATCCGGCGCGGATGTTTTGGCTGCAAACGCTCTGATTACGCATTTTTGAGGAGAAAAACTTAGCCGTTTTCGATCAAACTAGGCGCTGGCTCGATCTGTATTTTAGCGGACGCGAGCCGGGTTTTACGCCCGCTCTAAATCCCGTAGGCTCGGCGTTTAGGCGCGCCGTGTGGGAAATTTTGCTTAAAATTCCTTACGGCAAAACTACGACCTACGGACAGATCGCGCGCGAAATCGCCGCGACACGCGGGCTAGCAAAGATGTCCGCGCAAGCCGTGGGCGGCGCCGTAGGGCACAACGAAATCTCGATCATCATCCCCTGCCACCGCGTCATAGGCGCGCACGGCAACCTCACGGGCTATGCAGGCGGCATCGATAGAAAAATAAAGCTGCTGCAGCCAGAGGGCGTCGATATGCGAGGGCTTTTCACACCCGCGAAGAGCACGGCGCCGTAAAGCGGCAAATTTAAAAGGCGCAAAAGATTTTAATGCTCGCACGCAAAAGTGCGATAAAATTTGAATACTTAAATTTAGACGCTGCACAGCGCATCGCTTACAAATCGAAGGCGAGCGGCGATTTTAAACGATTACACCGCGCGCAGGACGGCGATCATTAAATTTAAAACCGAAGCGGGCACGCTTTGAAATTTTAAATTTTTCCGCCGCGTAAAAATTAAAATTTTATGCCGAGATGCCGACCTTAACGGCGTAAAATTTACAGCGACTCTAAAAGCGTTTTAGCCGCCAGTTTGCCGAGGTTATTGGCCGCTAGCGGACTATCGCCCGAGAGCAAGTTGCGGTCTTTGTGCACGGCGCCGTCGATACCTTCGTTTAGGATTTTCATCCCAAGTTTTGCTAGCCGCGAGCCCATATACCAGCGCAGATGGCCCGGCATGTAGCCAATACCCGGCGAGGTGCGATCAATGACGTCGGGCAGCAGCACGAGCTCGTAGCCCTCGAACAAAAACTTATCCTCGTCAAGCGCCGCGGCTAGCAGCCCGGCTGGGCCGTGGCAGATCGTGATGATGTATTTGCCCTGCTCATGAAACCATTTTAGCGCGGCCTTTACGTCGCGGCTCTCATCAAGCCCGATCAGCGCGCCATGGCCGCCCGGGATGTACAGCGCAAAATACTCGTCAAATCCCTTCTTTACGATATCGGCGAGCTTTTTAGGCTCTTTAAATTTAGCCGCGTAGCTCCCGAAAAAGCCCTTGAGCCGCTCGTCCTTCGCAGGCATCGCCCAAAACTCGAATTTTACGGGATTTCCAGAGAGCGTCGCGATCTCGAAATCCCAACCGGCCTGCGCCAGATGATACATCGGCACGAGCGTCTCGACGGGGTGGTTGCCAGTGGAGAAAAAAGTCCCGTTGTCCATCAGCAAATACCGCTCGTCGGCCGCGATGATGAGGATTTTTTTATCGCCGTCGTATTTTTTCTCGTAATTAAAATCCGCCAGATCGCTCACGGGCGCCGTAAACTGTGACAGCGAAAACGGCGACGGGAAAAACGCGCCGTGCTCGGCGATATCGGGAGTCGGGAGTTTTGCCTTTCAAATGAAATTTTACCGATTATATAGGCTTTCGTTTAATCTGAAATAAATTTTAAAATTTCGCCGCTTTTTCTCCGTCTTCCGCAGAAGCCGCATCGATTTAAAATTTTTAACGCGCCGAGGGCGGATAGGTCGGCCGCCAGTTCGGCCGCTACAAAATTTGCGATAACCAAAATCTACAAGCGGCGCCGAAACGGGCGCGACAAGAAAACCAATAGGCGGCGTCGCGCCTGCTTCGTAAAACTGCGGCGGACTGATGCCGAGGAGCCGCTTAGTGCAGCATTTAAGCCGCCACGCAAAAAAGATGAATTTTATCTTTTCACGCATGATGATTTGCGCCGCATCTACAAACAAATGAAGCTCGCAGGCTCTTAGCGGTCGGCAGCGCTGCCGCTACGCCGCTTAAACCTGCGCGGATCTAAAATTTTATAAATTAAAATTCCATGCCGCGGACAATTTAAAATTTTGCGCTTCAAACGATCCGTAAATTCCGTGCTTCAGGCTGCGGCGATTAGGCCTTAGCACTCCCAGCGGTGCTTTTTCATACAGACGCGCTCGCCTCTAAATTCCACGCCTTCGGCCTCTAGCAGTTCGCGCTGAGCCGCAAAGCTCGCCGCCAAAGCGCCCGCGTGATAAAGGGCGCGGTGGCACGGGTAGTCGCCGTAGAGCTCTGCTTGCGAGAGCACGCGCCCCACGAGCCGCGAGCAAGCGGGCAGCCCGATCAGGAGCGCGATCTGCCCGTAGCTAGCGACCCTGCCCGCGGGGATCTCCCCCACAAGGGTAAAATTTCATAGATCAAATTTTGCGTCAAAACCATGGCGTGATTATACTTTTTCGCATTTAAATTTAGACCTAAATTTAGTCACTTTGCGCCGCTAAATTCGATATAATTTCTAAAATTTAGCGCTTTACAAAAGGAGCGAGCTGTGGACGAGAAATTCCAATCAGACACGAAAGAGCTGGACGAGAAATTTGCCGCTATCCCTGAAAATTTAAAGAAGCGATACGATATGCATAGATTTATCAGACGCGTGATTATAGGGTATTATTCGTCGGCGGCTACAACCATCTATTTCTCGCTAATGCTAATGTTTTTTCTTGATTTGCTTTTTTCGAATATCGGTATAGAATCGTCGTATAAAATTTTTAAAGATATTCGTGATGTCGCGATAATAGTTTTGCCTATATGCGCGACGATCTGTTTTTTAAGATACACTAAGACTAAGCGATACAGCAACCTTTTTATCAAGGATCAAGGAGATAGTTTGTTGGTCTTTACGATAGAAAATTTTGCCAGCATAGTTTTACTTTTATATCCGACCTTGATTTTTACCGGAATATTGGAAGGCGCCGCAGCTCATATATTTTTGTACGCCTTAATCGTAGCGCCGATTTGCGGAATAGTTTTTGGGGTATGCTATTTTTTCAATACGGGCTCATATACCCCGAAAGACGAAACGTAAATTTTATTAAATTTAGCCGCGCTTTTAAAATTTTACGACGCAGCGCCTTGCCGAATTTCGAAATTTAATAGTTTAAAATTTTACCTTGGCGAGGCTTTGAGGCGAGCGAAATTTAAACCGAATATTCAGCCCCTCTTTATATGCAAAGGAATATAATTTCAAAACAGATATCAACTTTGATTTAAAGGAGAAAAGATGCAAAATCAAAGACGAGACCTACTAAAGGTAGCCGCTTTGGCGGCGGGCGCTGCGATGCTCGGTACGAGCGAACTAGCTGCGAGCGAAAAGGCGTTTAAGCTCTCAAAGCGCGATCATAGCAAGCAAAGAGCGCTGCTGCTCTCAAGCTCGGGCTACAAAGACACGAAGTATCTATCGCACGCGGTGTCGTGGATCGGTAAATTTGCGCAGGAGAATAACCTCGCGGGCAAAAAGATCGTTTTCATCCCTTACGCAAGCCTTCGCAGGAGCTACGACGAATATGAAAAGCGCGTCAAAGAGGCGCTTGCGAGTTTAAGCTTAAACATTGTCGGCGTCCATCACGCTAAAAACGCCGCGAAGGAAGTCGCGAGCGCGGATTGCATATTCGTAGGCGGCGGCAACACCTTCAAGCTCGTGCACGATATGTACGAAAACGAGCTCATCGCTCTGATTAGCAAAATGGTCGAGGACGGCACGCCGTATATCGGCTGGAGCGCGGGCTCGAACGTCGCGGGCGCTACGATGATGACGACGAACGATATGCCGATCATCGAGCCTGAGTCGTTTAATACCTTCAACATCTTCCCGTACCAGATCAATCCGCACTTCATCTCGGGTAAGCCTGCGGGGCACAACGGCGAGAGCAGAGAGGAGAGGCTGGAGGAATTTTTGATCGCTAATCAAAAATCGACGGTGTACGCGATGCCGGAGGGTACAGCGTTTTGGCTTGAGGGCGAAAAGGCGACCGTGCTAGGGCCTGCTGCGGTGCTTAAGATGAACTATAAGCAAAAGGTTAAGTTGATCGAGCCGGGAAGCTCGTTTAAGTATTGATCGCACCCGCTTAAATTTAACCAAGAGGTGCGCCAGACGGCACCGCTCGTTTGAGTGCGTAAATCGGTTAAATTTTAATTGCGGCGCTCGGCTAAATTCGGGCGCCGCTTTTTAAATTTACGCGACAAAGCGCGTTTTGCTTATGTGAACGCATGGTCAAAAGATAAACATCGATTTAAAGCGGCGTGCGATCGCCGAAGCCATAAAAAGCAAAATTTAAAACGCAGATAAAATGCCCCGCGTCCGCCTTCTTATGCCGCTCGGCGATTTTATTCCATATATCGCAGACATTCTTGCCGGCTGCGGCGGGACGGTATATTTGCAAAAAAGAGCGCCTATGGTGCCGCCAAAACCGGTTCGAGTAACCGCCGAAACTTAACCGACCTGAGGCAAAGCTTAAAATTTTTTATTTCGCTGAATCGCCGCAAGAGCCCGAATTGCCTGCAAAGGTATTTTACGACGATATGTATCGAAGCATCATAGAAGGCACGGGAGGACGAGAAACGCAAGAAGCTATAGAGATGATCGCGCTGCGACTCGTCGCAAAAAATCCGGGCGCGGCTACTTGGGGAAATTTCTCCGGAAATAAACCTAAAAACGACGAAGCGATCGGTCGCGGGCTTAGCTGCGGCGCCTCTTTTTACAAAGATTATTTTTACGCGAAGCGCTGCGCGGACGGTAAAATTTTAAAATTTTATCTGAACAACGACAAACTGCCGAATATTACGACGCCGTAAACGGGCGGCATCGATAGCGCGAGCAAAGGCGGCGTCTACGCAAAAAAGGCGCCGCTTGGATCACGCGCGCTTTTAGAATTTAATCGTTTTCCTGCCCAAACGGCTTGGTTATGCAAGAAAAGGCGATCGCTCGCGCAAGGGCGTCTATGTAAGCAAAAGGTCGCTCCGCCATATCGCAGCCGCGCGATCTCAAAGCCGCCTTCGCCGCCGCTAGTTTGTACCGCTTGCCGCAGACGGCTCGCAAAGGGCTATAAATTTGAAACGCCTGCAAATTTAAGCGTTTAGCCACTATAAACGTATCCACTCAGACGCCACGTTAGGCTTCGTTGCAGGCGCAAATTTAAACGGCAGGGCACAAGCAAATTAAATATAGCTAACCCTGTAATGATCGCAGCTAGGCTTACGCTCCTCGCATTTAGCGTCGCTTTTACCGATCGCAAGCGAGCAAAGCGGCGAGTATCCCTCGGGAATGCCCGCACGAGCTGCGAGAACAGGCTCGTCAAAAAGCGTAACGACGACTGTATTTATCGGGCACGAAGTAAGCTCAAGCGAGGTTGCGCGAAGCTGCATATTTTGCATCACAGAACCCATCGCCCAGTAAATCCCGCGGTGTAGATTTTCAAGCTTGGCGCCTTCGCATTCCTTCGGCAGTTCCGTCGCGAGTTTACCCGAAAGCAAGACAAGAACGGGCGCGCCGTAAAGCGTAGTTTTGGTTTTCATCCCCATGTTTTCAAGCATTTTTCCGAATTTCTTAACGGCCGCCGCATCAAGCTCGCGCAAAAGATCTTTGTCCGTAATTACGCTTATGTGAACGTCCTTGGTGGTAAAAAGAGCGGGCGCCAGATACGCTGCCTCCAAAATCGCCTGGATTTCCTCTTTTGACGGGACTTCAGCGTTAAATTCGCGCACGCTTCGACGCTTTTTCATAGCTTCGAGTAGTTGCATTTTCTCTCCTTAAATTTGATTTTATATTTCAGGCTCGCCGAGCTTTACTTAAGCGTCTGCGAGTAGCCGTTTAGCCTAGTAGCTTTTTCACGCACGCTTTTATCTGTTCAAAGCTAGCCGTCGGCTCAAATCTCGCTACGACTTCGCCGTTTCTATCCACTACGAATTTCGTAAAATTCCATTTCACGCCGTCGCCTTCTAAAATTTCGGGGAAGTTACTTTTTAGCGATTCTTCAAGTTTTGCGCTTAACGGATGGGCTGCATCAAAGCCTTTAAATCCCTGTTTTGAAGTTAGAAATTTAAACAGCTCTATCGCGCTCTCGCCGCGCACGTTGCCTTTTTTAAATAGCTCAAACGTTACGCCAAAATTTAGCTTGCAATTTTGCTCTATCGTCTCGTCGTCGTCGGGTTCCTGATGAGCGAAATTATCGCTAGGAAAGCCCAACACGCAAAGCCCCTTGTCTTTAAACTCCTGATTTAGCGCCTCAAGCTCCTCGTATTGGTTCGTAAAGCCGCATTTGCTGGCCGTATTTGCGATGAGCAACACTTTGCCGCGGTACTCGCTCATAGATTTTTTGCTCGCCTCTGCCTGTAGTTACGTTAATGTCGTAGATTTGTATTTTTTCTCCTTTGTGGTACTTTTCGCCTTAAAATTTTGGATGGATTTTAGCGAGCGAATGTGTTCTTAGTGTGTTCTTTTGCGATTTTAAAAATTTATCTGCCGTCCCATTCGCCGCTCCTGCATTAAATTTAGCGAATTTTACCATAATTCGGCCGCCTCCTTGCGGCACGAACGATCCTTTTTAATTCGCTCATTACGGATACGGGCGATCCTGCGCGGCGCCGCATAAATTCGTAACGCAGCGTGAAATTTACGTTCGATTTGCAAAGCTCGAGGTTTGAGTTTGAATTTAAAAAATTCGTCCCGCCGCCGTAAGCTGAAATTTTGCGCGATTGTTTTAAAATACGTTTAAAATTTTAAGGAGAGCTCATGGCATTTTCAGATTTTTTCAAAAAAGGTGGCAAAAATAGCGCAAACGCCGCGAAGATCGGCAAGGCCGCGCAGGAACGCAAGGATATAAGCATCGAAATTTTAAAATCGCAGGGCGTGCCGTATATCGATCATCTGCCGCTGCGGTATGAGACGGACGAGGTCACCCCGCGCGAAAAGGACGAAGTCATCGCTCGCGCGATCTGCTCGTATGCGGCGATAATGTGCGCCTGCTCGATCAGAGACGAGGGCAAGCTCGCGGATGAGGATAAGCAGGGCGTACAGGGCTTTCTAGATAATCGCTACGGCTGCATAGACAAGCTCACGCGCATGGAGCGCCGCGTCACGCAGGGCGAGGCAAGCCGCGACGAGGCCGTAAATATGGGCTGGAAATACGAGTCGCTGTGGGCGCTGATGTGGGCCATGGGGCTCGTGGAGGAGCTTAGCTTTCCGAGCGAGATCTGCGACTGCGCCTTTGTGATGGACACCTTTAGCGGCGACGATTTTTCGGCGCGCGTGAAGCTACGCGATACGGATGAAATCCTGCAGGCGCTCGATCTCATCTACCGCTACCACTGGGCGTGCGTCAATGCTCGCGTGCACGGCTCAGACAGCGCGGGGCTTGATGAAGAGGTCGTGATGGAGAGACGCGGCGAGTTAGAGTGGCTGTGCTGCAAAGGGGCGGAGGACGATAATCTGACGGATGAATATAATGCGTGGGATTATCCCGACCTGAATACTTAGCGTCCCTTTTTTTCCTTTATACGTCGTTGGAAATTTCGCCGAATTTCGGCCACGTATTATAATATACGCTCCTTCACTCGGCTCACTTCCGCCTCGTCTAAAGAAAAATAGCGCGCCTTATCTTTGCGCGCGTCGTCTCGCTTTGCTATACGTCGTTGCGTCTAAAATTTTCTCGGTCCGTATTGCATATATGCTCCCATTGCAAATTTCATTCGCATTTCATCCACGCCTCGTCTAGCTTCTCGGTACTGCCGCCTGTGTTTTGCACTAAAATTTAACCCGATCGCGCGCTGTTTTTTCTAAATCCAAAATATGTGCCGACGGATCGAAAAGCATACCGAATGTGAGAATTTATGAATCAATTGGGGATTAAAATTTTAAAATTTTTCTTGTAAACTGCGCAAGGTGGATCACGGGCGCAGATCCGCTGAAATTTCAGACGCGGCCTGCCAAATTTCAGAGCGCCGTGGAATTTTAGAATTTAAAGTTGCAGGCGAGCAAGGCGCCCGTCCGCGTATTTTAAGCCCGCTAAATTTAAGCAAGCAGATGTCTGCGCCGCAGACCTAGAAATTGCATCAGCCCTGCGTCGCAGCGCTTCCGCTCGCAAACGCCGCCGCATTCAGCGCCGCGTCGTAATCGGGCTCATCTACGATGTCGTCCGTGATCTGCTTGTAGGCGATCTTGCCCGCGGTGTCCACGACGAAAACCGCGCGGCACGTTAGCCCTGCAAGCGCGCCATCCGCGATCAGCACGCCGTATGCGCGCGCAAACTCTTTATCGCGAAAGTCGCTTAGGGCGCGTAAATTTTTGATCCCCTCGGTCGAACAAAATCTGCCCGCGGCAAACGGCAGATCCATCGAGACCACGAAAACCTCGGTATTTTTTATACTCGCGGCGCGCTCGTTAAATTTGCGCGTCTCGGTCGCGCACACGTCCGTATCCAGGGACGGCACGGCGATGATGACCTGCGCCTTGCCCGTGCCGCCACCGACTTTGACCTCGCTAAGATCGGCCGCGACCAGACTAACCTCTGGCGCCTTATCTCCCAGCTTAAGCTCGTTACCCGAAAGACCGACGCTTACGCCTTGTAATTTGGTTTGTTGCATGATTTTCCTTTGTTTTGAAATATTTAAAACTGGCGCATTATAACCTGCGAAAGCAAACGCCTGCTAAATCCGAAAATGGGCGAGTTCGTGCGTCGGCTCGGCCTAATGAACGGTGCGTAGATCGCTGCGTTAAGATGAAATTTTATGGCGCAAAGCGGCAGAACAATTAAAGCCCCCGAGAATACCGCTACTTGCATAAAGCACTAATGGTCGCGATCTGATATAAGTCTATGATAGTTGCGCTCCGCCTTAAGGCTGTGCCGAAGATAAAATTTCTCCCCGTTTGCGGCGATTTTGTCCGTGAATAAAAGTCAAAGCGATAGCGCTGTATGTACACTTTACCTGCGAAAGAAAGAAATCACTAGTAAAACGACAGGTGCGGCATCATGAGCGCGTTTTAAGTTATGTTTTGAATTTTTAAATTTAATTGAAATTTTTTGATCTAAATTTGCAATCTACAGAAATCAAAATTTATGGATTGAAATTTTATTTGAAACCAGAGTGTGAGTTAAAATTTTGGCTCGTGAAGTAGGTTAAATTTAAACACCGTTTTAAAATTCAAAGAAGCGCCGGGGGTTGGCGATAAGCTATCGCCGCACCCTAGCGCCTGTTAAATTAGCCGTTGCGCTTTTTGATGATCTCTTCGCCGACGTTTTTAGGAACCTCGTCGTAGTGATCAAATTCCATCGAATAGGTCGCGCGACCCTGCGTCTGAGAGCGCAGATCGGTTGAGTAACCGAACATCTCCGAAAGCGGGCAAAACGCGTCGATGATCTTATTACCGCCGCGTTCGCTCATATTATTAACCTGTCCGCGGCGTTTGTTTAGATCGCCGATGACGTCGCCCATATACTCCTCGGGAGTTTCTACCTCGACCTTCATCATAGGCTCCAAGATCACGGCACCCGCTTTTCTAGCGCCCTCTTTAAAGCCCATAGAAGCGGCGAGTTTGAATGCCATTTCGGAGCTATCGACTTCGTGGTAGCTTCCGTCATAGACCGTTACGCGCACGTCCTCGACCGGATAGCCCGCTAAAACGCCGTTTTGCATCGCCTCTTGGCAGCCCTTGTCGACTGCGGGGATGTATTCTTTAGGGATCGCGCCGCCTTTGATATCGTTTACGAACTCATATCCGGTGCCCGGCTCCAAAGGCTCTAGGCGCAAAAATACGTGACCGTATTGACCGCGACCACCCGACTGCTTGGCGTATTTGTACTCCTGCTCGATCGTTTTGCGTATAGTCTCACGATATGCGACCTGCGGCTGTCCGACCTCGGCCTCAACCTTAAATTCTCTAAGCATTCTATCTACGATGATCTCAAGGTGCAATTCGCCCATTCCCGAAATAATAGTTTGTCCGCTCTCTTCGTCGGTCGCGACCCTAAAGCTCGGATCTTCTTGCGCCAATTTTTGAAGCGCGATACCCATTTTTTCTTGATCAGCTTTGGTTTTAGGCTCTACAGCTACGCTGATAACGGGATCAGGAAATTCCATACGTTCTAAAATTACTTTATCTTTTTCGCTAGCTAGAGTATCGCCAGTAAGAGTGTCTTTAAGACCCACAACGGCGCCGATCTCGCCCGCATATAGCTCTTTGATCTCTTCGCGTTTATTCGAGTGCATCCTTAGCAAGCGTCCGATGCGCTCTTTTTTACCCTTGCCGGTATTTACGACGTAGCTGCCGCTTTCCAAAACGCCGCGATAGACACGCACAAATGTAAGCTGACCTACGAAAGGATCGGTCATAATCTTAAATCCAAGGCCCGCGAACTCGCCCTCGTCGGTAGAACTTACATGAACCTCACTGCCATCCTCATACTGACCCTTAATCGCAGGCACTTCATCAGGCGCAGGTAGATAATCTACGACCGCATCTAGCAAAGGCTGTACGCCTTTATTTTTAAACGCGGTGCCGCATAGCATAGGAAAAAAACTTAGGCTTAAGCAGCCTTTCTTGATGCCCTTTTTAATCTCTTCTACGCTTAGCTCTTCGCCGTTAAAATACTTCTCCATCAAAGCTTCATCAGTCTCTGCTACCGCTTCGATCATCTTGTCGCGATACTCTTGCGCTTTTTCTCGTAATTCAGCAGGAATTTCAACGATCTCAGGAGCTGAAGGACCCTTGCTATCGTCCCAAACGAGCGCTTTCATAGTGACTAAATCGATAACGCCTTTAAAATCGTCCTCAGCGCCGATCGGAATTTGAATCGGAACCGGATGAGCTTTGAGCCTATCTTTGACCTGCTGTTCGACATTATAAAAATTTGCGCCTACGCGGTCCATCTTATTTACGAAAATGATACGCGGAACATGGTATTTATTCGCTTGACGCCAAACGGTCTCGCTTTGAGGCTGAACGCCGCCTACAGAGCAAAATACTGCTACCGCACCATCTAAAACGCGCATTGAGCGCTCTACTTCGATAGTAAAGTCGACGTGGCCCGGGGTGTCGATCAAATTTATCTGATGATTATTCCAAAAGCAGGTAGTTGCCGCAGACGTGATCGTGATGCCGCGCTCGCGCTCCTGCTCCATCCAGTCCATCGTAGCGGCGCCCTCGTGAACCTCGCCAATCTTATGACTCATGCCGGTAAAAAATAGAATTCTTTCGCTTGTAGTGGTCTTTCCGGCATCAATGTGGGCGGCAATACCGATGTTTCTAACCATATGCAAAGGGGTTTTTCTTGCCATGATGCCCTCCTACCAACGATAATGCGCGAAAGCTTTGTTGGCTTCCGCCATCTTGTAGGTATCTTCTTTCTTCTTAAATGAAGAGCCTTTAGAATTTGCGGCGTCCATAAGCTCGTAAGCCAGGCGCTCTATCATCGTACGTTCGCTTCTTTTTCTCGCAAAAGAGATGATCCAGCGGATAGCCAGAGCTTGCTGGCGAGCAGGCCTGACCTCGATCGGAACCTGATAAGTTGCGCCGCCTACACGACGAGACTTAACTTCCATCAAAGGCTTAACGTTATCTATGGCATCGTTAAAAATTTCAATACCTTTCTTCTCGCCGCCTTTATTGTCAATGAAATTTAAGGCGCCGTACATAATCTCGGTAGCAACGCTCTTTTTGCCGTCGAACATAAGCGAATTAATAAATTTTGTGATTACCTTGCTGTCATAAATCGGATCAGGCATAACTTCCCTAACGGGAGCTTTTCTTCTTCTCATTTTATTCCTTCAAATTTTAAAATTTTACTCAAACTCGGCAAAATCTAGTGCCGGTCTGTTTCGGCTAAACTATTTTTTAGGTCGTTTAGCACCGTATTTTGATCTTGCAACGGTTCGTTTCGCAACGCCTGCAGTATCGAGCGCACCGCGGACGATGTGATATTTAACGCCCGGTAGGTCCTTTACGCGACCGCCGCGAACTAGCACGATAGAGTGCTCTTGTAGATTGTGACCTTCACCGCCGATATAGCTGATGACTTCAAATCCGCTAGTAAGCCTTACTTTGGCAACTTTACGAAGCGCTGAGTTTGGCTTTTTAGGGGTCGTGGTGTAGACCTTAGTGCAAACTCCTCTTCGTTGAGGGCAATTCTTTAGCGCTGGAGACTTCGATTTCTCGGTAAGCTTCTTGCGCTCTTTTCTGACCAATTGATTTATGGTTGGCACATCTTTCCTTTCACAAAAATTTATTCAAAAATATTTGGATTATACTTTGTTTAAACTTACAGAAACGTAAATTTAACTAAATTTTAATCTCTAATCAGCACAAACTCCCCACCGCCGCAGATTACTAGGCAGATCGCAGCGGAAAGATATAGATATACGATTTCCAGCTCAAATCCGCCCACTCCGGTAAGCGCACCCAACGGAATATGCAGGACGTATATTATCATGAGCACGTTTGCGATCACAAGCAGAGCGCCTATGCGGCAAAATACACCTATGATTATCATCGCGGGCGCCAGCACCTCGCCTACGTATGCGCCGTAAGCCACCAGATCCGGAATTCCTCTAGCTACTAGCATCGATTTTACGCCGTCTATGCCGTGAGTAAGCTTAAAAATTCCGTGCATTAAAAGACAAACTCCAAGCCCCAACCTGATAAATAAAAGACCGAAATTTATGTTGATCATATTCATGCTTTATCCTTTAAATTTAGGGCTTGCGCCCAAAATTATTTTTTGAGTTTAACTTCCTTATCTTTATACAGACCCGTTCCCACAGGGATTATACGACCTAGGATGACGTTTTCTTTTAAGTCCTCTAATCGGTCAAATTTACCCGCGATGCTAGCCTCGGTTAGAACCTTCGTAGTCTCTTGGAAAGACGCTGCCGAAATGACGCTATCGCTTCCAACGGCCGCACGAGTTACGCCCAGCAGTACGGACTCTGCGATCGCAGGCTCACCACCAATTTTCATAATGCGCTCGTTTTCTTCTCTAAATCTACGACGGCTAATCAGATCACCGACGATTAGCTGAGTATCGCCACTATCGACGATTCGGACCTGGCGGAGCATCTGAGATACAATAATCTCGATATGCTTATCGCTGATGACGACACCTTGAGAGCGGTAAACCTGTTGAATTTCGCTTATCAGATAGTAATGCAGCGCCTTTTCGCCTAAAATTCTAAGCACGTCGTGCGAGCTGATAACTCCGTCGGTAAGCTTCTCGCCCGCGTGGACGAACTCGCCGTTTCGCACCTGTATCTGGCGGCTCTTATCGATTAGATACTCTGCACTCGTTCCGTCCTCGCCCTCTATTATAATGCGCTCTTTTGCACGCAACGCCTTATCGAAGCGGACGGTTCCGTCGATGTCCGCGATGATCGCGGTATTTTTTGGACGGCGCGCCTCAAATAGCTCCGATACGCGCGGCAAACCGCCGGTGATGTCTTTCGACTTCGCAGCCGCTTTCGGCGTTCTAGCCAAAATATCCGCAATCGCTACTTGATCGCCCTTATTCGTAAAAATCGCAGTCTTCGGTCCTAGGTTGTATTTGATAGGCTCGCCCTTGCTAGGAGTTACGATGATAGCCGGTTTGACGCCCTGCGGTAGGTATTCGTTGATAACCAAACGGCTTTGGCCGGTCGTCTCGTCATATTGCTCCGTAGCGGTGTATCCCGGCTCGATATCCTCGAAGCTGATCTTACCCTCGCACTCTGCAGCCACAGGGATAGAATACGGATCCCACTCGGCGATGATCAAGCGATCGTCTTTCTTAGGCTTGGCGATAAGATCTTCGCTTTTTACGACGCTATTATCATCATAGGTAATGACAGATTCACGCGGTATATAGTGGCGGATCGCCTCTCTGCCGTTTTCATCGGAAATGACTACGTACATACCCTTCTCACTTACGACGTGACCTTTTTTAATATCTCTTAGCCTCTCTAAATAATCGCCCTTTAGGATGAAATACTTAAGCGTACCATTTGCTCCCGCTTTGATCTTTTGAGTTACCGGCTCGCCGTCTTTGACGCGAAGTTCGCTTGCAAACGGAATTCGAGTAGGGATATTCCAATCTTCTTTTATAACCTCTACTAAACTATCATTTTCTCCAACGGTTTCGCCGTCTTTAAATACGATGTAGAATTTCCCCTCAACTTTACCGCTTACGCCCGCAAGCTCGGTAGGCTTGGCTAGATCGTGGCGTCGGATAGTATATTTAAATTCTTCTTTCTTACCTTTTAGCGTAATATTCACATCATCGTGAGTTATATCGATACTTACCTTACCAGTAATTGGGGCTTTGATCTTAGGCTCAACCAAAAGTACCGCAGCGTTTCTGCGGTTCATTACGATATTTTTGCCGCCGTTTTCGTAGGTCTTTACGTTGTAATATCTGATAAAGCCCTCTTTATCGGCGATTACTTGACGATCTTGCTGCTCGGTAGATGCGGTACCGCCGGCGTGGAAGGTTCGTAGCGTAAGCTGCGTGCCCGGCTCACCAATGGATTGCGCCGATATGATACCGACCGCTTCACCCGGTTTTACTAGCTTGCCCTCGCCCAAATTTACACCGTAGCACTTTGCACAAACCCCTTTTTCAGCCTTGCACGTAATAGGCGTACGGATGCTTACGGATTTGATGCCGGCATCGACTATGGTGCGTACCTCATTAACGCCTAGAAGCGTGCCTTCGGTAAATAAAATTTCATTCGATACCGGATCAATCACATCCGAGCTTAGCACCCTACCCATAATCCTATCGGCTAGGCTTTCTATTTGCGTTCCGTTCTCTACAATCTCGGTAACCTCGATACCCTCGTGCGTACCGCAATCGTGCATCGTAACTCTAACATTTTGCGCGACATCGATCAGCTTTCGCGTTAGATAGCCCGCGTTTGCGGTTTTAAGCGCAGTATCGGCAAGACCTTTACGCGCGCCGTGAGTCGAGATGAAGTACTCGTTTACATTCAGACCCTCTCTAAAATTTGAAGTAATCGGCGTCTCGATGATCGAGCCGTCCGGCTTACTCATCAGACCTCTCATGCCCGCTAGCTGCTTGATCTGCTCCGCGCTACCGCGTGCACCGCTATCGGCCATCATATAGATCGAGTTAAAGCCGTCCTTATCCTTCTCCATCATCTTCATCATCTCATCGGCTAGCTTCTTACTAGTGCTGGTCCAGATGTCGATCGTTTTATTATAGCGCTCGCCGTCAGTTAGCAAGCCCGCGCCGTATTGGTTCTGAACCTCTCTGACCTGCTTTTTAGCCTCTTCTACAAGACCTGCTTTAGACTTCGGCACGATGATATCCGAAACGGAGATCGATACACCCGCTTTAGTCGCGGATTCAAAGCCTAAGTTCTTAAGATTATCCAAAAATTCTGCGCTTATCTCAAGGCCGCCGTTTTTATAGACGTAATCGACAAGCTCGGCGATATCCTTTTTCTTCATAATCTTATTCCAAAGATGATCCGGAATAAAGCTAGGCAGGATCGATTTGATGATCAAGCGGCCCGCGGTCGTAAAGATAATGCGGCGATCGATCATCGTTTTGATTTTAGCGTGGATGTCTAGGGCATTTGCCTCCACGGCGAGCATTACTTCATCGACGTTTGCAAAAATTTTATTTGTTCCCTTGGCGCCTGGCTTTTCCAAGCTTAGATAATAAATTCCCAAAACCATATCCTGGCTAGGCACCGCGACAGGTTTTCCGCTCGCAGGAAGCAAGATATTCATCGAGCTTAGCATTAAAATTTTGCACTCCGCGATCGCCTCTTGGCTAAGCGGCACATGTACCGCCATCTGATCTCCGTCGAAGTCCGCATTGAATGCGGCGCAGACTAGCGGATGTAGCCTGATCGCCTTTCCCTCGACGAGCACGGGATGAAACGCCTGAATAGACATCTTATGAAGCGTCGGCGCGCGGTTTAGCATAACCGGGTGATCCTTTACGACCTCCTCCAAGCACTCCCAAACTTCATTGATCCTATTTTCGATCATCTTTTTAGCCTGCTTAACGGTCGTTGCATAGCCCTTCTCTTGAAGGCGAGCGATTAGATGCGGCTTGAATAACTCAAGTGCCATCGTCTTAGGCAGACCACACTGATCCATGCGTAAATTTGGACCTACGACGATGACGGAGCGACCAGAAAAATCCACGCGCTTGCCGAGCAAATTTTGACGGAAGCGGCCTTGCTTACCTTTAATGATCTCGCTTAGAGATTTAAGCGGTCGCTTATTAGCGCCTTTTACGGCGTTAGCGCGACGTCCGTTGTCAAAAAGCGCATCCACCGCCTCTTGAAGCATTCGTTTTTCGTTACGGATGATGATCTCGGGGGCGTCGAGCTCCATCAGCCTTTTAAGTCTAGAATTTCGATTTATGACGCGTCGATATAGATCGTTTACGTCCGAAACCGCAAATTTTCCGCCCTCAAGGCTTACAAGCGGGCGTAGATCGGCAGGTAGCACGGGAAGATTTGTAATCATCATCCACTCGGGCTTATTGCCGGAATTTAAAAAGCTCTCGACGACCTTTAGACGCTTGACGATAGTTTTTTTCTTCGCTTCGGAGTTTGTATTAGCCATCTCCTCCTTCAAAGAATTTAAAATTTCTACCAAATCAAGCTCAGCTAGCATATCGCGAATTACCTGACCGCCCATTTTGGCGACGAAGCCCGTCTGCGAAAAGCGCTCTTTTAAGCTCTGATACTGCTCTTCATTTAAAACGTCGTATTTCTCGACCTTTTTAGAATTTTCGTTGTCGTAAAATGCCTCACCCGCATTCTCTACGATATACGCCTCGTAGTAAAGCACGCGCTCAAGATCTTTCATCTTGATGTTTAGCAGCGTACCTATGCGACTAGGCAAGGAATTTACGTACCAAATATGCGCCACCGGCGTTACCAGCTCGATATGCCCCATTCTAGTGCGGCGAACCTTCGAGCTCGTGATCTCGACACCGCATTTTTCGCACTTCCAGCCCTTATATCGCATCTTTTTATATTTGCCGCAGATGCACTCATAATCTCTTACGGGACCGAAAATTTTAGCGCAAAAAAGTCCGTCGCGCTCCGGCTTGAGCGTGCGGTAGTTGATAGTCTCCGGCTTTTTTACCTCGCCGTGGCTCCATGCTTTAATCTGCTCAGGGCTAGCAAGCCTAATAGCAAACGCGTCGAAGTCGTGAACTCTAGCGTCTTCTTTTATTTCTATTCTTTCTAAATTTGAATTATCGCTCATTTATTCTCTCCATTCTCGTAAATTTCAACGTCTAGAGCAAGCGATTTAAGCTCGTTTGTTAAAACAAAAAATGTCTCAGGAATTCCTGTAGACGGAACGTTTTCACCTTTTGTCAGCGCCTTATACGCAGCCAAGCGTCCGTCGACGTCGTCGGATTTGATCGTTAGCATTTCGCGGAGCGTGTATGCCGCACCGTATGCCTCCAGAGCCCAAACTTCCATCTCGCCGAATCTTTGACCGCCGAATAGCGCCTTACCGCCGACCGGCTGCTGCGTGACTAGACTGTAAGGACCGGTGCTTCTTGCGTGAACCTTTTCGTCGACTAGATGGTGTAGTTTGAGATAATACATGCAGCCCACGTTTACGCGCTCTTTGATCTTTTCGCCGGTGCGACCGTCGTAAAGCTCGGTCTTGCCGTCCTGATCGATGCCCGCCATTTCAAATAGCTTTTTGAAATCCTCCGGCACAATGCCTTCGAATATCGGAGCGGAAAATCTAACGCCCTTAGCCCAGTCTCTAGCGTATTTCAAAAGATCTTCGTCGCTGATCTTTTCAAGCGTTTTTTTAGCCTGCATTAGTTTGGAAACGCCTGCGATCTCAATCATTTTGGCGCGAAGGGTTTTTATCCATTCGCCCGTTTTCTCTTCTAAAATTTTAGCGATCTGCTCTCCTAAGCGCCAGCCCACAAGACCTAAGTGGCTCTCCATTATCTGACCGATATTCATACGACTTGGAACGCCGAGAGGATTTAGCACGATATCCACGCGCTGTCCGCTAGGCAGATACGGCATATCGACCTCAGGGACGATGTTTGAGACGATGCCCTTATTTCCGTGGCGGCCCGCCATCTTATCGCCCACTTTTAACTTGCGCTTAGTCGCGATATAGACCTTTACGAGCTTAACGACGCCGCTTGGCAAAATATCGTCTTTTTCTAAAATTTCGATTTTTTCGTCATGTTCCTCTTTGAGCTTGCGCTTTTCGTTTTGGAAATGGTTTTTTAGCTCTTCGTATTCCTTCTGAACAGCTTTAGAATAAGCCTTGACGAAGGAATTTAACGTAAAGCGATTGGAGCTTTCAAGCTCCTCTTTTTTAACCTTATCGCCCTTTTTATAATCTTTTTTATTGAGGCTTTGATCGCTTTGCAAAGCGCTTTTAGAAAGTAGCGCCACTACCTTTAGCATCTCTTCGCGATCAAGCATCAAAAGCCTGTCGTGATGCTCCCTTTCGAGCTCGGTTTTTTCATCCTCATAGGCTTTGTTCGTGCGTGGATCCTTCTCGTAGCCCTTTTTGGTAAAAATTTTAACGTCGATCACTACGCCTTCCATAGAGGCGGTCGCGTAGAGAGATTTATTTACCACATGTCCCGCCTTCTCGCCAAAAATTGCGCGCAAAAGCCTCTCTTCAGGCGTCGGTTTAACCTCGCCCTTCGGAGTTACCTTGCCTACTAGGATCATGCCCGGTTTTACGTGAGTACCTATCTTTACGATACCGCTATCATCGAGGTGGGTAAGCTCCTCCTCTTTGATATTAGGGATGTCGCGCGTGATCTCCTCCACGCCGTCTTTAAGCTCTCTAGCCTCGATCTCCTTTTCATAAACATGCACGCTGGTGTATTCGTCGGCGCGGATCATCTTTTCGCTCATGACGACGGCGTCCTCGTAATTATAGCCATGCCACGGCATGAAAGCTATAAGGGCGTTTTTGCCGATCGCAAGCTCGCCGCCGTCCATGCTAGGACCGTCGGCTATGATTTGACCGGCCTTTATCACGTCGCCTTTTCGCACGATAGGGCGCTGTGAAAAGGTAGTGTTTTGGTTGGTGCGTAAATTTTTCTCCATCGAGTAGTGATCGATAAACGGTCCCTTCTCGTCCTCGCCCAAAATAAAGATATTTTTATTATCGACCTTTTCTACGACGCCGTCGCGAATGGCCTTGATCGCTTCCCATGAATCGCGCGCGATAATCGCTTCCATGCCCGTTCCGACGATAGGAGCAGTAGAGTGCAGAAGCGGCACGGCTTGGCGCTGCATGTTCGAGCCCATAAGTGCGCGGTTAGCATCGTCGTGCTCCAAAAACGGAATCAACGACGCCGCTACGCCCGCGACCATACCGGAGCAAAGGTCTATCAGCGAAATATCCTCGCGTTTAGCCATGATATTTTCGCCGTCTTTTCTAACCTCCAAAAGCTCCTCTACGATATTGCCCTCTTCGTCCAATTTAGCGGACGCAGGAGCGATTACGAGCCCTTCTTCCTGCGTAGCGGTAAGATAGACAATCTCGTCGGTTACCTTGCCGTTTACGACTCTTTTATACGGAGCCTCGACGAAGCCCAGATCATTTACCTTCGCATAGGTCGCTAGGGTGTTAATAAGACCGATGTTTTGACCCTCCGGCGTCTCGATAGGGCAAATTCTACCGTAGTGCGTAGGATGGACGTCGCGCACCTCAAAGCCGGCGCGCTCTTTAACTAAACCGCCCTCGCCCAGCGCAGATAGACGGCGCTTATGCGTGACCTCGCTAAGCGGATTGGTCTGATCCATAAACTGGCTTAGCTGACCGCCGGTGAAAAATTCCATAAGCGTAGTGGTGATGATTTTAGGGTTTACGAAATCATACGGCATAAGCTCGTCTAAATTTCCGCTAATGCCGGTAAATTTATCTTTGGTCGCCTTTTGAACCTTGATAAATCCAAGGTGCATCTCATTTGCCAAAAGCTCGCCAATCGAGCGAATACGACGATTGCCGAGATTATCGCGATCGTCGATGAAGCCGTCGCCGTTTTTAACTCTAATTAAATATTTCGCCGTCTTGATAATATCCTCGCTGGTTAGTACGGTTACGTACTCCGGCGCTTCGATGCCTAGTTTGTGATTCATTTTCATACGACCTACTTTGGTTAGATCGTAGCGCTCAGGGTTGAAAAACAGATCGTTTACGAAGCTCTTTGCCGCCTCTTTTACCACCGGCTCACCCGGGCGCATAACTTTGTAAATTCTAATCGCAGCTAGATCGTTCTCGTCGTCTATGCCCTCGCTTTGTTGCAAGAGCTTAAGCGCGTCGGCGTCTTGGATGAAGGAATTTATGATTGAAGTATCTACGCCGCTAGCTAGGTCGTTAGCGATCGTAAATTTTTTCTCTGTGTTAGCGATCTTGGCTAGCTTGCCCTCATCAAGCGCGGTTAGCGA
This sequence comes from uncultured Campylobacter sp., assembly GCF_938015785.1. Classification (GTDB taxonomy): domain Bacteria; phylum Campylobacterota; class Campylobacteria; order Campylobacterales; family Campylobacteraceae; genus Campylobacter_B. Next base: position 20,551 of record NZ_CALLWC010000051.1, on the reverse strand, counting down.
ATCAAAAAGCACTTCGCCGCTGTTTTTATCGACGATGGCGTCCGCTAGATAGCGCTCGGCTAAAATTTCAGCCGGATACTCGATGAGTTTTAGTCCGTCCTCCGCCAGCTTCTCCGCTTTTTTGGATGTTAGGCGCTTGCTTGCTTGATGAAGCACCTCGCCCTTTTCGTTTATAATGTCGTAATCGAGCCTGCCCGCGTATTCTTTCGGATCGAAATCGGTTAGGAATTTTCCTTTTTTGATATAGATCGTCTTAATAGGATAAAATAATTTTATAATGTCTTGTTTTTTGTAACCGAGTGCGCGAAATAGGATCGTGATCGGAACCTTGCGCCTTTTATTTATGCGCACGTATAGTACGTCTTTTACGTCGTACTCGAAGTATAGCCAGCTGCCGCGATCTGGTATTATTTGAGCGGTATAGATGAGTTTATTTAGAACCGTCGGGCTCTCTTCCTCTTTGAAGATTACGCCCGGGCTTCTGTGCAGCTGATTTACGACTACGCGCTCTACGCCGTTTATGATAAATGAAATTCTATCGGTCATTAGAGGAATGTCGCGAATGAATATATCTTGCTCTTTGATCTCTTTTACGCCGATTTTTTTGCCCGTCTTTTCATCGCGCTCATGCACTAGCAAACGTAGCTTCATCTTTAAATTTACCGAATAAGTAAGCCCTCTTTCCATGCATTCTCTAATCGAATACTTTGGCTTTGAAATTTCGCTACTTACATACTCGATACTTAGTCTATTCTGTGCGTCGTGGATAGGAAAAATGGCTTTGAAAACCTTCTCTATGCCGCTTTCTCCACCCGAGTTATCAAGATTTAAAAAATGATCAAAACTTTTCTTTTGTAGTTGTAATAAATTTGGAATTTCGATGTCTTTGGGAACCTTTGAAAAATCCACTCTAAGACGATTTCCTGAATATAGGCTGTTTAACATTCCACTACCTCGTAGTTGTATTTTAAAGAAAGAAGTGCCGATGCAGCGCACCGGCACACATTTGTATGCGAAATTTTAAAATTTCGCGATTTATTTGAGTTCGACTTTAGCGCCTGCTTCTTCAAGCTCTTTTTTAGCCTTCTCGGCGTCTTCTTTGTTAAGTCCCTCTTTAAGAACGGACGGAGTAGCCTCGGTAGCGTCTTTGGCTTCTTTTAGACCAAGACCCGTTAAGGCGCGAACAACCTTGATTACGTTGATCTTCTTATCGCCCGCATCAAGCAATACGACATCGAATTCCGTTTTCTCTTCAGCCGCTGCCGCACCTGCGCCGCCTGCACCTGCGCCGCCAGCCACCATAACCGGAGCTGCGCTTACGCCGAATTTTTCTTCGAATTCTTTAACTAGTTCGCTAAGCTCTAGCACCGAAAGATTAGAGATATACTCTAAAACATCTTCTTTTGAAATTGCCATTTTATTCTCCTAAATTTTAATTAAGCGCTAGCTTCTTTTTTCTGCTTAAGCGCATTGAGGCCGATCGTAAAATTTTGAATCGGCGCATTCCATACTTGAAGTAACATCGCGATAAGCTCGTCTCTCGAAGGCATCTTCGAAAGCGCTCTAACCTTATCTATGCCGGCTACTTCCCCATCGATATGAGCGGTCTTAAGCTTAAAAATTTCATTTTTCTCTTCAAATTTAGCCGCTACTTTACATACAGAAAGCTGCTCGCCCCATAAGAAGATATTGGTATCTTTAAAGCTAAGTCCGTTTTTTTCGGCATTTTTTAATGCGATATTGGCTAGGGTGTTTTTGATAACTCGAACCTTTACGCCCGCTTCGCGCGCGCTATTTCGAAGATCTTCAAGCTGCTTAACGCTAAGGCCTTTAAAATCGGAAATTACTATAGCTTCGCTAGCTTTGAAAGCCTCGCCAAGCTCCGCTACTATCTTTGATTTTTCGTCTCTCGTCATTAGGTCTCCTTTCCGATCGGTGATTTCAAGCCAAGCGATCGAAATTTTAAAATTTCGATCAATTAAGTTAAAAACCTTGAGCTATCTCCAATCTAAGATAAAAATTTAAAATTTTATTTTAAATCGATTATTTCTTGATTATCCAGTGTAACTGCAGGGCTCATAGTAAGTGAAAGCGATGCATGAGTTACGTATCTACCTTTCGCAGTCGCCGGCTTATGCTTATTTATGGTTTTGATAAATGTCGTAATATTGTCTAAAAGCTGCTCTTTGCTAAAGCTAGCCTTGCCAAGGCCTGCGTGGATATTACCCTGCTTATCGACGCGGAAATTTACCTGTCCACCCTTAGCGTTTTTAACCGCCTGAGCGACATCCATAGTAACGGTACCGGTTTTAGGGTTTGGCATAACGCCTTTTGGACCAAGAATACGACCTACCTTACCGACTAGTCCCATTAAATTTGGAGTGGCGATAAGAACGTCGAAATTTATATTTCCCTTTTGAATCTCTTCGATCAGATCATCGGCACCCACGATATCGGCACCTGCTTCGCTAGCCTCGCTAGCTTTTGCGTCTTTTGCAACCACGGCTACTCGAACGCTCTTGCCAGTACCAGCAGGCAAAACGACCGAGCCGCGCACCATCTGATCGGCATGTCTTGGATCTACGTTTAGTTTAAGAGCGATCTCCACTGTCTCATCAAATTTAGCAGAAGCTAGAGTTTTTACTGTGCTTACCGCTTCGTCTACACTATAAATTTTATTTACGTCAACTTTTTTTAAAAGTTCGTTGAATCTTTTTGAATTTTTTGGCATATATTTCTCCGCAATTAAAGTGCTACCGCTTTTTTAAACCTTAGCGGTCAAAAGGTCTAGTCAGTGACCGTAATACCCATAGAGCGAGCCGAACCCGCTATAATCCTAGCAGCCTGCTCTCTATCTTTGGTATTCAGATCGGCGATCTTTTTCTCGACGATCTCTAAAACTTGAGCCTTAGTTAAGGATGCTACCTTCTTTTTAAGAGGGTTGTCCGAACCTTTATCTATCTTCGCCGCCTTTTTGATCAAATCTGTCGCAGGCGGTTGCTTAGTGATAAAAGTAAAGCTTTTATCGGCATAAACCGTGATGATGACCGGGATATTAAAGCCCGCCATATCTTTGGTTCGCTCGTTAAACGCTTTGCAAAATTCCATAATATTAACGCCCTTTTGGCCTAGCGCAGGACCTACCGGCGGGCTTGGATTTGCTTTTGCGGCCGCTATTTGCAGCTTGATTTCGCCAACAACTTTCTTAGCCATAAATTTACTCCTTATAAAATTTAAATAATCTTTTCAACTTGCGAATATGAAATTTCAATCGGCGTGCTTCGTCCGAAGATCGAAACATTGAGGCGAAGCTTGCCATGGATCATATCATACTCTTCTACGATGCCGTTGAAATTAGCAAAAGGTCCGTCGACGATCCTAACCGTCTCTCCGTCTTCAAAATTTATCTTCGGCTTAGGAGCCTCGCGATTATTGATCTTTTCTAGAATTATTTCGATATCTTTTTCCGGTAGCGGAGAGGGTTTTTTCGCCTCGCCGATAAAGCGACTGACCTTAGGCAGCATCTGAATTCTATGCCATAAAGTGGTATCCAAATCTAAATTTGCAAAACAATACCCTGGATATAAGCTACGCTCTTTAATGGTTTGCTTTGTATTTTTGACCTCTATAACATCTTCGGTAGGCACTAGCACTTCGCCGATCTTAGTCTCAAGCGCTTCGTCTTGCTTTAGCGCTTCTATTGCGCGCTTTACCGCCATCTCGCTGCCGGCGTAAGTTTGTATCGCATACCATTTATTTGCCATATTGCGATCCTTACTTAAGCAGTTATCAAAGCAGACATAATAAGATCCACTAGCGCTAAGAACAGTGCGATAACTACGACTACGACTACTACAGAGATATATGCTGTTTTAGTCTGATCTTTAGTCGGGAAAATTACCTTATCTAACTCTATCTTTGCTTGTTTATAATACTCTTTTACTTTTTCCATACCCAATCCTCGTGGCAGGGCAAGAGGGATTCGAACCCCCAACCATCGGATTTGGAATCCGGCGCTCTACCGTTGGAGCTATTGCCCTATAACAATTAGCCTTTTAACTTTACTTCTTTATGAAGCGTGTGCTTTTTTAATCTAGGGCAATATTTTTTAAGTTCTAGTTTTTCGGTCGTAGTTTTGCTATTTTTATAAGTAGTATAGTTAATATCGCCACTTTCGGAGCATTTTAATCCGACCTTTACTCTACTTGAATTCTTTGCCATTTGGTTTCCTTGAATAAAAAAGCAAGTGGAATTTTAAAATTCCACTTGCAAAAAATTAAGCGATGATTTTCGAAACGACGCCTGAACCTACGGTATGACCGCCTTCGCGAATCGCGAAGCGAGTACCTTGCTCAAGAGCGATCGGAGCGATTAGCTCAACAGTGATTTTAACGTTGTCGCCCGGCATAACCATCTCGGTTCCCTCAGGAAGAGTAATCGAACCGGTAACATCTGTCGTACGAACGTAAAACTGCGGTCTATAATTATTAAAGAATGGAGTATGGCGTCCGCCCTCTTCTTTAGTTAGGATATAAACCTCGCCCTCAAATTTAGTATGAGGAGTGATCGATTTTGGTTTGCATAAAACCATACCGCGCTCTACTTCTTCTTTCTTGGTACCGCGCAATAAAACACCTACGTTATCGCCGGCTTCACCTTGATCCATCTCTTTTCTAAACATCTCAACGCCGGTAACGGTAGTAGTTTGAGTAGGTTTAATACCTACGATCTCGATAGTATCGCCAACTTTAACGATACCTTTTTCGATTCTACCGGTTACAACGGTACCGCGACCGGAAATCGAGAAAATATCTTCGATCGGAAGAAGGAAATCTTTATCGGTATCTCGAACAGGAGTTGGAATATAGCTATCAACCGCGTCCATAAGCTCCATAATCTTTGCAGACCATTCGCCGTCTTGTCCGGCTTTAGCTTCCTCAAGAGCCTTAAGGGCAGAGCCTTTAATGATTGGGGTCTCGTCGCCAGGGAATTTATACTCTTTTAAAAGGTCTCTAACTTCCTCTTCAACTAGCTCTAAAAGATCCGGATCATCAACCATATCGGTTTTGTTTAGGAAAACTACGATATAAGGAACGCCTACTTGGCGAGAAAGCAAGATATGCTCGCGAGTTTGAGGCATAGGGCCATCTGCAGCGGAAACAACTAAAATAGCTCCGTCCATCTGAGCCGCGCCGGTAATCATATTTTTTACGTAGTCGGCGTGACCAGGGCAGTCAACGTGAGCATAGTGACGTTTCTCGGTCTCATATTCGATGTGAGACGTAGCGATAGTAATACCGCGCTCTTTTTCCTCTGGAGCGTTATCGATATTGTCGTAGTCCTTTAGCTCAGCCAGACCTTTCCTAGAAAGAACAGCAGAAATAGCAGCTGTCAAAGTAGTCTTACCATGGTCAACGTGACCGATGGTACCAATGTTTACGTGTGGCTTGTTACGATTAAATTTTTCTTTAGCCATCATATCCTCCGTTATTGATTTGTGGATTACACAACAAACTAAGCGACTCTATTTTATGGAGCTCATAGCGGGACTTGAACCCGCGACCTCTTCCTTACCAAGGAAGTGCTCTACCTCTGAGCCATATGAGCCTAAACTCAGGCAAAGAGAAATCGCTACCAATACCCAACAATGCGACCAAAATTTAGATTATGTAAGCATATAAAAGCAGTTAAGTTTTACAGCTCCCAGTAAACCTAAATGGTGGAGCGGGAAACGGGGCTCGAACCCGCGACCCTCAGCTTGGAAGGCTGATGCTCTAGCCAACTGAGCTAATCCCGCATCAAAAATTCATGGTGGTGAGACGTGGATTCGAACCACGGAAGGCAAAGCCAGCAGATTTACAGTCTGCCCTCGTTGGCCACTTGAGTATCTCACCCTTTGATGAAATCTGGTCAAACACTGTTACAAAAAATGGAGCTGGTGGACGGGATCGAACCGCCGACCCACTGCTTACAAGGCAGTAGCTCTACCAGCTGAGCTACACCAGCATTTTGAAATTGAAGTGGCAATTATAACCGAAAAATCCCCAATTGTCAAGGCTAAAACAGCCTATTTTAAAATTTCATAAAATTTCTGCTATAATGCGCGCAATTTTAAATTTTAAGGAATTTTATATGAAAATCATACCTTGGATTATCATAGTTTTTATGATTTATTTGATTTATTATTTTATCTCCCGCTCTGAAAAGCGTCTAAATACCCTTGAAAAGCGCCTAAATAAGATAGAAGAAAACTTAAGCGAGATAAAAAAGGCTACCGAAGCCAACAGGCTTTTGATCGAAGAAGCAAAGCTGGACTCTGAAGATGACGCAAAAGAGCAAGAATAAAATTAAATTTAAATCCATGATCTCGCTAGCTTAGCCTTTTTGCCAAATATCTCGTGCTGAAAATTACGAATATATTTTATACGCACTTTGGCATTTTTGAAAGAAATTTTGCCGCAATGTCGGAACCGCGAAGTGCAAGAAGCTCATACGTAACTAATTCTTAAATTTTACGAAATTTAAAATTCACGCTTTAATCCTGCAACGCTAAGCAAATCCACGCGAATTAATAAATCAAATTTCCAACCATTAGCCGCAAATTCCATAGAATTTCAAACAATACCGCATAAAATTAGAATTCCTGCCAAAATCCATCCCTCAATTCAACTTCTTAAAATTTTGCGTAAATCCCTCAGCTAAAATTCTAAACCACAAAATTTTAGTATTTAAAATCATATTAATCAACCCCACCGCAGAGCAAAACCTGTGGGCTTGCCACCTCGTGCACCGCTTCAGGCTACTTTGTCCAAAAGCTCAAAGACGAAACCACAACCTTAACAAGCTAACGATAAAATTTAATCATAATTTTTAAAAACTAAATCCAGGAATTTCACAAATGTTAAATTTTATCCATTGGAATTTTCCTCACTCATAAGCGCCTCAGCGATGAGCTCCAGCGGGTTTACGCACCTCATCTGCGACTCGCTTAAAGAAAGCGAATTATTTAGCTGCATCCGACACGCACTGCACTCAGCAGAGACTACGCGCACAGGCAGATCTGCCATTGCACGCGCCTTAGCTAATCCTGCTTCACGCGCGAGCTCGTAGCGCTCGGTTTGCATCGTCACGCCGCCAAATCCGCAGCATTTATTAGGCTCATCCATCTCGGTTATTTCGTAGTTTTGAGCAAGCAAGCCGCGCGGCTCTTTCCAAATACCCTGCATTTTGCGGGCATGGCACGGATCGTGATAAGTAATCGCTAAGGCCCTTTTGCCGCGGCGCATCAAAAGATCACTTAAGTTTGTAAATTTATAAAAGTATTCGCTCGCCATAAAAATTTTACTCGCAAGCTTTTGCGCACGGGCTTTCCATTGCGGCTCGTTTTCAAAAAAATGCGCGTAATCCACCCGCAACATCGCAGAGCACGTAGCCTCGGGCACGATAATCGCATCAAGAGCAGGCATGACTTTTTCGAAATATGCTATATTAAATTTTGCCACGCGTTCAACCGCCGCAAAATCTCCCGTAAAATACGCAGGAGCGCCGCAACAGGCTTGTTCCTTCATCAAATTTACGTTTAGCTTTAGCGCTCGCGCGATATGTAAAACCGCCTCGCCTACGCCCGTGTAAGCGTAGTTTGCCATGCAGCCTATAAAAATTCCGATAGTTTTTTCGCCGCCGTTGTCGATAAGCTCTGCGTGCGAGTTCATAAAGCTCTTTTTCGCAGGAGCAGGCAACAAGCGCTCTTTTTTAAGTAGTGGTAAGTCAAATCTAGGCGACATAGAGCTTTGCGTATCTTTTCGCATCTTAAAGCCACAGCTAAGAAACACGTATCCAAGCGCTGCTGCTAGATCCAGCGCTTTGCGGTGCCCGAGCAGCCAAAACGCAGCTTTTTTGTACCACGCGATACCAAATTTCTCCGCAATGCGCGCGCGAACATTCTCGATTGCCGTATCTATGGGCAAAGACTCGCCGCAAATATCTACGCAGTTGGTGCATAAAAAGCAGCTCTCAAAAATTTTCTTAGCGTTTTTATCAAGCTTTAGTTCATTCCTGCCGTAAGCGCCCAAAAGATCCACAAATCCGCGCGGGCTCGTTACTTCATCGCCGTTAATGCCATGAACCGTGCAGATTTGGATACATTTACCACATTTTACGCAACGCTCGCTAAGTGCCGCAAAATCGAACGCTACAAGCTTTGCCCTACTCATAGCCGCGCCGCTTAAACGGTTTTAGAAAAGCGCTTCTCGCCCAAATTTTTACCCATATACTCATCAAAGCACATCGCGATATTGCGGATCAAAAGCGTACCAGTAGGCGTTACGGAAATTCTATTTGGCGAGACTTGCACGAAATCCTTTAGCGCCTCAAGCTGCTTTAAGCTCACATCAAAGTGCTCGAAAAATTTTATCTTAAATTTCTCCTCGATCGCCTCTATATCGGCGCAAAAATTACTCATCAGCCCCATAATCACCTCCTTGCGCAGCAGATCCTCTTCATTTAGCAAAACGCCCCTGCAATACGGCAGCCTGCCCGCATCTATCGCGACCTCGTAAGCGTCCATATCTTTGAAATTTTGCGCGTAGTGGCGCGCGCCCTCGCCGATGCTAGTTAGCCCGATGCCGATCAGATCGGCGCCGCCTTTGGTCGTATAGCCTTGGAAATTACGGTGCAGCGAGCCGTTTTTAAGCGCGGCATGAAGCTCATCGGCGGGCTTTGAGTAGTGATCCATACCGATCATCTCATATCCGTTCGCGCTCAAAAAATCGTGCGTAAATTTTAAAATTTCAAGCTTTACCTTCGGCTCGGGCAGTGTCGTCTCGTCAAATTTACGCATAGATTTTTTTATCCACGGCACGTGCGCGTAGTTAAAGATCGCAAAGCGGTCCGGATCAAGCGAAAGCGCAAGCTCCAGCGTGCGCTTAAAGCTATCCAGGCTCTGATACGGAAGACCGTAGATCAGATCCATATTTATCGATTTTATCCCCCTCGCGCGCGCCATGGCTATGACGTCCCTCGTAAGCTCGAAAGGCTGGATGCGGTGGATCTCCTTTTGCACTTGCGGATCGAAGTCCTGCACGCCGTAGCTTATGCGATTAAAGCCGTTTGAAACGAGCACGTCAAGCTGCTCGGCGTTTAAAAACCGCGGATCGATCTCGCAGCTGATCTCGGCTTCAGAGCTAAAATTTGTAAAATATTTTTTGATATTTTTTATGTGGCGCGCTAGCTGTTTGGCGCTAAAATATGTAGGCGTACCGCCGCCGAAGTGCATCTGCACGACCTGGCGCGAGCCGTCCACGATGCTGCTTAAAATTTGCATTTCGCGCTCGATATAGTCCAAATACCGATCCATCTTGTCGCGCTTGCCGGTGTAGATTACGTTACAGCCGCAAAAATAACAGGCGGAGCGGCAAAACGGCATGTGAAAGTAAAGCGATAGCGGCGTAGAGCTTTTTTGATTTTTTAGCTCATTCAGATACCCGTCGTAGCTAAAATTTTCGCTAAATTCCAAAGCGGTCGGATAGCTCGTGTAGCGGGGTCCGGGGCGCGAAAATTTCGCGTAAGCGTCGAAGTCTATGCTATTCACGGCTGCCCGCCTTGGTTTTGATAAGCTCTTCGATATCGATGAAAAGGTTCGGATGCAGGCTTTTTACGCGCGAGACGACGGCATCGACGTCTAAGCTTAATCTTTTTGCATTCGGATTTGCGCCCGTTAGCCTTCTGATCTCGTCCATGCACACGATCCACGCGTCGCCGAAATCCACCGGCGTATGCTGCAAGATCGAGCGCTCAAGCTTGAGATTAAAATTTTCCTGCATCGCGTTTTTGGTCGCGGTGATGAGATTTGCAAGCGATTTTATCGAGATCATCGTGTGCACTTCGTTATTTTCGTCGATGCCGAACCACGGCTCCTCGTCGCTCCACGAGCCGCTTTTTAGCGTGAGTTTTTTCTCATTATCCTCGCCCTGCGAAATTTCAAAAACCGTCCTTTTCGAGCTATCCAGCCCGAAAAATTCGCTCGCTTTGTCGATCTTTTTTAGCGCTTTATCTTTTTCTTCCATGCATTCTCCTAAAATTTATCTTTTTTGATCCAGCCAGACCATAACGCCCTTTTGCGCATGCAGGCGATTTTCCGCCTCTGCAAAAATTTCATCCGCGTGCGCTTCAAACACGGCCTCGCTTACCTCGTATCCGCGGTACGCCGGCAGGCAGTGCAAAAAGATCGCGTTTTTTTCAGCTAGAGCCATTAAGCTTTCGTCCACGCAAAAGCCCGCAAAATCGCGAATCCTTTGCTCCTTTTCGGCCTCTTGCCCCATTGAAACCCAAGTATCGGTCGTCACGACGTTTGCGCCCCTTACAGCTTCTTTTATATCGTTCGTTATTAAAATTTTAGCGCCTGAAATTTGAGCATTTTGCCGCGCCTGCGCCAGTATCTGCGGATCAGCCTCGTAGCCCACGGGCGTCGCTATTCGTAGCTCAAAGCCAAGCTTGCTGGCAAGCATCAGCCACGAGTGCGTCATATTGTTGCCGTCGCCCACGTACGCGGCTTTTATCTTTGTAATTGGGATGCCACACTCCACGATCGTCATTAGATCCGCCATCAGCTGCACGGGATGAAATTTATCGCTTAGCCCGTTTATCACCGGCACGCGGCTAAATTCCGCAAGCTCTATTAGCGTCTCGTGGCGATTTACGCGCGCCATGATTAGATCGCACATTCGCGAAATTACGCGAGCAGTGTCTTTGACCTGCTCGCCGCGCCCGAGCTGGATGTCGCGACTGCTCAAAAACAGCGCGTGTCCGCCAAGCTCGTTCATCCCTACATCGAAGCTCACGCGCGTCCTGGTCGAGCTTTTTTCAAATATCATCGCCAATTTTTGATCTTTTAAATATGGCTTAAAATTTCGCGCCTTGGCTTCCTTTTTTATCTCAAAGGCTAAATTTAAAATTTCGATTATCTCGTCTTTGCTAAAATCGTTTAACGTAAGAAAGTGCCTCATTTATCTCCCTTATATTTTATAAATTTACTAAAAAATTCTTTTAAATCACCTTTCGTCATATCGCCCGCAGCCACCTTTACGACTACGTCTTCCATCGCTGCATAAAATTCCTCGTCGTCCAAAACTATAGAATTCGCCGATAAAAACATATCGGCTAACAAAATCGCCGTCCTTTTATTCCCGTCGGTGAAAGGATGAAATTTTATGCACGAATGCGTCAAATGCGCGAGTTTATCCGCCATAGTAGGATAATACAGATCGTTTTTTATATTCTGCAATACGGACGATAAATATCCAAGCGAAGTTTTATTATAACCCTTGCTTCCGCCTATTTTTTCTAGCATTTTATCGTGGATAAAAATAGCCTGATGCAGCGTTAAATATTTCATTTGTCTTTTTCATTTATCCTTTAATCGCTCAAAAACAGCCCTATTGCTCGGCTTATCTAATTTCGCAATAACGGCGCTCGAAAGTTCGCCAAAATTTTCTATATACTCATCCCTATTTTCGGGTAAAATTTTAGCTTCAAATTTCATCTTTTTTGCCAGCTTCATCACGGCGTCCAAGACGGCTTCCATTTCGTTACTTTTAATCTCTAGTGCTATTTTATTCATCATCAAGCCCTGTTTAAAATTTCCGCGATCTCTTTAGCGTGATAGGTGATGATCATATCAGCACCCGCGCGCCTTATGCCTATCATCGTCTCCATCATCACGCGCTCATAATCGATCACGCCCGCTTTTTTGCCCGCCTGCAGTAGCGAGTATTCGCCGCTTACGTTATACGCGCAGATCGGCAGCAGCGTGCGCTCTCTAAGGTCTCTGATTAGATCCAGATACGCAAGCGCGGGCTTTATCATCAAGATGTCCGCTCCCTGCGCCTCGTCTTGCAGACTTTCGTTGATCGCCTCAAATCTATTTGCAGGATCCATCTGGTAGCTGCTGCGATCGCCGAAACTAGGCGCTGATTCTGCCACGTCGCGAAACGGCCCGTAGTAGCCGCTAGCAAATTTCGTCGAATACGCCATAATCGGCAAATTTTCAAATCCGCCGTGATCGAGCGCCTCTCGCAAGGTAGCGATAATACCGTCCATCATGCCGCTGGGCGCGATCATATCTGCGCCCGCTTTGGCATGGATAAGCGCCTGCTGCGCCGAAATTTCAAGCGTCGCGTCGTTATCCACCGTCTGATGCACATGATCGATGATGCCGCAGTGCCCGTGGTTGGTATATTCGCAAAAGCACAGATCGGTGATGACGAGTAAATTTGGAAATTTAGCCTTTATCGCGCGCAGCGAAGTCGCGATGATACCGTCCTCGCTTAGCGCATCCGAGCCGATGCTATCCTTTAGCGAAGGAATTCCGAAAAGTAAAATTTTATCTAGTCCTAGCGCCAAAAGAGTCTCGCACTCTTTTAAAATTTCATCCAAGCTCATCTGAAATACGCCCGGCATCGAGGTGATCTCCTTTTTGATGCCGCTTCCTTCCACGACAAAAAGCGGATAGATCAGCGAGCGGATTTGCAGATCGGTTTGTCGCACCAGATCCCTAAGCGCAGGGTTTATTCGTAGCCGTCTAAATCGTTTAAACATTATTTTTCCTTTTTTAGCTAGAATTGCGGGATTCATAATATCACAATTGGAGTAAATTTAAGCATGGATATAAAAATTTCAGAGGTCGCAAATCTCCCCTCCCGCTTCGGAAGCTTCCGCGTTCAGTCGTTCAAGCAAGGGAACAAAGAGCATTTGGCGATATTTAAACAGCCTTTGGAGGGCGTCGTAAACGTGCGGATCCACTCGGAGTGCCTTACCGGCGATGCGATCGGCAGCCTAAAGTGCGACTGCCGCGACCAGCTTGAAGCGAGCCTAAAATATATCGAAGAGCACGGCGGCATGGTGATCTATCTGCGTCAAGAGGGGCGCAATATCGGGCTTTTTAATAAAATCAACGCCTACGCGCTACAAGATCAAGGCCTCGATACGATCGAAGCAAATCATCAGCTAGGCTTCAAAGCGGACGAGCGCACCTACGAGATCGTAGATTTCATACTCGCTCATTTTGGAATTTCGCGCATAAATCTGCTTACGAACAATCCGCAAAAGCTGCGCGATTTAAAAGTCGAAGTGGTCGCGCGCGTGCCGATAATCATCACGCCCAATAAATTTAACGAAAACTATCTGCGCGTCAAAAAAGAGCAGATGGGGCATCTGCTGTGAAGCTTGCGCCGGGCGAGAGCTTTGGCGAGCAGGTCGCTAAATTTAAAGCCTGCCTGCAAAAATTTAACCGCGTCCATAGCCTCACGAATTACGATGATTTGGACGCGGTGGTGCGCGACAGCCTAAGCGGAGCGAATTTCATACCGCGCTATCCGCACGTTGCGTGCGACATCGGCTCGGGAGCGGGCTTTCCCGGGATATTTTTGGCGCTTGCGCTGCCGCTGTGCGAGTGGCATCTGTTTGAACCAAACCTTAAAAAAGCGGCGTTTCTAACCTACGCGAAGGTTAGCCTTACTATAGCTAACGTAAAAATCCACGCCGAGCGCGTGCAAGACGGCGCAAAGCTGCGCGCCGATCTGATAAGCTCGCGAGCTTTGATGAGCGCGCGAAGCTTAATTGAAATTTGCCGCGGCTTTTACGATCAAAACACTATGTTTTTGCTCTACAAAGGCTCGGGCACAGAGGCGGAAGCGGCGGAATTCCGCAAGGAATTTGCAAGCGCGAGCTGCGAAATTTTTAGCGGCGAAAACGCTTTGAAAAATAGAAAATTTTTAGTGATCAAAGGGGTGAAATAATGGGAAAAATTCTAGCCGTCGCCGTTATCGCGGCGCTCATATATTTTTTAATAGTGCCTAGATTTCGCATAAAGAAAAAGGACGATGCGACCGAGCTTTTGGCGTGCGACGAGTGCGGGACGTACTTTAGCAGCGACGAGCTTGCTCTGCGCGACAAAAAGCGCCTTTGCAAATCCTGCGAAGCCAAACTAAGGGGCGGCAAATGATCATCCTAGGCCACGCGCTCGTGCCCTACGAGCCGCTGTATCTCATCAAAAACGGCGACGAAGTTTTCAAATACGACAATCTGCTCTTTAAATTTAACGACAGACTCATCGCCGCAGCGCAAAAGGCGCAGAAAAAATTTAGCGTTATTACGAACGATATAAATGAAATTTTGCTCGCAAACGGCGCAGGCGCGCGCTTCATCATCGTGGATAAAAAATCCGCAGCAGCCGTGCAAAAGCTAGCCAATGATTATTTATTCGACGCCAAGATCGCGATGTTTATCGGCTCTGCGCGGGCGTTAAAAAACTTAGCCGAGCTCGGAATCGATGCGGCGATCTTTAAAGACGCGATCGCAAACGCGCCCAAATCGCTGCTTGCAAGTATCGGAGATAGCGTAGGCTCTAAATTTCACTTCGGACTTCCGAAAAAAGATGAAATTTTCGGCGGCGCGCAAAAGCTCGCGGATAAAATTTCGGCTCTGGATAAAAAGCTAAGCGCGCCCGCAGATGGTAAAAATGACGATATCTGGAAAAAATAGCAAAATCCTAAGCGAATTTATTCGCGGGTATAAAATTTCTATGACTCATGCAAATTAAAATTCCGCGCATAATTTTGCTTAGCCTCGCGGCTTAGAATTTAACGCGAATTTCACCCGCTTACGCGGATCGGAATTCTACGCGGAATTTTGCTCTCTTTCGCAAACTAGAATTCTGCGCGAAATTTCACGTGTCCTCTGCAAAATTTTCTCGCTTATTCAATTTAAAATTTTATCCGCTCGGATAGATTTAAATTTTACGTAGAATTCCGCCTGGCCTCGCGGCAAGAAATTTCAAATAGAATTTTATCCTCCCGCGCGATGCGAAATTTTACTAAATTTTCTACGCACGATATAAAATCTACGTAAATTTTACTCGCGCAATTAACGTAAATAAAATTCCGCCTCTGCCTGCGCTTCATAGAATTTTGCGCAAAATTTTACCCACAGAAACCCACAGAGATGATATAAATTCTTAGCCATTGTTTTAAAATTTACTCGCGTTTTAGCTGCTTTTATGCGCGCGGTAAGGATTTTTTAAAGCTAAAATTTTATATAATTATGCGTTTCAAAAAGGCATATTTTGAGTACTAAATTCTTTCTAGCGATCCTTGCGATAGGCGTTATAATGGGGCTTTGCGCAGGGCTCTTAAACTTCGGCATCAACGAAATTGAAACTTTTGCTTTCGGGCATAATGATGAGGAATTTCGCATTATCACGGAGCAAACCACTGCGCTTAGGCGCTTTCTTAGCGTCCTCGCAGCCGGCGCAATCGTAACTTTAATTAGAATTCTGCTAATAAGACTAAAACCTTTTTTAAACGTAGCCTCGATGATGGATGGGCGAAATCCGCCGTTTTGGCAAAATTTAATCCACTCTGTTTTGCAGCTAGTAGCTATCGCTCTGGGCGCACCGGTAGGCAGTGAGGCTGCTCCGCGCGAGCTGGGCGGCTTGTTTGCAGCTAAAATTTGCCGCGCCTTAAATATCGGTGGAGACGAGCTTCGGCTATTTGTCGCATGCGGCGCGGGAGCGGGACTGGGCGCTGCATATAACGTCCCGCTAGCGGGCGCGCTTTTTAGCCTAGAAATTTTGCTTAAAAGCTTCGATACTCGAGCAATTTTATGCGCTTTTGCCACAAGTGCGGTGGCTACAGCTACAGCGGAATTTGGAGCTTCAAAAGAAATTTATTACGCGGTTTCAAACTTCGCCCCTACCCCACAGAATTTACTCGCAGCGGCGCTAATCGGACTTGTCACGGGGGTCGCGGCGAAATACTTTCAAGACGGGGTGCGCTTGTGCGAAAAGCTGCGCATAAAAAGCCTCAAAATCGCGCTTACACTACCATTTGCATTCGTGCTTACCGCGGCGATCGGCGCATACGTGCCTGAAATTTTAGGTAACGGGCGCTCTGCAGCGCAGTTTGCTTTCAACTCCGCGTCCTTCAGCCCCTATTTGCTTGCGATTTTGCTTTGTAAGGCATTTTGCATTTTGATGATCTTTCGCTGCGGCGGATATGGCGGCACGCTAACGCCAAGCTTCGCGCTGGGCGCAGTTTTGGGGCTATGCGTTGGATTTGCGATCGGCGAAATTCTACCTATTAGCCTAAGCGCAGCGGGCGTTTGCGGAGGGGCTGCCTTTTTAGCGATCAACCTAAACGCGCCGCTTTGCGCCTTTGCCCTAAGCGCAGGATTTTGCGGGCTAAATCTCAACTCATATTCGGTCGTCGTTTTTAGCATCGTATGCGCCGTGATCGCTAGAAATTTACTGACGAAAAATTTAGCGTAGTCGCAGCGCTGATAATTCATACGCTGCAAACATGAATCGATGGGCACGGCGATGATGGTCCAAGAACCTGCCCCGTCAGCATAGACTGAGCGCAGTAGGTCGCATCATTGGGCTAGGTCGGAGCCGTAATGATATGCGTCTAAGCTGATCGTTGGTAAATTTAAGATAAAATTTTGCCACTTTAACCAAAGGAGAAGACAATGGGTTTACTTTCATTCGTAGCCGAAGCAGGCAAGAAACTACTAGGTCTAGGCGATGACGCCAAATCCGTAAAAGACGAGATCGCCGCCAATCTCAGCTCTACGCCAGTAGAGGGGCTAGGGGTCGAGGTGCAGGGCGATACCGTCAAAATCAGCGGCAACGCCGATAAGGAAACTCTCGAAAAAGCAGCCCTCATCGCGGGCAACACCGCAGGCATCAAAAACGTGCAGATTGAGGGCATTAGAGAGGATAGCGCCGAGAACTACTACACCATCGTAAAGGGCGATAATTTATCTAAAATCGCGAAGAAATTCTACGGCGACGCGAATAAATACAAGATTATTTTCGACGCCAACCGCGAGGTTATCAAGGATGCGAACCTCATCTATCCGGGGCAGAAAATCAGAATTCCAAAAGCTTAAGCTCGCTTTTGAATGCCGCGGCTTGATTTTGCAAGCCGCGGATTTTACTTTTGCGAACATTGCGCTGCGTTTGCGCGAGCCGTGATTTATCAGCCCGCGGCGCAGCGCGATTTTGGTGAGCTATGAATTTACGAGTTAGCGAGGCGCCGCGGTTTTTTACGCTTTAAGAGGCCCGGTTTTGCAAACTGGCGGCGCGAGCGCGGTTTTTGCAGGGCGTGATTTTGAGCTGGCTGTGCAGCGCAGTTTTTAAACTATGATTTTATGAACCGACGGCACGGCATGATCATGATTGTGTGAGCTATGGATTTTGCTGCGGATTTGCTTTTGCGAGACGGGTTTTGATTTTAAGCCGTGACGCGGTTTTGCGAGCCTGTTGCGGTGGATAGTGGATTATCCGCCGCACTTGCGCGCCGCCATCCTATTTGAGAACATATAAAACGCTTTAAAATTCCGTTTATAAAGAGCTAAATTTGGATAAATTTGAAATCAGCGCTACGCTAAAAAAGACCGAAACTAGGGATTACGACAAATATCCGATAATCATCAAAGACAACGCAATAGAGATGATAAAGCTATATCTACCGTTTCTATTTCTTTTAGATATTATTTCATACCTCTCCCCGTATAGGCATCCCGGAGAGCTAACTAGGCGCCCAAAAGAGCTCGGAAGCTGCTATATTAAATTTAAAAATTCCGCCATAGAGTATTTTTCTACGAAGAAAAATTTGATCTTATTTAAGATAGAACTATCAAATATCGTGGATATTAAACGAACCTTCGGGCCTTCCGAATTTCAATCACCGATTGCTACAAAAAAGTTTGGATTTTGCGTCGTTATGATCTACTTTGTTTTGATGTCCACGGTTTTTTACTTTAAAGGTTACGCTATCGCCCCATTCGTGGTACCGATAGCATTTGGGCTCGGCATACTCCCGCTACTGATTTTTAGATTGATGAACGGGCTAGGGCTTGGACTGGATATGCTAAGCGGCGACAGTTTGATTATCTTCGATAAGCATTTCATTATCGACGCCTCGATTTTAACGAGCAGCGAATACAAGGAGCTAAAAACCTATTTTCTGCTAAAAACGGGTAAAAATTTAGACAAAATTAGACCACAAATTTTTATATAAATAAAAGGAATAAGTAATGGCGACACAAAGTAAAAATCGATTAGGCTATGCGAAAAACCATTACGAGAGATCAAAATTTCATAAAAAGAATGTAAAGTAATGGAAATTTCTAATAAGCAAAAACCCAGGGATTACGACAAAGAGCCGTTGATTATAAACGGCTATGAAAAATTTTTTGCGATCGCTTGGTATTTAGTATTGTTATTTTCCGTCTTAACGATAGCTATAATAGAGGATTTTATGGAATGCGGATCTTTATGTTCGCCAAAAGGCGTAGTTATGAATAATGTTAGGGATTCTTATTGCGATATGTATCTTTAAGGTAATTCGTAGCAAGCAACAAATAAAGTTTACGGATAGATATATAGAATTTGTCGAAAACGGCGTCGTTAATAGATTTTGCAAAGTAGAATTTGACAAACTGCGAAGGAGTTTTTCGATTGACATATTTATTAGCTCAAAAATTTCGCGGAATATCTGCAATTTATCTCTTACGATAATTGGGCTCATAGCTTTAAAATGGGAACTTTTGGAGATAATATTTTTTATATACCTATGGGGATTTTTATTAAATTTTATATTTTATCTATCGATGAATAAAAACCTCAAAGGCTTTAGTGCTATGCCGTTTATAAGGGTCGCCGAATATACAACTAACCCTGGATATCACAATATTTTACCAAGATACTATCTTATCTATATCTACAATGATAAAATTTACAACGATATCAAAGAGTATTTTTTGCAGAAAAATATAGATATCGACTACATCAAAAAGAATTATCTGTTTGTCTAAAACCATAAAGCTGCAAGTATAAGCTTAGACGATCGACGCTCGGTTTGCCGCAAAAATCTATAAATTTTATCTAACCAAACTCGCTCGTCTAAATCCAAATCCTCACGTTCAGTTTTAAAATTTTAACGATACTCAAAAAGCTTAGAATTTCACTCTTTATCTCGCTTGCAGGATCGCGGCGCAGCACGCTTTCATAGACGCTAGGCTCGAAATTATCGCGCCGGGTGTGCACGAAAATGTGGATCCGCCGCTCTCTGATGCTCGCCCAGATCTGCGCTCCGAGCGCGTCGCCTACCGTCAAAAGCCGCTCCATAAATGCGGGCGTTAGCACGTACATCGCGTTTTGCGGCTCGTCGCTAAGCACCTTGTAGCGCGCGGCAAACTCCACGTTGTCCATCGCAACGGGCTTTAGGCCTACGTGCTGTTTGTTTTGTATCTCGCGCGGATAGATGAAAACGGGCGCGATGATGCGTTTGTTAAATTCCGCTACGAAAAACGCCCCCGCGAGTTCGTGCTGTAAATTTTGATGGAAAAAGCTCACGTCGCTAAACTCGAAGCTCACCCCCTGCCACGCGCCGCCTACGCGGTCGTTGCCGCGTAGATTTTCGATGAACTCGAACAGATCGCTCTGTACCACGCGCCAAAACGGCACGCTGCCGTAGGAGACGTATTCGTAGCCGAGCTCGCGCACGAAAGGCGCCAGATAGTGCTGCTTGTAGCTTTGGCGGTACCGCCCGGTAAAGATATCTTGCGCGCTTCTTACGCCGAGCGCGTAAAGCTCCCTCGCCAGCCACACCGCAAGCGCAAGCGCGGCTAAGCTTATCAACGCCTGCGGCAAGGCTGCGGAGTATTTGAAGATCAAAAACGAGATCGCGACCGCGCCGAATTTCAAAATATTTTCCCTGCCGATCAGATCCTTTTGCCAGCCGTTTAAGTGCACCTCTTTAAGACTTACGACGAGCGAGGCGACCGCCAGCAGCACGAGCATCGTCGCGCTAAAGCTCTGCGCGCCCTGCCTATCTGCAAAATACGCGATAGCACCAAATACCGTAAACAAGGCGATCGTGCTTACGACGACGATAAACTTTAGCTGCTCCACGTGCTTTTTCGCGTCCAGTCGCAGGCGCTCCAAATCATAAATAGTCAAAATTTCGTCCCTCTTTAAATTTGCCCGCAATTTTAGCGAAATTCTAGGAATTTTGAAATTTCAAAGCTCACTCGTCCGCACATAATGCGAATTTTTTATATGAATTTTACACAGCGCCCTAAATTTAAGGATAAATTTAAAACTCTAAGTTTAAAATTTCGCCGTAGCGGGGGCGGAGCGCAGAAGTGGAATTGCGCATAAAAGCGTCGCTAAATTTCGGCTCGCGGAAGTTAAATTACAAGGCATAAATTTGCTACGTAGAATTTTCAAGGTTTGATGCAAAGCGTTATTGGCGCGAGGCTTAAGATCGGTATAAACTTGCTACGTAAAATTTAAAAGCGGGATTTCCTAGTTAAATTTTTTAAAAGCAAATTTCAGTAAAATTTCACGAGGCAGAATTTCAAATTAAAATTTTGCAAATTAAATTCCGCAAAGTAAAATTTAAAGCGAAATCTTGCGCCAAAAACGTCGTCATTCGCAAATCAAATCATGGAGCAAAAATGAGATATATTTTCGGGCCCGTCGCCTCGC
>NZ_CALLWC010000050.1 GCF_938015785.1 uncultured Campylobacter sp. | reverse complement strand
TATGCTTCGCTTGCAATATTATAAATCTCTAGCCTTCTTACATAATCGTTATTGTAGAGTAAGAAGTTGGTTTCATATTCTCCTTTTGTGAACACCATAATATCTATTGCTGTAGTGTTCATCGGGAAATTTTCTAACGATAGCTTTTCCGTACCTTTAGGCTCTTTAAATTTTATTAGCATATAACCTACTTCCTTTATCACGCTATCGATCTTTATAAGTTTGAGATGAGATATTAATTCATCTCTGCCTTTAAATTTATATCGAAGCATTATGTTAAGCCATCTTTCTACGTTAGGCGGTAAACTCTTGTTTATAAAAAATTGATCATTTTTCTGTTTGTTCATTTGGCTCCTGTAGGATGGTATATGGACCGATATCCGGGCAGTATGCAAAGTAATCTCCGTTTCTGGCGCGATAATTAGTGATGTATCGAACCGCTAGTTCGAATGCATCGTCACCGTCATCTCCATCTTTAATGCTCCAGCTATCGTATGTGATGATGGGCTCATTACCGCTTAGGCGATATACTTCTCCTCCTAGGATAATCATACCTTTGCCTCTTGTGATTTTTAGCACCTCCATTACATCGTCAAATTTCCAAGCGATTTCATAAAATCCGAGCTCCTCTCTTAGGCGTATACCGCGCTCTAATAGATCCTGCGGCACGATATTTACGTAGTCTTCATCTATAAATGACATAATTCGCTCCTTTTAAGTATAAGATTATTGCCATTGCCATTTTTCTATATCGTCTTTCTTTACGAAAACCCATAATGCGAAAAAAGCCCCTAATAAAGCCCCTATTTTTTCAGAAGTAATTATACTACAAACAAAAATAAAAGGAAAGAAAAATAATCGAAATATAAGATAAGCACCTATATACGGGAATTGAAGAGAAGTAAAAAGAAGTGATTAAAGCTTAAATATAACTTAATTGGTGGAGGTGTGCGGGATTGAACCGCAGTCCGAAAACAAACGACCAAAGCCTCTACATGTTTAGCAAAAGTGAAGTTCTCGCGCAGGCTCGCTCACTTTTCCAAAACGACCCGCCGGCGCAAAGACTAGGATTTCACCCTACGGCTCGTCACGCCGCAGAGCTACGCTATCGCAGATTACCCGCCGCCGCGCTTAGATAGTATCGGCGCAGAGCAGGGCTCGACTGGACTTACGCAGCTTTAGCGTAAGCAGGAGCAAATTTAACGTTGTTTGCGTTTAAATTTAGTTTGGATTTTATACGCTGTATCCAAAGCGACATGCCGCCTTGACCCATCCGTTCCCGTCGAAGCCAAGTCACCCCCGAAAGAATGCGCACGCATTTTACTTTAAAATTTTATAAATGTCAAATTCGGCTTATGCTAGAATTGCGTTCAAATTTTAACTAAATCAAGGATCCAAAATGTCAAAAATTACGCTTTCTAAATTATACGAGATGAAAAAATCCGGCGAAAAGATCGTGATGATCACTGCCTATGATGCGCTTTTTGCTAAAATTTTCGACGACGAGGTCGATATGATACTTGTAGGCGACAGCCTAAATATGAGCTTCGGCGGGCACTCCGAGACCCTGGGCGCAAGCGTAGAGCAGATGATCTATCACGCGCGCGCCGTAAGACGGGGGCTCAAGCGAGCGTATATGGTCGTGGATATGCCGTTTTGCTCGTGCGCGACGCCAGAGCTCGCGCTACAAAACTGCGCCAAAGTCTATGAGAGCACCGGCTGTGACGCCGTTAAGATCGAAGGCGGCGCGCATATGGCAGATACCGTGGCGCTGCTTAATCGAAACGGCATCGCCGTGATGAGCCACATCGGGCTAAAGCCGCAGTTTTCGCGCTTTACGGGCGGCTACAAGGTAAGCGGGCGCGGTGAGGAGGGCGCGCGCGAGGTCTTAAGCGACGCCAGAGTGCTTGCAGAGGCGGGTGCGGTGCTACTGCTGGTCGAGGGGACGATCTGCTCGGTCGCAAATCAAGTAGCGCTCGGCACCGACGTGCCCGTCATCGGCATCGGCGCGGGTGCGGGCGTGGATGGACAGGTGCTCGTGTGGAGCGATATGTGTGGATTTTTCACGGAGTTTCGACCGAAATTCGTTAAGCGTTATTTAGACGGCGCTGCGCTGGTAAAAGGCGCAGTGCGCGAATACGCGCGCGAAGTCAAGGAGGAGAGCTTCCCGAGCGAGGAGTTTGAATATAAGCAGTAGCGAGATTTGGGCTAAATTTTAAAATTTACGCGCTGAAATTCTAGCAATAAAACTATGCTTGCCTTAAATTAACGCTTCGTTTTCGCGTGCCGCAGGCTATGTAAACGGCTCGCGCCGCTTGAAATTTATTCGGCGAGAGCGATTGCGAGCGCTTTACCTAGTGCGAGAGATCGTAGGCGCTTTGGGTGGATACTCTGCGCGGTATATTTTATACGGGGGCGCCGTGCGAGAGTTTGCGTACTTCCGCTGCGGGTGCTATTTCTGTCGCCGACTGCAACGCACGAGCGCTTTTCATGAATGATCCGAGCCGTAGCTCCAAAATACGCTACGAGTGCTAAAATTTTACGCACGTAGCCGTAGAATTCTGGCATAAACCAGCCGTCAGGTCTAAACGGCTATAAAATTTAAGGAGAAAATTTGGCTAAAGCTTTAAAAATTATCATAGCCGCGGCTATGGGCTTGTTCTTTTGCGTAAAGGTGCTGCCGATTTTGGCGGTATTTTTCGCATTTAATTCTTTCTTTGATAAAGATGATATGGAGCTGGATAAAGCTCCGCCGATGCAAAACTACGAGCAAAATCGCGAGAAATTCCTAGACCTGTTAGCTTTTGCAGGTCGCAACTTCCCTAAAAATTTGCGCGTTACAATCCAGAGCACCTACGGCGATGAGTATATTTGGATCGATTTGGACGGCGATGAGACGAAATTTTATTCAAATTCCATTTTTAGAGATAATGCGCCGAGTATCGGCGATGGGCTAAAGCTCATCGGCTGGGACAAAAAGACGTTCGGGGAGCTAAAGTCAAAGCTCGCGGCGATAAACGCCAGAACCATCGTGCTAAATAGAAGCGGCGATAGCGGGGTGCCTTGGGCGGAGATCACCTACCGATACGTGGAACACTTCACCGATAGCTATCAGTTTTATGCCCCTGATAGCCCGAAGCTCGCCAAGCTGCACGCCAAGGGCTGCTCGAAAAAATTTGAAAGCGACGGCGTGGTGTTATTGTTCGAAAAAACGACATCGGGCCTATATAGAGCGTTCTGCGATGGCGACGACGATAATAAGAGCGTTTTGATCGAAGAGCATGATTTGTAGAACTAGGCTCGTGCAGGAAAAATTTAGCGCTTAATTTGGGGTGCGATCGATAAGGCGTCGCGAGGCTGAGAGGCTAAATTTAATTGCACGAGCCCGCGTTGAGCTTAGCGGCAAATTTTATAATTCGCACGAAATTCTAAGTCGTCTTGAAAAACGAAATGTCGCGCAAAATTTTACCTAGTCGCGCAAGGCAAAATTTTGCATAAAATTCTACGCAGAATTTCTTGCGAAATTTTAACCGACTGCGCGAGACGGAATTCTGACTAGCTGCGTGCCGCGAAGCTGGAAGCGCAGAATTTAAACCCTCGTTGCCGCAAAAACAAAATCCGCATTAAAATTCTACGAGACAAAATTTTGTCGCAAAATTTCAGACACCGAATTTAATATCGTAAAATTCTAAGCGCCAAATTTTACGTCGCAAAACCATATGCGTATTTTTCAAACGGATAAATTTCGCTTCTAAATTCTATATACTAAATTCCGCGCCGTAAAATTTAGCGCAGTTAGCGACCCGCGCGCTGTTCGGGAGCCGTCACAATAAAATTCCGCACCAGGGCATAGCGGGCATAGCGGCATGAGCATAGCCTTAAAACGTCGCGCTAAAATTTCGCAGTCTTTCGCGACGGGTGCTCTGCTTTTTAGCCCCAGCTCTAAGCGCGTACCGTAAAATTCCGCGCGGCAAATTTTATTCCGCTAGCAAAGATCCGCCCCTTTAAAATTGTCAAAATTTAGCCATTTTTCGCTACACTTGCTAAAATTTTAAAAACGATTAAAGAGAGATTATGGACAGAATTGTAGAGATCGAAAAGATGCAGCTCGATGAGAGCGTGGAGAGCTCGCTGCGCCCGTCGAGCTTCGAGGATTACGTGGGGCAGGAGAAGATCAAATCAAACCTTGCTATCGCGATCGCCGCGGCGAAAAAGCGCGCCGACGTGCTCGATCACGTACTTTTCTACGGGCCGCCGGGGCTCGGTAAAACCACGCTAGCGCACATCATCGCCGCTCAGATGGGCGCCGCTATCAAGGTCACCGCCGCGCCGATGATCGAAAAGGCGGGCGATCTGGCGGCGATTTTGACGAACCTGCAAAGCGGCGACGTGCTTTTCATCGACGAGATCCACCGCCTAAGCCCCGCGATCGAGGAGGTGCTGTATTCGGCAATGGAGGACTTCCGCCTCGACATCATCATCGGTTCGGGCCCCGCCGCGCAGACCATCAAGATCGACATTCCGCACTTCACGCTCATCGGCGCCACGACGCGCGCAGGCATGATCTCGGCGCCGCTGCGGGATCGCTTCGGCATGCAGTTTCGCTTGCAGTTTTACACGCACGCCGAGCTTGCGCGGATAGTGCAGATCGCTTCGGTTAAACTCGGAAAAGAAAGCGCAGCCGACGCCAGCGCCGAGATCGCGCGTCGCTCTCGCGGCACTCCGCGTATAGCGCTAAGGCTGCTGCGCCGCATACGCGATTTTGCCGAGGTGCGCGACGAGGCCGCTATCTCGCACGATCGCGCGCGCGAAGGGCTCGAGGCACTGGGCGTGGACGAGCAGGGCTTTGACGAGATGGATATAAAATATTTAGAAATTTTATTTGACGCTAAGCGCCGTGCCTTGGGGCTTAGCACGATCGCGGCGGCGCTTAGTGAGGATGAGGGCACGATCGAGGACGTCATCGAGCCCTATCTGCTCGCCAACGGCTACATCGAAAAGACCGCCAAAGGCCGCATCGCAACCGATAAGGCGCGCGAGGCGTTCGGTCGCGTGCTAAAGGTCACGGAGAGAAATCTGTTTGAGGGGTGATCTCGGATTTAAAATTTAATCGGATCCAGTGGGCGTTCAAATATTATTTTATGGGCTGGTCTCCATTTAAACAGGTTTTACGGCTGCCAACTCGTAATGTGTGTGCCAACGCGTCGCCCGAGGGTTGTTTTGCTCGGCGAGTGCTTGAGTATGCGCTTTGTCGCTAGCTCGCCGCCTTTAGTCTTTTAAATTTTACTTCGAAATTTCAATAAACATATCCGTTGTATCGTCGCGTGCCGTATGTGAAAACGCGTGAGAACACCGCTCGTAAATTTTATGAAATTTTAAAATTTAATCGAAATCTGATAAAAAAATTTATAAAATACGTCATCAAATTTCAAAAGGATAAAATTTGCCGACGCCAAAAGACAACGCCGCAAGCCGCAATAAAAACCTGGCTGAAAAGATAGCCCAAAATAACGCCGAGGATAACGCCAAAGGCGAGGCGCAAAATTTTACTGAAAATCAGACCGTAAATAATGCTGAGGGCAAAATCGAAGCCGCCGCTGAAGCCAAAGCAACCGTCAAAAACAAAAACAAAACCGCCGCCGAAAATAAAAGCAAAAGCCGGATCGAAACCGACGAAGTCTCATCTACCGGTGCGGCCGCGCTTAACGACGCTGCCGAAGCCAATGAAACCTTCTCGGCTAATGCTTCCGCGCTAGGCGCTGCTGCCGCTTCGGGAGCTGCTGTGGGTATGAAATCAGGTCTTGCTAAGGCTAGCGGGCGCGCGAAAACGAACAAGATATTTTTTATTGGCGCAACCTTGCTGATGTTTTGCTGCGTGATCTATCTATTTTCGCCGTTTTTGATGGTGATCGCAATCGGCGTGCTGATGGCGGTGGCGACCTCGGGTCTGCACGCTAAAGTAACCAAGCTGTGCCGCGGCAGGCGCACGCTAGCCTCGGTGCTTAGCTTGTTTTTGCTATGCGCACTTTTTTTCGTGCCTTTCATCTATGCAGTGATCGAGATCGCCAAAAACGCCGCGAGCTTCGATATGGCACGCCTAAACGACGCGCTTAGCTACGTTCAGGGCCTAGACATCAGGTTGCCCGGGCCTTTTGAAAAATTTAATACGCAGTTCCGCTCGTTTTTAGCAAACCTAGACGTCGCGGGATTAGCGAAGCAGATCATCTCCTACCTCTCGGTCGTCGGGAAATCCAGCGCGAAATTTATCGTCGATATGGTGCTTATCATCGTATTTTGCTTTTTTGCCTACCTCTACGGCGAGAGCTTCAAGCGCTTTTTCAAAAAAATTCTACCCGTCGAGCCCGTGCAGATCGATTATATCTTTTCCGAGACGGCAAATACGATGAGCGTCGTGTTTTACTCGACCATCTTCAACGCCGTATTGCAGGGCTTTTTATTTTCGATAATCGCGGGGATCTTCGGCTTTGACGCGCTGCTGATGGGGGTGCTTTTCGCCTTCTGCTCGCTCATCCCCGCAGTCGGCGGCGCACTCATCTACGTGCCCACAGCGCTATATGTGCTAGCGGGGGGTAGTACCTCGGGCGCGATCGTGATAATGGCGTATTGCGTGATACTGATCTCGACGCTCGCGGACAGCTTCGTAAAGCCGCTCGTGATAAAATTTATCAACTCGCGCCTAGTCGAAAACCCCGCAAACATTAACGAGATGCTGATTTTCTTCTCGATGCTTTCGGGCATCAGCACGTTTGGGTTCTGGGGCGTGATCTTGGGGCCCGCGATTTTAACGCTATTTATCGCGGTGCTAAATTTATACGATTATCTAAAAAAGATAGAATTCGAGTAGGGCTTGCGCCGCTTGCCGCTTTTAGATTTATGAAAATGCTGCCCGTAAAGTGCAATGCCCAGCACGTCCTTGCGGCTCTTGCGCCCTTGCGCAGGTTTAAAGGCTTTAAATTTAAAGGCAAATTTTAATTTCGGCTGCCGCTCGCGCTCTTTGGCAGGTTTAAAGCAAAGATCGCGAGCGTCGGCGCAGACTTTTGAGTCGTGTCATGCGACGCGCAGATATTTTTAAGCTGCACCGTGCGGCACGCCGAAATTTTATAGATTAGAGTCTAAATTTAAAGCAGTGGATAATAAAAGAAAGAATTTTAACTTCAGCTCTAGCAAGCAATGCCCAGCAACTCAATACCCACTTTCGTTGCGTTCTCCTTGCGAGTTAAAATTTATCTTGTTCTTTTGATTCTTTAAATTTTGGTAT
>NZ_CALLWC010000049.1 GCF_938015785.1 uncultured Campylobacter sp. | reverse complement strand
CGAGCCTAGATGATTTTAGGATCATTTTTAGCGCGCTTTTCGGAGACGGCGCGCGCACTACGAAAAACCGCGCACCGCATGCAAGCGTGCTGTTTACCCGCACGCCGCTAGCTCACATCGGCCTTAGCGAGAGGCAGGCAAGAGAGAGTGGGCGCGAGATCAAGGTGCTAAAGCTTTCGATGGCGGCGGTGCCGGGCGCCAAGGTCGTAGCGCACGACGAGGGAATGATGAAGGCGGTCGTGGACGCGGCTAGCGGCGAAATTTTAGGCGCGGCGCTTCACTGCGTAAACGCGCACGAGATCGTTAATGAGCTGGCGATCGCCATGGCGCTGGGCGCGAAGGCGGACTTTTTCAAAAACCAAATTTTTACGCATCCTAGCATCAGCGAGGCGCTGAACGACCTTTTCGGGCAGTTTTAAATTTGAAATTTAACGGCGCTCGGACTTGGCAATGCCCGGGCGCCTTAGCTAAAATCGATCGTGGAATTTAATGCGCCGGAGCGGGTTAAATTAAACTGGGTTAAATAATTTGAGCCCTTGCCGCCCGCTTCTTTCTTGGCTACCAAAATTGGTTATAAAAAGAAATGATTGAAATAGTTAATTGATAAAATATTCGCGTTTAGGAATAGCAAGATTACAATTTATTTGGCACTCGGTAAGAGTATGTGGATAAAATTTCTTACCGCAATTTATGCAGGCAAAAACGATTTCGTCCGTCGCTTCGTTTAACATAACTCTATAATCGCTAGGCGACCATTGCGGACATTCGCACGCCAAGTCCAAATCTACGCTAACTACAAGCTATCGAATATAACCGAGTTTAATTCCTCGTAGACCAGTCTTAAGCTCTTTTGATCTTTCAGCACTCTAATTTTGTTGATCAAGCGGTATTTGTCCGATTTGATGATCTTTGCGCCAAAGAGATCCTTTGCTTTTCCGTCGCCGTAAATCGATAGCTCGGTCGGATAATCTTTAAAATTTAACTTTAAAAGTTCGTCCAAGCCGCAACCGTTGTATTCTTTCATAAGAAACAAAATTTTATTTTCCATAAACCATGTTGCTATACAGTAGCATACGTGCTCGGGATCAAGAGAACGTAAATTTAAAATTTTATTTTCCAGCGATACGCATAAATTTCTAATTTTGGGCTGCATTATTTAATCCTTTATTTCTATCTATATCGACGATCTCAACAAAATTTTAGCCATCTTTCTTTATACTTAATTTTATATTTATAATTTCACAAATTTAATACCTTTATTAATCCCCAAATATCAAATAGGCTAAATTTCTACTCAAATTCCCATACGCAACTACCCAGTATTCTCGTATGATATTTTTGATTTGCAAGTTATCGTCCAGAAAGTCGGCAAATATTTTAATTCTATCCCCGTCTACCGTGCCTAGCTCTTCATCCTCTTTCTCAAACGAAGCGACAATTAAATGCGACAGAGCAATCTTGTCGCGGAAATTTAATATCTTGTTTTCTAGTAGATTTATCATTGACGTAATTTTGCCGATGTCTGCTAATTCTAGCTCCCAATCTTGCTCATCTCCTGTCGAATCTAACCCCAAAAGCTTATTTAATTTTATTGCGCTTTCTTTTCTTACGAAATAATCGGTCATTTGTTTTCCCTCATATATGTTTTTACCGCGATACTTAGACAACTGCGCCATCTAGCAGCTTTTTGGAATTTTGCAAAGCCCATACGAAATTTTCGAGCTCTACGCAGTCTTTTAATTCAAATCCAAAATTTAACAAACCTACCGATAGGGCGTCGCCATCTTTTATGACATGCGCTATTAGATTGCCTTTATGTTCTATACTCACTTTATTCTCATATCTTGTAAATTTAAAGATATTTTTCGAGCATCTTCCGTTTCTTTTTGAAAATTTCTCAAACTGCTCCGCAAAATTCGGTGTTTGATTTCCATCTTTTAGCCATAATCCCCCAGCATATAGCGCCCATATAAGCTCGTAAAAATTGATATTATGCCGAGTCTCGGTAGCAGCGACTAAAAGCTTATTTGTTTCATGGTTGATCTGTATTAAAGGCTCTCTGTCCATATGCCAAATCTCGGCTACTACTTTTTCTCTATCCGGCACGGAGGCAATTAAAAATTCAAATTCATTTTCTATCATATTAAAATCCTATTTTTTGTTTTTTACTACCTAATTTAATTTGAATATTCTATCGTTCTAGCCCAAATCGTATTTATCCCATTCTTTTATGACATCTTGAGCTATACTTTTTACGCGGAATTCCTGCCCTACTAAAATAAGCATCTATTTTCTCCATAATTCTATTAAATCATCATATCTAAATCAAATTCCTATCCATATCAAATATTTTGGGATAGTTTTTGTAGTTGATTTCGATGTAGTCGCCTTTTTTAAATTTTGTAGCTCGCGTCGATAAAACCTCTAAAACTACAAATTCAAATCCAAAAAATAGCTCATCCCATCCCTCTTCTCCTTCTTCGAGACCTGGATCGCAGCATCCTTCAAAATCGTCATAAAATCTGACTTTGTATATATTATTTTCATCAAACTCAATGATAAACTCTCTTTTATTTAGTTCATATATATTTCTCGCCAAATTTTTCATAATATCGCGTTCGTTATCCGAAAATCTTAACAAAAAATTCTCGTAAATTTCCTTTCCGCTTAGCATTGTGCTCCTTTCTATGGTTTAGCAAAGATTTGTCCGCTTGAGCCTTTTAATCGGCTTCTTGGCTATTGTATTTCGCACTCTCGATCTTTGCAAGCGTTAATTTCGCTAAAGTATTGATAAACTTAGCGATGCAATATTTATTATCGCATGTAATCACGCTTTGGCGCCCATCTACTTTCATTGCATTGGAGCAATTCGGGCACATTACATAGCCTTCGCCTAAATCAACGCCAATCGGAAAATCTAGCCCTCTCTGCTCTTTCAAAAATCTAAAAAATTCCTCTTTTGAAATTTTGATATTAGAAAATAATCGAAAAATTTCTTCTGCCTTTTGCCTTATCTCGCCTTCTTTAAAAAATACGTTAGGAGCCTTTTTAAAATCTTCATCAAACTCAGAAAATCTACCCGTCATCATATCCAATTCTTTTAATGCCTGCTCTTCCGCTTTATTGGTTGCGCAATATTGCGATTCCAAATCATACATCTTATAAAATTCATCGCAAAACAACTCTATATCGCACCAATCGTATAGAAATCCAGCTATTAAATAATACAATTCTTCATTTTGCTGCATATTTCACCTCATTTTAAATTTTATCGCCATTTTTATTATTTATGGCTTTTAGAATTTCGCACAGTAGCTCGTTTTCGGCAGCATTTTTCTCATCCAATATTGATACGCCCATAGTTGTTGGAGTTATCTTAGATAAAAATAGATTTACAAGCTCTGTTTTTTCATCGATTCCGTATGACAATGTAACGATATCCAATAAATCGTGCCGCTCTATAAAACTATCAAAGATATCTTCTAATTGCGACGCTTTCTCTGCGTAGAAGAATATCCACTTGACGCCTATAAGAAAATCCGTTGCGATATTGCTAAAGATATCTATCTTATCCATAAAGTGCGATCCGATAAGCAAATATATATCCGAGCTGCTTTTAGGTAAAGAGTTAAGCTCATAAATAGAACCGATATTTTTGTAATTTATCATTTTATTTCTCACTTCCTTGCTTTTTTATCGTCTTTAACCACTCTTTTTCAAATTTATAATATCTTTCAAGCTTTTTATTCTTTTCTGCTTGATTCCACTTTTCTATCTCGGCATAATCTTGCAGCTCGCCTCCGCACTTAGGGCAAACGCTCCTATCTTTAACGTCCGAGAAATTATAAAATTTAAAACACCCTTTGCAGCGCATAAATTTAGGATAATACTTTACGCTTTTTTCGGGGCGAAATGCGAGATACGCAAAGAAAGCGCACGCTGCAAAGCATACAATTCCTATGATGATACGCAGATACGCGCTATTAAATTTTACCGATGCCATAAAGCCTGGCTTTATATCGACTTTTCCCAATAAAGCGGCCGTCAGCCCCCATGCGAAAAAAGCAAAAAAGCCGATTAATGCAAAAATTCTATTTAGCATTTTATATATTCCTCGTATAACAAATCGAATTTCATCGCTTTTTAAATTTACGCTTTTTGATCTTCGGAGTTTTAGCGCTTTGCTCAGAGGCGTTTCTTTTCCGGTAGTCGCCGTCATTATACTCCGTAAGTTTTTTGCCGCAGTCCGGGCAAATTTGATCGGTATCTTTGATGTCCTCGTATCGGTAAAATTTGCCGCAGTCTGCACACCACATATATTGCGGATATCTTTTTATGCTCTTCTCAGAATGGAAGGCGAGGTAAAAAAACGAGATACTAATAAGTAAAACCAAAAATCCCGAGATAAGAAAAGGATATCCGATTTTACTTTGTATTCCTGCGGGATCTTGCGTTGTAAAAATTTCTATAGATATTATTAAAAGGCTTAAACCTATCAAGGCATTAATCACTCTACCTATTTTTTTGTTTATGAAAATTCCTGCAGAAACAAACAATAAGCCGATGATAAAAATCTTGATAATATAGACCGGTTCAACTGCGCTCCAGCCCCCGTATTTAAAATACATCTTTCCGCTAAAGCAGCCAAGAATGCTTTCAAATACAAAAAATGCGCCCAAAAGTATTAAACCTATCCTAGTGCTCATTTTTTATTCCTATGGCTTTTTTGAGATAGTTGCCATCATGCCGATACAACAGGAGCCGATTCTATCTGACATTTTGCTGCTCCTTTTCGTTACGATCTGCTTCATTCATCGTGTTTTGCGCCATACCGTCCAATCCTTAACTTAAATTTGGGCTTTATGGAGATAAATTTCTATTCTTGATCGTTTTAAATTCCTCATATAACAAACCTGCAATATTGCAAAATCAACGTATAATCTTCGCTATAAAATTTTACCCTATTTTTTCTATTGTAGATACTCATGCTTAGCAGGTATTTAGCGAAATTTATGTAGTCCTTCGTACTAGGGAAATAAAATGTAACGCTTTGGTAGAATGTTTTAAAATCCAATTTAAATTTATACCTGTCCATATCGTCCGCTATGCAGCACTCCACTTCGTCTATTTTAATAAATTCCTTTATATCTATACATAGTTGAGCGCTATTTTTTGCAAATCGCGCTCCTCCCACCCAATATTCATAAGGGAAAAACTCTAGGTATGAGACCCTTTCATTATACGATGATGTTAAAATGTTTTTTGCGAAATAATACATAGCCAAATTCGTAGTAAAACCCAATACCACAAGCTTTTTGTTCTCTAGAATTTTAATATCTAATTTATGATACTCATGCCCCATAAGTTCGTCATCGATAGTTAGAGGATCGTCTTTTATATAAATTTTATTCGGTAGCACTGATTTATTCTCCTTTTTGCGCACTATACCGTTATTCATCGAGCGCCGTCAAATATAATCCCATCCCCTTTGATTGCGGGGTATAATAGCTCTTTTCCATCTACATTGATGCTGTTTGTGTTCATATTTTCTCCAATATAAGTTCCGCCGAGCCATTCTCAAGCGAATTATACTCATCCAGATGTATATGCGAATGTTTCGGCACGGAATCTTGCGCTAAAGTAAGCAAATGCCTGGCAAGAGATATAAGTCCGCTTTTATTCGCCCTTATAGTAACTTCGTTTCCTGGAGCATTAACGGAGATCGCGAAGTCCTTTTCCCATTGTAGCCGCAGCCCCTTTTCTGTGCAGTAATCTAATGTTTTTATAACATACTGTCCCATATAGCGCCGATACTCCTTTCTAAATTTAATCGGTTACCGAATAAAATTTACCTCATCCATCGACCAATCGATCTCATAGTATTTCGGGAAAAATTATATCTAAAATAAAAATGAAGGGGGTCGGAATAACTAAATTTAAGACAGATGGTGCGCGCGAAAATGAAGTGATTAAAATTTGAACAACTTAAGTCCCGATTGAAACTTAAAAATAGCTTAAATGGTGGTCCCGATTGGACTCGAACCAACGACTTCCACCATGTCAAGGTGACACTCTACCAACTGAGTTACGGGGCCAAAAAGAAATGGCAGTATATCAAAAAAATCTCTCAATAGCAAGCAAATTTTAATTTTTCGTAAAATTCCGCCGAAATTCTATACAAGATTTCGCCGCGACGTAAAACGCCGTCGAAATTCTACGCGAAATTTCACCATCATGCCAAAGCTCCGCGTGAAATTTTATCGCGCTCGCGCAGCACTCGCGTGTTTTGCCCCAGCCTATTCTGCCCCGCTTTGTTTTATCTAGTCGCTTTGCTTCACCCCGCCTCGTTTCATCTACTCGCCTTGCCTTGCCCTGTCTTATTTTGCTCGCTTGCCCTCTCTGCCTTGTGCCTGGCTAAGACATCCAAATTTTTTCATTCAACTTTAGAATTTTTACGATTTGCAGCATCGCGTCCAGATCCGCCTTGATATCCTTTGCGATGCGGGCATTGAGTATCGGCTGATCCAAGCTCGGCTCGAAACTATCGGCGCCGCGAGCTATCGCGATATAAATTTTATTTTGCTTGAAACTCAGCGAGATATCCGATTTCACGAGCTGTTTAAGAGATAAAATTTTCTCCATCAGCGCGGGCGTCAGGACATACATAGCCGCCACCGTATCGCTTGCGTAAACCGAGAAATTTGCATTGAAATCCGCATTATCTATCGGGATTTTGCGGTCGCCCCATAGCTTGCGCGGCAGCCCTGAAGGCGGTAAATCTATGCCTGCGGGCGCCGCCGCGTCCGAGAAAACAAAAACGTCGGAGCAGATTTTTTTATTAAAATTTGCCACGAAAAAGGGTCCTTCGAAAAATGTGGCGTAATTATTTTTAAAAATAAATGGAATTCCCGCACCGATGTCCTTTTCCAGCCTTATGTCGCAAAACATAAAATCCACGCCGTCCACGTTCGCGCAAACCAGATCATCCGCGCGAAATCTATCAAATCCGTCAAATATCTCGCTCTGCCTCACCTCTTTTTCCTGAAAAAGCGCGCCCATTTTATACGAAAAGCCCAGACTTTCGATATAAGGCTTGAGATAAAGCTCTTTGTAGCGCATCAAAAATCGCTCGGTTTTGCGCTCGAAAATCCACTCGTAAAATTCATCTCTCGTACTGATTATTGCTAAAATAGACGCGACTAAAAAGGATAAACTTTCTACGCCGAGATCGAGTTTGGGAAAATCGAGAAAGATGATTATCAATGCGAGCGCAAGCATCGGGCCGAAAACCACGAACGCTACGAGATAACTTAAAATTTTCCAAAACTTGCGACTTTTCTTAAGCCGTTTGCGCTGCTTTTCTAAATCTATTACGGTTTTAATATCCACGCCCAACCTCTAATTATTAAATTTAATGGCGCAACCTTGCGGCACAGCGTAAATCTGCGCCCGATACGGCATATGCCGCTTGGATGTCGCAAATTTTACGGCTCCTTGCGCGAGCCGCGCGCAGTGAAATTTGCCGCCAAGCTCAAATTGCAGCATAAATTCCGTGATTAAAAAAACTTATTTCAGCAGTTCGTTTGCATACGCTCGCACGCTCGCATCCACCGCTACAAGCGCTTCCGCGTCCGTTACGCTAGGCGAGTTAAATTTCTCCGCGCACTTTAGCACCACGCGCGCAATGTCGGTGAAGCGGCACTGCTGCTGCAAAAACGCATTTACGCCCGCTTCGTTTGCGGCATTGATGACGACGCCGAGATCGGGGTTTGCTAACAGCGCGTCTTTGAGGGTAAAAATTTGAAATTTCATCTCGTCGATCGGTTTAAATTCTATCGGTCGCAGGGCGCACAGATCCACGGGTGCAGTGATCTGCTCCCGTACGTCGCCACTAAACATCGCGTGCGCGATGGCTAGGCGCATATCGGCTCTGCTAATATGCGCCGTCGTAGAGCCGTCTGCGAATTCGACCAGCGCGTGGATCTGCGAGGTGCGCTCGATAAGTGCATCGATCTCGCGCATGCCGTAGAGCCAAAACGCCTCGATCACCTCAAAGAGCTTATTCGCCATCGTGGCGCTGTCGATCGTGATCTTCGCGCCCATCTTCCAGTTGGGGTGCTTGAGGGCGTTTTGCGGAGTAAGCGAACCGAGCTGCGTTAGCGGCACGTCGTAAAACGCGCCGCCGCTAGCCGTGATGATTAGGCGCGAAACGGGGATTTTGGCATTGCTAAGCAAAAATTTCAGTCCAAAATGCTCGCTGTCGATCGGGTAAATTTTATCCATTTGCAGAAATTTCCCGCCGACGACCAGGCTTTCTTTGTTGGCTAGACAGAGCCTTTTGCCGAGCTCTTGGGTTTTTAGGCTGGGCATCATGCCCGCAAAGCCTACGAGAGCGTTTACCACGGTCGTGCTTTTGCACTCCGCAAGCATCTGCAAAATTCCATCCGCGCCGCAAAATACGCGCTCGTGATCTACTTCGCTTTTCTGCTGCGCATCCGCGATACAGACGAGCTTTGGGTGAAATTTTGCGATCTGTTCGTTCAGAAGCTTAATATTACGCCCGCAGCTAAGTGCTTCGATCATACTGCCGCTGCGCGCGGCTACGTCTAGAGTGTTTGTGCCGATAGAGCCCGTAGAGCCTAAAACTACCATGAATAGACTATCGCCATCGCGATCGCGCCGAACATATAGCCGTCGATGCGGTCTAAGATCCCGCCGTGTCCAGGAAAGAGCGCGCCGCTATCTTTAAGACCCGCCGCGCGCTTTAGATAGCTTTCAAAAAGATCGCCCAGCACGCTAAAGATGACAATCACGATGGTTTTGCTTAAAATTTCAAGCGACGGCAGATTGGTAAAGATACGCGCATAAAGGAAGCTTACTATGAGCGCAAGCGCAAGACCGCCCAGTACGCCCTCT
The DNA here is from genome assembly GCF_938015785.1 of uncultured Campylobacter sp. Taxonomy (GTDB): domain Bacteria; phylum Campylobacterota; class Campylobacteria; order Campylobacterales; family Campylobacteraceae; genus Campylobacter_B. The sequence continues at coordinate 23,940 of NZ_CALLWC010000049.1, read as the reverse complement.
ACGGTTTTATTCGGCGAGCTAGCGCTTAGCGGAGTTTTACCGAAAGCTCTGCCGATAAAATACGCGCCGCTGTCGCTTGCAACGACGATAAAAATCAGCCAAACGAAGTGAAAGACCCCCAAATCATCATAAACTGCCCACATCAAAAAGATCGGCGTAATGGGGTAGATGAAAGGAAGCGCGATCTTTAGGCTAGGGCCCTTGGTAAAGGCCACGATCGAAGCGACGCATAGGATCGCTAGGATGCTAACTTTGAGCGCCGAGACGAAGGGCTCATCGGTCTGCGTAAACGGCAGCAGCGCGAAAAATGCAAGCGCGAGTGCCAGCCACTTCTTGCCCTCATCCTCCAGCATCCAAAGCTTCAGGCTTTCGTAAAACGCAAATACAAGTATCAGCGCAAATACGGCGAAATTTAGCCACCTGGCGTTTATTAGAATTAGAGCTAAAAATACGGCGAGTAAAATTCCTGCCGTGATGATTCTTTGCTTCATAAAATTTCCTTAAAATTTGTTTTGTGAATTATACATCAAGCTCGCTTATTGCGGCTTTAAAACGCTGATCGTTTTGAAATTTATGTAGTTTACGAAGGCGCCTTCGTTGATCTTTACGTTTCGGCGCTTGGTGTAATCGACGAGATATTTTCCGCTCTCTTTGACGCTGAAATTTACGCAAATTTTAGCGGCCATCTGCACCGCCTCCTCGCTTAGGTTCTGCTTGTTCGTCTTTACGATTACGTGCGCGCTAGGAATGTCTTTGAGATGAAACCAAAAGTCCTCCTTGCCGCTGTTTTTAAGCAGGCGGATGTTACCGCGCTCGTTTTTGCCGACGCTGATTTTAAAATCGCCCAGATAGAAGTTCTGCACGTCCTGTTCGCCCTCGCCCTCCTTGCGCCGCTCCTGCACGATACGTTTGCGCGGAAGCAAAATTTCAAGCTCCTGCTCGCTTTGCGCGTTTTGGATCAGCTCGCACAGGCTTTCGTAAAATTCCAGCTTGCTTTTTAGATTTTGCTCCTCCAGATGCAAATTTGCGCTTTTGTTTCGCAGCCTTTTTGCTTCGGCGTACAGCTGCGAGAGCGCGATTTTAGGCGGATCTTGTATATCAAACTCCACCCGCTCGCCGGTGCGCGAAATGAGCGAAATGTGCCTTTCGTAGTCTTTGATTTTGTATAAATTTTCTTTCAGCAGATCGGCGCGCAGGCTAAAAAGCTCGGCCTGTCTCAAAAGCTCGGCCGCGCTTGGAAGCTCCTTTAGGCTCTGGCTTAAAGCCTCCGTTTTTTTCTCGATGCGAGCGAGCTTTACGTTTCTTAGCGAGGTGATCTTGCGCTCGTTTAAGCTTTTAAATTCCGCTTCAAAAAAGGCGCTAAAATCCTCTATGCGCGCCGCCTTTTGCTCTTTTATCTCGCGCGGAGGCAGCGGGATCAGCTTTTTGCCGACGCGAATGCTTCTAAAATCGTTATCGAAGTGGCGCAGCGCCTCCAAAATAACCCCCGCCTCATCCGTGATAATGACGTTCGTAAAGCGCCCGGTAAATTCGAAATGGATCTCCGAGACGAGCCTTTTATAGCCCGCGCTAAGCTCGGCACGAAGAGATAAAATTCTATTATTTTGCGGCACGGCGATCTTTAAAATTTTACTTTTCACAAAGCGCTTGGCGAGTACCACGTCAAAGGGTGCCTTGTAGGTTTTGCTCTCCACGAAGGCGGCGTTTTTGTGGATATTGGAGCTCGTTTTGTCCATGTCGAAAAACAGCGTCTCGTCGCCGTCGAAGCAAATTTTAAAAAGATTATCGCCCGTGCGCTTTATGTGCGAGATAAATTTTTTGCTTTGCAGATACTCGCAAATTTGAATTAAGCTTTGGTACTTCATACGCGTTAAAATTTCTCTTTATGGATTTTGGCTAAATTTAGCTTTTGCAGATCGTGCGGGCTCGGGCGCTGTTGCGGTACGCCGAGGGCCAGTATCGCTTCTACTTTGAAATTTAGCGGAAAGCCCAGCGCCTCGCGCAAAAACTCCTCGCTGCTGCGTCCGTCCGCAGCGGCACGCAGCCTTACCTGCACCCAACAGCTGCCGAGATTTAGCGCGCTTGCGGCAAGGTGCATGTAACCTAGCGCTACCGAGCAGTCCTCGATCCAGACGTCCTGCTTCTGCGTATCTGCGATCACTACGATCGCGGTTGTGGCCTGTTTTAGCATATCTGCTCCGCCTGTGCGGCATGCGCTTAGCCGCTCAAGCATCCGTTTGTCGCGCACGAGGATGAACTCCCACGGACGCAGCGCGCGACCTGAGGGCGCAAGCAGGCCCGCTTTTAAAATTTTATCCAGCGCCTCGTTCTCAAGCAGCGCATCCGCATATTTTCTTACGCTTCTGCGGTTTGCAAAAATATCTAAAATTTCCATCATCTCGCTCCTTGCGGCTCAATTATACATAAAATTGCAAAAATTTATGATTTTTTAGCTAAAATCGCGCAAATTTAACCGACACGAAGGAGATTTTATGAAGCAAACGATCACGGAGAAAATTTTTAGCGAGCACGTGGGCGAGGCGGTTTTTGCAGGACAAATCATCGAAAGCGCCATCGATATGGTCATCGGCAACGACATCACGACGCCGATTTCGATCAAGCAGTTCGAGCTTAGCGGCGCGAAAAAGCTCGCCAACCCGGACGGCTTTGCGATCGTGATGGATCACTACATCCCCACAAAGGATATTTTAAGCGCAAACCAAGCTAAAATTTCACGCGAGTTTGCTTATAAGCACGATTTGAAAAATTATTTCGACGAAAAGGATATGGGTATCGAGCACGCGCTGATGCCTGAAAAAGGACTCGTAGTGCCCGGCGATGTCATCATCGGCGCGGACAGTCACACCTGTACCCACGGCGCGCTAGGGGCTTTTGCGACCGGTATGGGCAGCACCGATCTTGCTTTTGCGATGATAACGGGCAAGAATTGGTTTAAAGTGCCGCCTACGATCAAAGTAATTTTTCACGGCAAGCCCGCGCCGCACATCTATGGCAAGGATCTGATTTTAGAAGTGATCCGCCTCATCGGCGTGGACGGCGCGCGCTATAAGGCGCTGGAGTTCTGCGGCGACGCGCTTAAGCACCTGGATATGGATAGCAGATTTTCGCTTTGCAATATGGCGATCGAAGCGGGCGGCAAGAGTGGCATAGTCGCGGTCGATGAGATCACGAAGAAATTTTTGGCGGATAAAAATTTGCGCGCCGAGCCGAAATTCCACTACTCCGACGAGGGCGCGAACTATGAGCAAATTTTAGAGATTGACGTGAGCAAGCTTGATCCGGTGATTGCGTATCCGTTTCTGCCTAGCAATGGCAAGAGCGTGCGCGAGGCGGTGCGCGATGACATCGCCGTCGATCAGGTCTTTATCGGCAGCTGCACCAACGGCAGGCTCTCCGATCTACGGATCGCGGCGCAAATTTTAAAAGGTCGCAAGGTCGCGCGCAAAACCCGCCTCATCATCACGCCTGCGACGCAAAAGATCGCTCTGGCCGCGCAAAAAGAGGGACTGTGGGATATTTTCGTCGAAGCGGGTGCGGTCGTGAGCAACCCGACCTGCGGCGCGTGCCTGGGCGGATATATGGGGATTTTGGGCGTGGGCGAGCGCTGCGTAAGCACGACTAATCGAAATTTCGTCGGTCGCATGGGCGATAGAACGAGCGAAGTATATCTGGCAAACTCAGCCGTAGCTGCAGCTAGCGCCGTCGCAGGCAAGATCGCCGATCCGAGGGATTTGTAGGTTTTAAAATTTAAATTTAGCCGCGTAAGACAAATCCTCCGCTTTGCGCGGTTTGAAAAATCTGCGGATCTGCTCATTTTGTGTTTATCGTAAAATTTAAAGCGTCCATACATTTAAGATAGCTGTTAGATTATTTCAGAAATTTTGTAGCCAAATCACTATAAATTTGGATAATGTACCTTGTTTTAGGCAAGATAACGCTCAATTTAATATATTTTCTTTTCTTACCGGAAACTCTATAAAATATTTACCATTTTCATCTTGTATAATATTTTCCATATCTTTATGATAATGCTTTATGGTTATGTTACCCTCCTTGTCATTATGGATATAGCAAGAAGCAGTAGAGTTATACTTGCATTCTTTTACTTTAAAAATTTTAAACATTTTCTGTGAAATATCAGTCAAATTTTCATCTTGATAGCGTATGACGCGCTCTTTTGTTATATTAAATTCATCTTTTGGTACTTGGGCTTTAAAAAAATATTGCTCATCAAATTTGACCTTTACTATGAGGCTATTTATTGCTGTTTTATTATCATCACTTAATTTTAAATTTTTGCAAGTATCATTATAGTCTTGAAAACATAGCGGGATTTTATCCAATTTCTCGCTTTCGATAAATTCATTTTTTACTATGAAATTGGCTTTATAGTTCGCAAGCTTGATCATTCTTACAAAATCGGGACTTAAAAGATAAATTGGACCTAACCCAATAAAGAAAGAAAGCCAAAAAACTGTTTTATAATCAAAGTATTTTGAAAAAGCAGCTATTCTAGTAACAAGAATAATTAGAAAAAAACACAAAAATACTGGTAGTACTATATCTTTATATCCAAAATAAACTATTACTATGAGAAGAAAGTCAAAAAGAGGATGTAAAAATATAAATAAATTTACATCATCTTTAAATTTTCCGGTTTTAAACATAGATAAAATAAAATATGATATAGATGCTATAAAATAAACAACTAGAATAGTGCCGAAATTATTAAGTATAAGATTTAAATATTTACTAAAAAATTTAATTTCATATAGAAATGGAATAGTAAGAATTGCAAATAAGTAAATTTGTGTAATTATAAAATATCTATTTATCCATTTTTCATTAGTTTTGACATTAAAAATAAAATAGCTACCTATAAAAGAAAGTAAACCTACCGTAACAACATACGCTAATCCTAAAATACCAATAAAAAGCAATAACGGAATTATTTCATTAACATTAATCTGCGGTGGTATTCCAATTTTAAAAAAGTAAGGCAAACAAAATACCCCTCCAATAAAAACAACCATCCAAAATAATAAAACTGTATGTCTCGTAGCAATAGAAAACAAATTAAGAAAATTAAAATACATAGAATTTTTCATATGTCTTATATATGATTGCATAATGCTTACATCTTCAAGTATATTGCTAAGATTGTTATAAACAGCATACAATACATTCTCTTTTTCAAAAAATTCATAATTCAGATTTTTTTGTTCCTTTATATTTCTACTTTTTATGTACCTTTCGATAATTTCTTTCTCTTCTTTTAATATTTTAATCGATTTAATATACCTTATGATAGTGGTTCTAAATGCAGTTCTACTGGCTGAGTAAATATTATCTTGCTTCAAAACCAACAAATATTGTTCTATTTCATTAATAAGACCGCGGGTCGTATCAGATAAAATTTTAAAATCATCTTGTTTTATAAATTTTTGTAGAAAATTGATGGCTTCATCGGTTCTATTCATGCGCTTGGCATATTCAGATTTAAATATAGCTATTATATATTTTTCCGTACTAGAAAAATTTGAATTTTTTAATTTGTCAAGAGTTCTACTAATTTTCCAAATACATGACTTATTATTATAGACATTAGCAAGCGCCTCATGTATATTTTCTATTTCAGTCTCTACTTGCTCTAAATCCTTATAGGTAAAATTTCTCTCAGACAAAAAAATCATTCCTTATTTAAATTTTTAAAACTACGATACCTACCGATTTTAAATTCTACGCCTCCAAAATCGCTCCGTTGCTAGCGTTCGTTACCAGCTTGCGGTACATTCGCAGCCAGCGGTACGGCAGCGGTTTTTCAATCGGTTTAAATTTCGCCCTGCGCGCGGCGATCTGCTCTTCGCTTAGGCGCACGTTGATCGCGTATGTATCCACGTCGATGTCGATGATGTCGCCGTCTTGCAGCAGTCCGATCATACCGCCCTCGGCAGCTTCGGGGCTCACGTGCCCGACGCTTAGCCCCCTCGTCGCGCCGCTAAATCTGCCGTCCGTGATGAGAGCGACGTCAGCACCTAGCCCTCGCCCCATGATTAGGCTCGTTGGGCTTAGCATCTCCTGCATGCCCGGGCCTCCGCGCGGCCCTTCGTAGCGGATGACGACCACGTCGCCTTTGTTTACCTTGCCGCTTGAGATGCCCTCTATCGCCTCGTCTTGGCTGTTAAAGCAGACCGCCTTGCCGCTAAATTTGCGCTCGCCGATGATGCCCGCGGTCTTGATGACGCAGCCCTGCTCGGCTAAATTTCCAAACAAAACCGCCAGCCCGCCGACCTGCGAGTAGGCGTTTTCGACCTTACGGATAACAGATTCGTCTTTTATGGCGCTAGCTCCGACGCGCTCGCCTAGGCTTTCGCCGCTTATCGTTAGCGCGTCTAGCCCCAGCAGCCCGTTGTCGCGGCGTGAAATTTCATTTATCACGGCGCTTAGGCCGCCCGCGCGGTCGATGTCCTCCATATGCACGTTTGGCAGGCTAGGGCTAATTTTGGCGATATGCGCGATCTTGCGGCTGATCTCGTTGAGTCCCGCGATCTGTAAATTTACCCCCGCTTCGCGCGCGATAGCCAGGATATGCAGCACGGTGTTGCTGCTGCCGCCCATCGCCATATCGACGACTAGGGCGTTTTGGATCGATTTTTCGTTCACGACGTTGCGGATTTTGTATTTTTCATCTAGCGCTATCTCGCAGATGCGGCGTCCAGCCTGCCTGATAAGCTCTTCGCGCTCAGGCGTAAGCGCAGGCACGGTGCCGTTGCCTTTTAGCGCGACACCCATCGCCTCGCACAGCGTATTCATCGAGTTTGCCGTAAACATCCCCGAGCAGCTGCCTCCGCTCGGACAGGCGGCGCACTCGATCTCTTTTAGCTCCTCGGCGCTGATCTCTTTGGTTTCAAATTTACCCACCGCCTCAAACGCCGTAGATAGGTCGATCGGCTCGCCTTTTTTGGTGTAGCCCTTTTTCATCGGGCCGCCGCTAACAAAAACCGTAGGCACGTTCACGCGAAGCGCGCCCATAAGCATGCCTGGTACGATTTTATCGCAGTTTGGCATGCACACGAGCGCGTCTAGCGCGTGCGCGTTCATCACCGTTTCTATGGAGTTTGCGATCAGCTCGCGGCTAGGCAAGCTATATAGCATCCCGCTGTGCCCCATCGCGATGCCGTCGTCCACACCGATGCAGTTAAACTCAAAGGGCACGCAGCCGTTTTTGCGGATCTCGTTTTTTAAAATTTCGGAGTATTTGTTGAGAAAAAAGTGCCCCGGGATGATCTCGATGAAGCTGTTTGCCACGCCGATGAAGGGTTTTTCAAAGTCCTCGTCTTTTAGCCCGGTCGCTCTTAGCAGGCTTCTGTGCGGCGCACGCGTATAGCCTTTTTTGATGATGTCGCTTCTCATTTTATGTCCTTGGATTGAAATTTTCTCCATTTTAGCATAAAATTTTATCGCTGCGGGGCGTTTTAAATTTTAGCGCATTAAAATTTAAAGCGGGACTATTGAGCTTAATCAAACCGAATCACTCCTGTTTTTGATATAATTGCACATCGATTATCAAAATCTTGCCATTTGGCAGGAAAGAAAAGAGGAAAAGATGCAAAGAAGAAATTTCTTAAAACTTACGTCCGCGTTGGCGGCTAGCGGGCTTGCTAGCCCTCTTTTTGCAAAGGAAGCCTTTACTATCTACGGCGCGCCCGCGATGCCTAGCCTCATCATCGGCGTTGCGTGCATGCAGGGGCAGATAGGCAAAAAATACGATGCCAAGCTTGAGCTTTGGCGCGATCCCGATCAGCTACGCGCGGGCGTGGCAAGCGGCGAGTACAAGGTCATGATGAGTCCTAGTAACGTGGGGGTGAACCTCGCAAATCAGGGGCGCAAGATCGGCATGGTAAATATCCTCACCGAGGGGCTAAATTTCGTGATGAGCAAGGGCGAGAAGATAACGGAATTTGCACAGCTGAAGGGCAAAAAAATCGTAATGCCTTTTAAAAACGATATGCTAGACATAATCGTGCGAGCCATAGCGAAAAAGCAGGGCATTAGCGGGCTGAATATCGACTACACCGCCAGCCCCGCAGAGAGCGCGCAGCTGTTTTTGGCTAAGGACTACGACGTCGCGATCACGGTGGAGCCGCTAGCAAGCGCCATGATCTTAAAGGGCAAAGTATCGGGCATCGCCGTGCAACGAGGGGCAAATTTAAGCGATATGTGGGCGCAAGCGTTTTCGGTAAAGCCCATAATCCCGCAAGCGGGCATCATCGCCGATACCGATTTTTACGCCGCTAAAAAGGCGGATTTTGAAATTTTAAATGCCGATTTGACAGACGCGCTTGCGTGGATAAAGGCAAACAAACAAAGCGCCGCGGCGATCGGGACGAATTTCTTTCCCGCGCCGCCGCCTGCAATATTTATGAGCATTGATACATCGAATTTATGCGTCAAAAAGCCTAGCGAGATCAAGGACGAGCTTTTGAAATTTTATGAAATTTTGATGGAATTTAACCCTAAGCTCCTCGGCGGCGCGATGCCTAAGGACGAATTTTTTCTATGCTAAAAATCGATAAAATTCGCAAAGCTCAAAACCCCGCGTTTTACGTCATAGACTATCTGTGGGGCGGCTTTGCGAGCCTAGGGGCGGTGTGCTTTTTCATAGCCGTCTGGCAGGTAGCGAGCGAGGCCTATGGGCCGCTTATTCTTCCCCAGCCTGCGGCGGTTTTTTCTAAGGCGTGCGAAATTTTAAAAAATTTCGCCGCAAACGATCTAGCCTTATCGCTTAAGCGAGCGCTTGTGGGTACCTTCCTCGCGCTTTTTGCGGGGATTTGCAGCGGGCTTGCGGCGGGGTATTTCAAAAGCCTGCGAGCCTTTTTAAACCCGCTAATTACCGTGCTTCTCTCGACGCCGCCCATCGTTTGGATCGTGCTTGCGATATTTTGGTTTCATTTCGGCGATACAAGCGTGCTTTTTACCGTCGTTATCGTCGTCGCGCCGATGACTTTTGCGTCCGCGGCGCAGGCGATGGCTAGCGTGAGCACCGAATACACCGAGCTTTTCGACAGCTACAAAAGCTCAATTTTAAAAAAACTGCGCTACCTCTACGCGCCGCACCTAATCGAGCGGCTGCTTCCCGCGATCTACGTCGCGGTTAGCAACGGCGCGAAGGTGCTTGTGATGGCGGAGCTTTTGGGCGCGAACGACGGCATCGGCGCAAAGATCGCCGAAGCACGCGTCAATATCGATACGGTCGAGGTTATGGCATATGTGTGCCTAGTCATAGCCTTTACGGCGCTTTTCGATTATCTCGTGACCAAGCCGCTTCAAATTTTACTGATGCCGTGGAGCAGATGATGCTAAAAATTTCAAATCTGCGCTATGAAATTCTGCGCGACGTTATAATTTCCGATTTTTCGCTGCGACTGCGCTCGGGCGAAGTAAAGACGCTCTTTGGCCCCAGCGGCTGCGGCAAGACCTCGCTTTTGCGGTTGGTCTGCGGGCTGGAGGATAAAAAAAGCGGACAGATCGAAAACGGCTTTAAAAAAATCAGCTTTTTGTTTCAAGAAAACCGCCTGCTACCAAACCTCACGGCGCTTAAAAATATCGAAATTTTTAGCCCTGCGGGCGTGAACGAAATTTACGCCCTCGCCGCAAAGATCGGGCTAAGCCCGAGCGATCTGAACAAATTCCCGCGAGAGCTAAGCGGCGGAATGCAAAAGCGCACGGCGTTTTTGCGCACGATCCTTAGCGGCTGCGATCTAGCGCTACTTGATGAGCCGTTTGTAGGTCTAGATCGCGATCTGCGCGGCGTGCTGATCGAAATTTTAGTTTCAAAGATCGAGCGCGAGGGGCTTGCCTGCCTTTTGGTGACTCACGACCGCTTCGAAGCCGCACGCCTAAGCCATGAGATCATCGAGCTTGAACCCAAAGGGATGGGGCTTAGGCGCGTCGTGAGCCTAGACGAGCCGCTAAGCGCGCGCGACGAGCGGTACGAAGAGCGCGTGGTAAGCGAACAGTTTAGGGGGGTGAGCTATTATGAATAGAAATTTTATCTTTAATGCGCGCAAACAGGGAGATTCCGCACGAAATTCAAACTTACGTTGCGGCCTAGGCGCGTATGAACGAGGTTTTGGTACATATTGTGATCCGGGCGTGGGCAGATACGGGCATTTGTCGGGCGCTAGCTGCGACGACCTCAACGCTCGCATAGATGGGCTTTTTCGGGGCATCGGGCGCTACGATCTGGATGCGCGCAGGCGCGAGCTTTTGCGGGGTTCTGGATGTATCGATGTCGGCGCGGGCAGACACAGCCTCTTACAGGATACGGGGCACTGCGGTTTTATCACACCGAAATACGAACTGCGCAGCCGTGCGAACTGCGATTATAGCGTGAGCGTGCTCTTGAACGGCGTAGTGTGCTGCGGTTTTACCGCGCGCAATTTAGCGCAATTTAGCAGCGATATTTACTGCGGCTCTAGCGCGAGCGCTTGCTTACGGCGCGTTGGCGCGAACCGAGACACCTTTCTACGTTGCGGTTTTGATACATGCGGATTTAGCGCGAAGTGTAGCACTCAAAAAACTATTTTGGGTGCCTGCCACTCGCTGTTTTGCGATGCAAGTGGGCTAGGTAGCGAGCAAAATCCCACTCTAGGCACCTTTTGTGCGGTGCAGAATTTTTTGAATTTACATGTCGCGCGCGATTTTAAGAATTTTAGCCCCGTAAATTTGAAGAAATTTAACCTCGCCGCCTCACAATTTGTAAATTTAAAAAAGCAAATCCGCGCCGGCGAAGGTGCCAAGAAGAGCGCCGGTCCGTACAATTTGACGAGTTTTGGGCGCGAGACCCGCACGCCGGGCAGACTGGGCCCTGAAAATAAAATTCCCGCGCCGCGTAGATTTTACTTTGAGAGTGCGGTTGGTGCGCCGTGCGGATCTGGCCTCCGGCACAGAGGCTGCGAAGTCGCACAAAATTTTAAACGTTTCGCCCCCGATTTTGCAGAAAATTTTAAAGATTTTACTTGGAGCTTAGAAACGGAGCCTGCGCAAAATTTCAAAATTTCCGCTTTAAATTTTATACAAAATTTTTGGAATTCCACTCGCGGTAGGGAAGTTGGGTCTATGCAAGGCTTCGGAAATTCGGGCCGAAATTTTGAGCCGAAATTCCCGCAGAGCGCTAAAAATTCCGATCGAAATTTAGAGACAGAGCTCGCGCGAGACTTTAAAAATCAAAATTCCACACAGGACTTCTCACAAAACGGTAAAAGCTACGATCAAAATTCTACTCAGGGTTTCTTGCAAAGCGGTAGAAGCACCGAGCCAAATTCCGAGGCGAGTTTTTCGCAGAGCATTAAAAATTCCGAACGGAATTTATTGTTAAGCTTCTTGCAAAGCGTTAAAAGCTCCGATCAAAGTCAAAACTCCAAACCCACCTCCGCGCAAAGCTTTAAAAATCAAAATTTCGCGTGGGATTTCTCACAAAACGGCAGAAGCGCCGAGCCGAGTTCTGTTCAAAACTTCTCGCAGAGCGCTAAAAATTCCGATCGGAATTCCAAGGCTAATTCCACGCAAAGCCATGCCGAGCCTGTTTCGCCGCAGGGCTCTAAAAATTCCGAGTCGTGCCCGGCGCAGCGGCAAGAGCTAGGCTTTTACGCGCCTAAATTTAAAGATGAGCGCGCGAGAAATTTTTTCTCCCATCCGATGCGCGCCTTCGTTCTTTTCGCCTGCTTTTTTGCGGCGCTGGGCGCGCTTAGCTTTTTAGCACCCGATGCGCTGGCGATCGATTATGTGAGCGCTCATAAGTTTTACTTTCTATTTTTGGCGCCTTCGTGCATCTACGCGGCGTTTTTGCTTACCGCGCTGCCCGATTGGACGAACTTCGAGGGTTCGCTAAAGCCCGTTTCGCTCGCCTTTGCCGCCTGCCTGATCGCGGCTTTTATCGCGAGCTTTTTAAATTTACGGCTTGCGGCTGCGATTACGGCGCTGTTTTGGGCGATATTTTTCATCTTTGCGGCGCTGCTTTTGTGGCTGGATAAAAACTCGAATAATTTTAGCATCCTGGCAGTCCTTGCGGCGTTTTGCGCCTGCTCTGCGGCCTACGGCGCGAGCGGGGATGAGAAGTTTTTGCTTAGCTTCGTGCATATCAACGTCGCGGCAATCGCCGTCGTAAGCTACCGCATAAGCGTCGTCATCGGCAACGAAGCGCTAAGAGAGGCGGGGCTAAGCGACGCCGTTTTTATTCCAAATTTTATCTACAAAAATTTAGCCGCTTTCCTCTCCTTTGCTTTGGCGCTCGCGACGCCCTTTTTAAGCGAGGCGGCATGCGGATTTATCGCGCTTGGCATCGGATTTTTGTTTTTGGCGAAACTTCGCGAGCTGCACTACGTCGAAATTCTAAGCCGCCACTATATGGCGTTTTACTACGCGTTGCAGGCTGCGTGCGCGGCGGGATACCTGTGGCTGGGCGCGGCGCTGATCCGCGGGGGGTACGCTGCCGCGCCGCTGCACGTCATCGCAATCTGCTATATGTATGGAGCGATACTTTTCGTAGGGATGATCGCCGGACAGCGCCACAGCGGAATTTCGCCGTTAAACTTCCCGCGCCTAAGCCGCGCGGCGCTCGTTTTGGCTCTGCTCGCGGGGGCTTTAAGAGCCGTTTTTGCGGGCGAGAGCTTTATTTTATACGTGATGATCCCCTCGGCGCTTTTCATCGCCGCGGTCGCGCTATATCTGATAAATTTCGTCCCGATCTTTCTGAAAAATCCTTTCAGCGCGGATCCGGATTGATAATCATCAAAGCGAGCTTGCTAATTTTTAGCTACAATCGATCAAATTTCATTTCAAGGAGAACTTATGCAACACATCAAAAATATCGACGCCGTCAAGGCCGTAGAGCTTGCTTCGCTAGTCGAAGTGTCCCCTCACAAGGTGATTTCGCGCACCCTCGCGCAAAATCCGGCGCTGAATATGACCCTTTTCGCCTTCGACGGCGGTGAGGAGATCAGCTCGCACAAATCCGACGGCGACGCATTCGTTTACGTGCTTGAGGGGGAGGGCGATTTCACGATCGATGGGCAGAAGCACCGCGTAAAAGCGGGGCAAAGCATCGTCATGCCTGCGGGCTTGCCGCACGCGATCTTCGCTCCGATGCCGTTTAAGTGGTTTTTAGTGGTGGTTTTTTAGCCTATAAGTTTAAGGACGGGTCAAATTTTAAAATTTAGCCCGCCCGCCGCTTCATAAAATTTTATCCGAAATTTCATTCTTAGGATCGCCTTGTTTGTTCCCGCCTGCTCCCGCTCGCCCTCGCAAAATTTTAAAATTCCAAAACGTTTAAATTTTATTTTCACCGCGCCTAAAAATTTCGTCTGTTTTGCAAACCGCGCGGGAGCTGAAAATAACGCACTGCGTTTGCGCGCTGTGTCTAGCCCCGAAATCGCGCGCTTGAGCTCGCATCGCAAGTCAAATTCATAGCTCGCGCGTTAAATTTTTAAGTCGCGCCGAGCGTGCAATACATATCGGGCGAGTAGAGTAGACGGGCGCTGTAGTAGGGCGAACCCGCCGAGTGCGCAATGCGCGGCCTAGCTCATAGATCGAGAGTTAAATTTAAAGGCCGTGTCCGGCGCGAAATGCCCACCAAGCAGGCCTAAATTTTAAAATTTAGCTCTCGCTCGGGGTCAGCTCCTTGATGATGAGCTCGGGCGTGATCGTGCCGCGGAAGTTGTTTTTGCTAATCGTAAAGATCGCGTCCACTCGCTCTCCCGCTCGCGGCAAAAAGTCGTAGTTGAAAAACAGCGCCTCGACGCTGCCTCCGTTTTTGTCAAGCGCCATTTTGATATGCTTGCCCTCCTTGCCGATCTCTCTGATATTGCGGGCGCGCGCGCCTTTGATACAAAAGAGCGGGCGCGGATTTTTCTGCCCGTAGGGCTCGTAAAATTCCAAAATTTCAAGCAGCTCGAAGTCTATCTGCGACGCGTCCAGCTCGCCCAGCAGATCGTCTTGCGCGCTAAAATCGCTCAGGTCTTTAGGCGTAATGCGCTCATTTACGCGCCGCTTAAACTCCTGAAGTAGCGCAGGATCGATCCCCACGCCCGCAGCACCCTTGTGTCCGCCGAAGGTCGTTAAAATTTCGCTTTGCGAGGAGATCAGCTCTAAAATGTCAAATTTACCGATGCTGCGCGCGCTTCCTTTGGCGCGCGAGTCGCTTACGCTAAAGACGATCGCGGGCTTTTTGTAGGTCTTGCTTAGGCGGCTTGCGACGATGCCGATGATGCCTTCGTGCCACTGCGGACCCCACACGACGATGACGTTGTCGTTCGGATCGACGCTTTTTACGATCTCGTCGTAGAGGCTTTTCTCCTCCTCTTTGCGCGAGTTGTTGATGGAATTTATCGTCTCTAGGTAGTGGTTCGCCTCTCTAATATTTTTGGCGCATAAAAAGTTATACGACATCGTCGCATCGTCCATCCGCCCCGTGCAGTTGATTAGCGGCGCGATCGTGTAGCTGATATCGTCGAATTCGAAGTGCTTTTTAAAATAATGCTCCTTAATCGCCTTGAAGCAGGCGCGGTTTGAGCTATTTAGCCGCTTGATGCCGAAGCGCAAAAGCGCGCGGTTCATATCGCGTAGCTCCATCATATCGGCGATTATGGCGATGATGAGGATATCCATCGAGCTTGCCATATCGTAGTTCACGCCGAGGGTTTCTTTTAGCGCGCCCACGAGATACCACGCTACCTGCGCGCCGCAAATTTCGATATTTGGGAAGGTGCAGTCAGGCTGCTTCGGATTGATTATCGCATAAGCTCTAGGCAGCACGGGCGGGGGCATGTGATGATCGGTGATGATGAGATCGATCCCCTTTTGAGCGCAAATTTCGGCGGCTTCCGTCGCGGAGGTGCCGTTATCTACCGTGATGATGAGATCCACATCCTCAAGCTCGCCTATGATCTCGCTGTTTAGCCCGTATCCGTCGGTGAAGCGGTTCGGGATTTTAATGACGTACTCCGCGCCTATTTGATTGAAAAAATCGCTCATTATGACGGTGCTTACGATACCGTCGACGTCGTAATCGCCGACTACGGCTATGCGCTGGTTTTCTTCGATGGCAGTTTTTATGCGCAAAGCCGCCTTATAGGTATCTTTCAGATCGCAGGGTAAGGGAATTTCAGAAATTTTAGTATGCCGATCGTTCGCAAATCTCGATTTTAGAATTTCCCTTATCTCATTTTTACCTAGCATTTTTTATAGATGCTTCGATAAAGCCCAAAATAGCAGGATTTGGGCGCACTAGACGGCTGGTAAATTCCGGGTGAAACTGCACGCCCAGAAAAAACGGATGGTTGTTTAGCTCGACCGCTTCGATAAGCCCGTCGCTCTCGCCGCAGACGATAAGCCCGTGCTTTTCAAACTCGGCGCGGTACTTCGGATTGGCTTCGTAGCGGTGGCGGTGACGCTCGCGGATGGTTTTTTGCTCGCCGTAAATTTTACCCAAAAGCGAGCCTTTTTTGACGTCGCAGTCATAGCCGCCCAGCCGCATAGTGCCGCCCATAGGGGATTTGTGCGTACGGATCTGCTTTTTGCCGCTTGCGTCGATGAAGCTGTCGATCAGATAGATCACCGGAT
Organism: uncultured Campylobacter sp.; assembly: GCF_938015785.1. GTDB lineage: Bacteria > Campylobacterota > Campylobacteria > Campylobacterales > Campylobacteraceae > Campylobacter_B. The sequence continues at coordinate 8,298 of NZ_CALLWC010000049.1, read as the reverse complement.
CTTCGGTCTGCGGGTCAAATTCCGCAGAGTTGGCGTTCTTTAATTTTAAGACGTTGCGCGCAAACTCCACCATCGCAAGCTGCATCCCCAAGCAGATACCCAAAAACGGCACCTTATGCACCCGCGCGTAGTTTATGGCTAAAATTTTACCCTCCACCCCGCGCGAGCCGAAGCCGCCCGCGACCAAAATTCCGTTTACGTCGCGGAAAATTTCATCCACATTGCTTGCTTCGATTTTTTCACTATCTACCCACTTTAAGTTTATCCGCGTATCAAGCGTAGCGCCCGCGTGGATGATCCCCTCGGTGAGGGATTTGTAGCTTTCTTTCAGATCGATATATTTGCCCACAAAGGCGATCGTGGTTTCGTTCGTAGGCACGATGACGCGCTTAACGAGGCTGTCCCAGTTGCTCATATCGACTTCGAGCTTATTTAAGCTTAAAGTCTCCGCGATCGGCGTTAAAATATCCTGTTTCAAAAACGCAAGCGGAATCTGATAGATGCTCGCGCTATCGGGGCTTTCAATGACGCAGTTTTTATCCACGCCGCAGCTTAGCGCGATCTTATCTTTTAGCGCGCGATTTAGCGGCATTTCGGAGCGGCAGATTATCATATCGGGGCTAATACCGATACGGCGCAGCTCACCTACGCTGTGCTGCGTGGGCTTAGTTTTGAGCTCGCCCGCGACCTTGATGAAAGGCACGAGCGTGAGGTGGATATTCATCGTATTCACCCTACCAAGCTCCACTCTCATTGCGCGGATCGCCTCTAAAAAGGGCAGTCCCTCGATGTCGCCCACGGTGCCTCCGATCTCGACGATCAGCACGTCGTTACCCTCGCCCGCCTTTTTTATGCGGCGCACGATCTCGCCTACGATGTGAGGGATCACCTGGATCGTCTTGCCCAGATAATCGCCCCTGCGCTCCTTTTCGATGACGGAGCTGTAAACTTTGCCCGTGGTGAAGTTGTTGTCTTGGCTTAAATTTTCATCCAAGAACCGCTCATAATGCCCAAGATCCAGGTCGGTCTCCGCGCCGTCGTCGGTGACGAAAACCTCTCCGTGCTCCAGCGGGCTCATGGTGCCGGGATCGACGTTGATATAAGGATCCGCCTTTAATATGCGTACTTTAAGCCCAGCGTGCTTTAAAAGCGTCGCGATCGACGCCGCCGCAATGCCCTTACCCAGCGAGCTCAGCACTCCGCCGGTGACGAAAATATATTTCGTTTGTTTTGCCATAAGTTTTCCTAAATTTTGATATTAATGTCGCGATTATAACTTCTTTTAGGTTAAAGCACACTAAGCTAGAATTTGAAAATTTTAGAAATTTACGGCAAAATACGCACCCAAATAAATTTTAAATTTAAAGGAGAGATGATGAAAAAGATCATCGCGGCTTTAGTGCTCATCGTAGCGCTTATAGCGGGCGTTTTTGTAGCGACGAAGGACGCCAAAACGGGAGTAGCTAAAAGTGTAAACGATAGCATAACCAAAACGGTTGACGGTGCGGTCGGCAAAAGTGCCAGCGCGGCGATTGAGCAGCAGATTGCGGAATTTATCGCTAGAAACGAAATTTTCGAGACTAAGAGCGCTAAATTTTATCCCGGAGATAGCAACTCAAGCGGCTTTATCGAAGGCGTAGTAAAAAAAGAGAAACTACAAAAAAGCCTTGCTGAAGGCTTTAGCAAGCTAAAGGAAAAAGCAGGCGCGCAAGATAGCAACGATACGGACGAGCCAGATCCTGCTAAAATTTTCCCGGAGGATTTTGCTTTTCGCTACGACTACACTATCAAGCATAGCGTAAAAAACGCTGCGGATGGATTTGAGAGCGACGGAATTTTAACGATTAAGACTCCATATTACGCGGAGCCTTGCAAGAAGCTGTTTAAGACTGACGCGCCGCTTAGCACGCATCTAAACTACGGACCTACAGAGGTTAAATTTAGCGCAAAGCTAGCCGATATAAATGTGCTCGAAGATGGCGGAATAGGACGTCTTGCAGGCCTTAGCCTAAACGGCACGAGCGATATGAGCGGAAAAACGATAAAAGCCTTGGGCTTTAAAATCGGTGAAATTTTTATAGACGACGGCAAGGATTCGGGTCTTGATATAAAGGATCTTATCTATGAGGCAAACTTTAAAAATGGCATCCAAGATCTAGACGATAATATAACTAAGCTCTTTTTGAATGACATAGATTTTGCAGGCAGCACAAAAGAGCTCGTCGTAACTGTAGATAAACAGCGCTTCGTCGTAGTTACGGATATGAGCACAGAAGGTAGCTACCGCGTAAAAGATGGAATTTTAAATTTCAACGAAAGCGATAAAGCCCAAAGCCTAAAAATCGCTGACGTGCTAGTGCGAAACATCCATTTGGGCGTCGATACCAGCTTTAGCGCCGCACTTTTCGAAAAATATCTGTCTATTATCTCAAATCCGCAAGAAGGCGAAAAATTAGCGGAAAATAAAGAGCTTTTTATGAAGCTGCTAAAAGATGATATGAAAATCAACGTGAATGATTTTTCGTTTGAAAATAGCCTCGGCAAGAAATTTGCTTTTAACGCAAGCGCGCTATTAGGCGGCTACATCGACGAGACGCAGCTTTTTAAGCGCATGAGCTTAGACGGTAAAGCTACGATAAATACGACCATTACGGACTTCTTATCGCCTTATGACAGCTTGCGCGATTTTGCGCCGATGGCGGAAGTTTACGGCTCGCAGTTTCTTAAGCCTGATGGGGATGGAGTTAAGATGGAGTTTAGCTTCGATAAGGCAAGCAACTCTATGATCTTAAACGGAAAGCCTATCCCGCTACCGCACAATTAAATTTTTAAGCTTTGCGGGCGGATTTTAAGCCTGCCCGCAAAGATTTTTGTTTTCCTGCTTTTTCGGCGCAAAATTTCGTGAGACTCCGCGCAAATTTTTATCTGCAAAATTCCGCAGCGACGCCATAAAATTCCGCTCGAATTTTACCGCATCATTGCCGCCCGCTTCGTTAAATTTTAAAACTTACAAGCCAAAATCTCATATTTGCAATGACAGATAGGCTTAAGCAATTTTGGCTATAATGCGCGCTTTTGCAGCGCAGCTAGCGTAAATTTAAAAGACGGCATTATGAGCGGCATTTATTACGCCGCCTCTTTTGACGACGTATTTTATATTGGGAAACTAACGCTAAATTTGCATTTTTAAATTTCAAGGAACGATATGAAAGTAATCAAACGCAACGGCAGAACCGAGGAACTTGACGTAAGCAAGATCAAAAAATACACGAGCGAGGCGGTAGAGGGGCTGGAAAATGTAAGCCTTAGCGAGCTTGAGGTGGACGCAAAGATCCAGTTTCGCGATATGATCACCACGGAGGAGATTCAGCAAACCCTCATCAAAACCGCGGTCGAAAAGATCGACGTAGATCGCCCGAACTGGACCTTCGTCGCCGCGCGATTATTTTTATACGATCTGTATCACAAGGTAACGGGCTTTAGCGGTTACAACAGCCTAAAAGATTACTTCGCTCGCGGCGAGGCGGCGGGCCGCATAATGCTCGGCTTAAAGGAAAAATACGATCTAGAGGATCTAAATTCCTATCTGCAGCCGCAGCGCGATTTGCAGTTTAACTATCTTGGCATTAAAACGCTTTACGATCGCTACCTCATCAAGGATAAAAGCGGCGCGCCGATCGAGCTTCCGCAGCAGATGTTTATGGCGATCGCAATGTTCCTCGCGCAAAACGAGCTTGACTGCCAGAGCTGGGCGAAGAAATTTTACGATCTCATATCTAAATTTGAAGTCATGCTCGCGACCCCTACGCTCTCAAACGCTCGCACGACGCGACATCAGCTAAGCAGCTGCTACGTGGGCTCCACGCCCGATAATATCGAGGGGATTTTTGATAGCTACAAGGAGATGGCGCTTCTGAGCAAATTCGGCGGCGGTATCGGCTGGGACTGGTGCAAGGTGCGCGCGATGGGCGGCAGCATCGACGGGCATAAAAACGCCGCGGGCGGTATCATCCCGTTTTTAAAGATCACAAACGACATCGCAGTCGCCGTCGATCAGCTGGGCACGCGCAAAGGCGCTATCGCCGTGTATATCGAGCCGTGGCATATGGACGTGAGCGACTTCCTCGATCTGCGCAAAAACTCGGGCGAGGAGAGGCGCCGCGCGCATGAAATTTTCCCCGCGCTGTGGATAAACGATCTGTTTATGAAAAGGCTTCAAAGCGGCGGCAAGTGGACGCTCTTTGATCCCGCCGAAGTAAGCGATCTGAGCGATCTATATGGCGCGGAATTTCAGGCGCGCTACGAGCAATACGAGGCCGATGATAAAATTTCAAAATCCACCATCCTGGCAAAGGAGCTTTGGAAGAAAATTTTAACGAGCTATTTTGAGACAGGCATGCCCTTTTTATGCTTCAAAGACAACGCCAACCGAATCAATCCAAACGCGCATCAAGGCTTAATCAGGAGCTCAAATTTATGCACGGAGATCTTTCAAAACACGGCGCCGAACCACTACAAAATCAAAGTCGTTTTTGCTGACGGCAGCGAGAGGCTGTTTGAGGAAAACGAAGATGTGGCGACCGACGCGGGCATCGTAAAAAAGGCGAAAAAGATCACCGCGTTAGACACGCTCGGCGGCAGAGAAATTTTTATCGTAGAAAAGGGCTGCAGCGAGGGCGCGACGGCAGTTTGTAACCTCGCAAGCGTAAATTTAAGCAAAATCAATAGCCGCGAGGAGATAGCTCGCGTGATGCCGATCGCCGTGCGGATGCTAGATAACGTCATCGATCTAAATTTTTATCCGCACGCCAAGGTCAAACACACCAATCTAAAAACCCGCGCGATAGGGCTCGGCGTGATGGGCGAGGCGCAGATGCTTGCCGAGCGCGGCGTGAAGTGGGGTAGCTACGAGCACTTTGAGCTGATCGATAGGATAATGGAAAACGTGAGCTTTAACGCGATCAAAGCAAGCTCAAATTTAGCCGTAGAAAAGGGAAGGTACCCTGATTTCGCGGGCTCGAAGTGGAGTGAAGGAATTTTCCCGATCGATTTAGCGAACGAAAACGCCAAGGCGCTCGTTAAGCGCGGTGGGCTTTTTGAGCAGAGCAGCTGCGACTGGGACGGACTGCGCGAGAAAGTAAAGCGCGACGGCATGCGAAACGGCTACCTGATGGCGATCGCGCCGACATCGAGTATCAGCATACTCGTAGGCACCACGCAGACGATCGAGCCGGTGTATAAGCGCAAGTGGTTCGAGCACAATCTAAGCGGCATGATCCCGGTCGTCGTACCGAATTTAAGCCCGAAAACGTGGCAGGCGTACGTACCTGCATACGAGCTCGATCAGCGCCTACTCGTAAAGGCGGGCGCCATCCGCCAAAAATGGATCGATCAAGGCCAGAGCCTAAATATTTTCATGAGCCTAGACAAAGCTAGCGGCGGCTATCTGAGCGAAATTTACACGCTCGCGTGGCAGCTGGGGCTAAAATCGACCTACTATCTACGCTCCGAAAGCCCCGATAGCGAGAAGCTAAACAACGTCGCGGACCGCTCGATCGAATGCGAGGGGTGTCAATAGGATACGGCGGCGCTATGGTTGAATATAAAATTTGAAAAATTTTGAAATTTTTAAGCGCCGCCATAGAATTTTGTAAAAATTTAAGCGTTTAATACTAATGGAAAGGCAAAATTATTCACTAAGTAATTCGCCCCTCTCGAGGTGTGAATTACTTAAATTATGAGCGATTATGATCGGATTTGCAAAAATAAAATTGCCCAATAGCGCTCGCTCAAATTTAGGCGTAGACTACTCTACCTGCCCGAGCTTTTTAAGATAAGCAAAAATTTTAGCGATCTCGATCATTTTGTTTAGACTTTCGAGCAGTTTTGCGCTTTGTGAGCTCGGCGCAGATTTGAAAATTTCGCTATTTTCAACGCCGATTACAAGGCTGTTTTCGCCCAGATAAAGCTCGGTTTTACCAAATAAATTTACGGTAATCGTCTGCATATTTTCTAAAATTTTTTTGTTTTGCAAAAATGCGGCGGCGGCGGGATTGTTTAGATATACGTCAAACGACGCGCTTAGGTGTGGGCTGTCTTTGAGTAGCTTCAGATCTGATGCGCCGAAGATAAACTCTCCGCGCGGCACAACTAAAATTTTACTATCGAAAGTCTCGCTAAAATCAAATTTTGCAAAAAGCCCGTCGAAGATCGCAGTATCATCCTTTTTTTTGAGATGCAGAATTTTATCCAGCTCAAATACCCGATTTTCTCTGTTTTTATCGAAATCGCGGCTTAGGCAGATGTCGCCGATTTTTATGCCAAATTCGGGTGTCTTGCCCACTATCGCGTGCTTGCAAGTGCATAGATTTGCCTCTTTACGGAGCGGATTTTTATAAATTTCATCGAGTAAAAATGCGCCGAAAGGCTGAAAGGTAAGACGCAGCTCCTTTGCGATCCAAAGCAGAAATTCATTCTTAAAAGCCTCTTCGCTGAGCGCTTCAAATTTATGCGAAATGCGCACAGCTAGGTATTTGTAAGCAGGATAAGCAAGAGCTAGCAACACTAATAAAAACAGGAACGAGAAATCTCCGAAATCCTTGCGCATAGCAATAAACAGCGCCAGCACCACCACCGCCACGCCGCCACGCGCCTTCCAAAGCGCCACATTGCGCGCTCCATCTAGTTTTTGCTTTTTTAATTCGTAAGAAACAAGGCTCATCGCTATCCCCGTGAGTGAAATTTGACGCTCATTATAGCGAAAAATGGGATTAAATCAAGCCATATGATAAGCGCGTCGTTATTTATAAAACGCGTTTTTCTAATAGCTCAAAAGCATAGAAATCGCCGTCTTTTTCCTTACACTTAACGATATCTCCGCATTTGAATTCTAAAATTTCATCCAGTTCGGATTCAAATTTCGTCGTATCGGTAATTTTAAAAATATATTGCGCGATTTGAGCAACCTTTACCGGGCGCCATACATCAATATCTTCATTCAAAATTTTTATAAAAATTTCTTTATCGGTCGCGCTTGCCATACTAAACCTTTCTGCCCGGTTATCTAAAATTCTTTCTGCCTAGCCACAATTTAAGATATTTTAATACGGGTCTTAAATAATCATTAGTAGCGTTGGCTTTAAAGGTGCTTACGTCCGATTCTATCAAATACCAGCTATATCCGTCATCCTTTAAAATATTCATTTTGCGATGTTTGGCCTCAGTGTTTGCGTCCGATATCTCTATATCCAGCACTTTATTTGCAATATTCATTTGCACCGATAGATTGGAGCTTAGATCATATATGAAACGGTTAAAATCTTTGATGATATGGGTATTGTATACGTCATCGATCATCTCGGCTCTTCTCTTCCTAAAAATTTCCTCCTCTATCGGATCTCCGTCAATAAGCTTTCCATAATGATCCGCGTCTGCTATGAGCTCTTCGTAAGATGCGGTAAAACATCCAAAAAATCCCCTATGCATCCCAAATTTCCAATTTGTAGGCACCGTCTCATCGATTACTTGAAAATATTTGCTATTAAATCGATTGTAATCTATATCATCTAAAAACGGTAATATGCAATAATAAACCTGTCCCTCTTCATATTGGATACCATGAACAAAATAGGTTCTGTTTAATCCCAGATACTCATGCCTATCTTCTTTTATACATTTTACAATCATTTAAAATCATCCTTAAATTTGAAATCATCTACGGCCTCTATGATAGGCGGTTCTTTTTTATCGCCTATTATACTATTTCTAACAAGTTCTGTAAAAAATTCTTTGTTTTTGGATTTGTTGATTGCCTCTTTTATAGCATTAAAGGATAATTTTAAATTATTTAAATTGCCGTCTATAATGCAAAAACCGCTTTTCTCACACAATGATATTATGCCCCTTAATACGGCTTCATACTCGGATCTAAAATCGATACGAAACGTAACGGACTCTATTATATTATTAGTATCAAAAAATACCTCTAGGCGGTTGCCGTTTTCGCTTCCGTATTGATCTATTTCGTTAGACCAAGATTTTTCAGGCTTTAATAGGCACGAAATTTCAGAAAATATCTCTTTTTTGATCTTTGCTTTTTTCCAATATTTATCGTCTTCAAAGAGCTTTATATTGCCATATTGCTGGTCGTATTGCAGATCATATGTATCGCTTTTAGGCAGAATAAAAAACTCACATTGCCGAATTGCCATATCTTCCTTCCTCAAATATTTTAATTATAAAATGGCTCAATTAAACTTAAGCGGATTTTCTCTTATCAGTTTCAACAGTTTCTGATAT
>NZ_CALLWC010000048.1 GCF_938015785.1 uncultured Campylobacter sp. | reverse complement strand
AGATTAAGATGAATTTTAAAAAATTTTGTATTGCCCTTTTGATTTGTTTATCGCAGATAGCAGCAGCCGGCAGCTTTGATCTAAATGCCACGCTGCGTCTGGGCGCATTCGACGCAAGCTCGCACCGACTGCTTTTATGCGGCAGTGGCGGCGAGCTTAGGATGTTTGATACTGCTAAATGGAATGTGGAGTTCGCGCAAAAATACAGCGATAACGAAATTACGGCTCTAAATTTTAAAAACGGCAAAATTTATCTAGCTTGGGGCGGAGTCGAAATCGCGGTACTAAACGACAGATTAAAGTTTTTACACGCGCTTAAAACAGGGCGTAGCGGCACAGCCCAAATAGATGCGATCTATGCCGCAAAAGACGCGATTTACGCGGTAGTGGATAAGAATCAACTAATAAGATTAGACGAAGACCCTGATAACAGCGCGGATGGCGGCTACGCCCCAGGTGAGAATTCCACCGCGAACGGGCAATCTTTAAATAAAAATTCCGCCCCAGATGGGCTGCGCGGAATTTCGTTTCATTACGGCAGGATCAATGCCGTTAGCCTGGGCGCTAACGGACTTTGCGTCGCAAGCTGGAACGGCGTAGCCTGTTTTAGCGCAGATCTTGTCGCGACTAAATTTAGCGGCATCGATACAGCGCCTAATCGCGCCGCGCAGGGAGAGCTTGGTAGCGTGAAATTTAAAGATGCAGAATTTAATAGCACGAGAATCGTGCAAGGCTCCGAGCAAAACGAAACAAAAGCTAGCGGCGCAAAGAGCGCGGAATTTCAAAGCTTAGAATTCAAAGGCGCAAAATTTCAAGACGAGGGGCTTAAAACTCGAAGCGAAATTTCAGCCGAAGCTAGCGATAAAAATTTAAGCGACTCTATCGCCACTGCGCTTGCAGACTGCGATGGGGCGCTATTTATAGGCGATATAGAGGGGGATTTTATAAATTTAAAAAGCGGCGAGCGCAAAAGCGTGGGCTCTTGGATCAAATCCATCGTGTGCGCCCGCGGCACGCAGTTTATCGCTACTAAAGATAAAATTTACGAAAATCAAAAAGCAGGATTAAAGGAGGTTGTGGATTTAAAAAGCGAATTTTTAGCGATGTACGCAGACGGGGAAGCGATCCTCGTAGTCAGCAAATCAGGCAAAATTTTAAAATTCTAAGAAAGGATTAGTATGTTAAAAAGTTTCAAACCCGTGCTTTTGGGCTCGGTTTTGTTCGCCGCAAGCGCCCTGTGTGCCGCAGATAGCGACTTAGAGCGCGTGATGAAAGAACGAAATTTAAGCGAAAAAGACGTTTTGGCGGCGGCTAAGACCTATCAGCCGACCGGTAGGAAGGACGATTATATGGTCTTCTCTTCCGGCGGTCAAAGCGGACAGGTGCTCGTTTACGGCGTGCCGTCGATGAGGATATACAAATATATCGGCGTATTTACCCCGGAGCCTTGGCAGGGATACGGCTTTGACGAGGAGAGTAAGGCGGTCTTAAGATCGGGCTCCATTAACGGCAAAGAGATCAACTGGGGCGATACTCACCATCCAAATTTCAGCGAAAAAAACGGCGAGTATGTGGGCGATTATCTCTTTATCAACGATAAGGCAAACCCAAGAATCGCGGTTATAAATTTATCCGATTTCGAGACTACTCAAATAGTCGTAAATCCCGTAATCAAAAGCGATCACGGCGGCTCTTTCGTAACGCCTAATACCGAATACGTCATCGAAACCAGCCAATACGCAGCCCCTTTTGATAACGACTGGCACCCGATCGAAGAGTATCAGGCGGTTTATCGCGGTGCGGTAACGCTATGGAAATTTGACTACGATAAAGGCAAAATCGACGTAAATAAATCCTTTTCTCTAGAGCTTCCTCCATATATGCAAGATCTAAGTGACGCAGGTAAGGGCGAGAGCTTTGGCTGGGCGTTTACCAACAGCTTTAACTCCGAAATGTACACAGGCGGCATCGAAAAGGGTCTGCCTCCGATGGAAGCTGGCATGAGCCGCAACGATACTGACTACTTGCACGTTTATAACTGGCAAATTCTAGAAAAGCTTGCTCAAGACAGCAAAAACTATAAGGTCGTAAACGGACACAGAATCGTTACGATAGACGCCGCCGTAAAAGCGGGAGCGCTATTTTTGATCCCTGAAGCCAAATCCCCTCACGGCGTCGATGTTAGCCCTGATGGCCGCTATATCATTATCGGCGGTAAACTAGATACTCACGCTAGCGTTTATGATTTTAAAAAGATCAAAGAGCTAATTGATAAAAAAGAATACGCAGGCAAGGATCCATACGGAATTCCGATCCTAGATATGCAAAAGACGCTTCACGGACAAGCAGAGCTTGGTCTTGGACCTTTGCATAACACCTTCGATTCGCAAGATGGCGTAATCTATACATCGCTTTACGTTGATAGCCAGATCGTAAAATGGAACTACAAAACGCTAAAGGTTTTAGATAGGATCAACGTCCACTACAATATCGGACACCTTGATTCTATGGAGGGCAAATCCTCAAAGCCTGTCGGCAAATACGTAATCGCGCTGGATAAGCTTTCGATCGATAGATTTAATCCTATCGGACCGCTTCATCCGCAAAATCACCAGCTTATCGACATTACAGGACCTAAAATGGAGATGCTTTACGATCTTCCTATCGGTCTAGGCGAGCCGCACGACGTAGTTTCTATCGCAGCCAGTAAGCTTCATACGAAACCTACCTATACTATGGGAACAAACTCTCGTACCGGCAAGCAACACCCTGCTATGACGCTAGCAGGTCAGGAGCGCATCGAGCGCGACGGCAAAAACGTAAAAGTCTATGCTACAGCGATCCGCAGCCATATTAATCCTGAGCACATCGAGGTTAATAAGGACGATAACGTAACGATCTATATGACAAATTTAGAGCGTGCTGAGGACGAGACTCACGGCTTTACGGTTGATGATTACGATCTGCATATGTCGCTTGAGCCGGGTAAGACTGCGAGCGTAAATTTCATCGCAGATAAAGAGGGCGTATTTCCTTTCTACTGCACGGAATTCTGCTCTGCGCTGCACCTTGAGATGTTTGGATATCTATATGTAAAAGATCCGAATAAAAAATATACTTCAGCTAAAGCGTCTATGCTAAAAGCTCTTAGCCCAGAAGCTCTAAAAGCCGAATACGACAAGGTAGTAGCTACGAATAAAGCCACCGACGACGTTATTCAATCAGTCGTTAAATTCTTAAAAGAGAAAAACTACGAGAAATATCCTAAGGTCAAGGCTTTAGTCGATGACGCGCTGGATCAATACGGCAAAATTCCTGAAACCAAAGCCAAGGCAGACGCCGCGGTAAAAGCCGGCGATATGAATGGCGCTATACTTTGGGAAGGTCAAGTTTGGCAGTATTTAGTAAAAACCGCAGATGTCGGACTTCGCGCTAAAAATAACCTAATCCGCGAGCTCTCCACTCCTATGAGCGAGGCTGCATCTAACGGCGAGAAGGCTTACCTACGTGGAGGCTGCAACGGCTGCCACGTCATCGGTCAAGTAAGCTCGGGTCCTGATCTAACGGGCGTCCTACTTCGCCACGAAAACGGCGAGAAATGGGTAGCCGATTTCATCAAAGACCCTGCTAAATTCTACGAAGACGACTACGTTAAGGCAATGATAAATTACTTCAACCTTCGCATGCCAAATCAGCATATGAAAGACGAAGAAATCAAAGACATCATCGAATACCTAAAATGGGTCGATGAGAACGCGGGCCTTAACTAGCCCCACTCTCCCCCGCAAGGGGGAGAATTTAAAGGAGATGAAATGCCAAAATATAAAATTTATGCGATTTTAGCGCTGCTTATTATGACGGTCGCTTTTACCATCCCTACGCTCGGATTTTTCAAAGTCCAAGGCAAAATCGTATCGGGGCAGGTTAGCAGCGTCTCGCAGCTGCCCGCATACTCCGCACCGATATGGAATTTTTATACAAAAGCATCGTATAAAAATCACCTAATTCCTAGTGATGTTAAAAATGATCTAGGCGCGATGCTGGAGCATAAATTTGAAGTGGGGGTCCCTAGCATACCAGTGTGGAAAATTTCACTCGAAGCGCCGAATTATCCAAAAGAGGCTTTTCCCGATGGAATTCCACTTTACGTCCACGTAGACGGCTTTAGCGGCGATGTCGGCGAGATGAATACCCTAAATCACTATATCGGCATGTATCCCGTCTGGCGCGGCGGCACGCTCGAGCACTCGCTATCGCCGTATTATCTCATAATCGCTACGATCGGTATGCTTGCGTTTTTGTACTATGATGGCAAGGGGCAGACTCTGCTTATGATCCTGCCGATCATTGCGCCGCTTATCTTCATCGGCTGCTATGTAGGCTGGCTGTATTGGTTCGGGCACAACCTGCAAGACTGGGGCGCGTTTAAAATAAAGCCTTTTATGCCTACAGCATTTGGCGACGGCAGCGTAGCGCATTTTACTACCCATTCATATCCGGCTCTTGGCTTTTGGCTGATGCTAGCCCTGTCGCTGCTATCGGCGTTAGCTCTACTATCTAAGAAAAAATTCCTACGAGAGCATAGATGAGGCTTTTGCTTCTAGCATTCTCGCTCGCGCTAAGCTTAGGCGCGGGCGAGCTTCAAGACGCGATCGATAGCGCAAAAGCGGGCGATATTATCGAACTAGCCGCAGGCGAGTACCACGGCAATATTTTAATCGATAAACCCCTTACTATCGACGGACTAGACCGCTCCGCCGTGATCATAGGTGATCGCAACGGAACGGTCATCCGCGTCCGCTCTCCGCATGTTACAATCAAGAATTTAACAATTCAAAACGGAGGCTTCGAGCATCTTAGCGAAGATGCGGGGATTAACGTAAGCGACGTAAACAGCGTAATCATAAAAAATAATCTCATCAAAGACGTGCTCTACGGCGTCGTGCTAAGCAAGGCAAACGACGTAACGATCGAGGGCAACGAAATTTCAAGCAATACCTACCGCACGAGTTTCAAAGGCGACGGCATCAAACTTTGGTATTCCAATGCCAATAAAATTTTAAATAACGACGTCCACAACGTCCGCGACACCATTTTTTACTTCTCAAACGGCAATCTCGTCGCAGGCAATAAAGGCCACAACTGCCGTTATTCATTGCACTTTATGAACTCCGGGCACAACGTCGTGGAGGATAACTACTACGACGGCAATAGCGTGGGATTATTTTTTATGTTTTCAAGCGATAATATCGCCAGACGTAACGTCGTGCGCAACGCAGACGGCGCTTACGGCGTAGGCATAGGTATGAAGGATAGCTCAAATTTCAGGGTTACGGATAATAAAGTCGTTTACAACGCCCGCGGATTTTATCTGGATCAATCCCCCTACCAGCCGGGCTCACTTAACGTTTTTGAACACAACGATATCGAATACAACAGTATCGGCGTGCAATTCCACGCCACGCAGCTAAAAAGCGTATTTAAAAACAATAAATTTAAAGGCAATATGGAGATTGTGCTAAACGATACGCCCCAATCCAAGCTCTTGCAAAACGAATGGAGTGGCAACTACTTCGACGATTACGACGGATTTGATCGCGATGGCGACGGCTACGGCGACGTTAGCTACAGCTCATACGCCTACGCGGATAGGCTTTGGGCGTATAAACCGAATGTGCGGTTTTTTTACGGCTCCAGCGGGATCGCGCTTTTAAATTTCATCTCCAAGCTCGCTCCGTTTTCAGAGCCTGAGCTACTGCTAAAAGATCCAAAACCCAGGATGAAGCAATGATAAAGAATAGACGCGAAGCGATAAAACTACTCGGCGGGGCGCTTGGGACGCTAGGGGCAGCGAACTTGTTTGCGAATGAGAATTCTGCGAATTCAGCAGGCAGTGAAGCGCAGAATTTAAACGAGCAAAATTCCATAAATTCCACAGGACAAAATTCCGCACCGAATTCTATAAAACAAAATTTTGCGGAAAATTCTAGCGGAGATTCCGCCTCTTTATATCTGCGCCCGCCCGGAGCGCTAGCGGAACGAGGCTTCCGCTCTAGCTGTATCAAGTGCGGTCAATGCGTGCAGGTCTGCCCCTATCACAGCATCTATCTGCTGGATATTACTCATCTTTTTGATATCGGCACTCCCGTTATCGACGCAAAAGAGCGGGGCTGCTATCTTTGCGGCGCACTTCCTTGCGTGCTCGCCTGTCCAAGCGGCGCGCTCAGCCACGAGACGAACGAGCCTAAAAAGGTCAAAATGGGTATCGCCGTGATCGAAAATTTAGACGCCTGTTTGGCGTATCGCGGACAGGTTTTAAAACCGGACGATCTGCGCCTAAAGCCCGCCAAGACCGAGCAGGAGCGCGAGCTAAACTCCGCGCTGGCGGCGAAAGAGGGCAAGCCCTGCGATCTATGCGCGTCGCTGTGCCCTTACCCGCAGCCGCTTGATGCCATCGCGATGATAGAAGCAGGCGCGCATTTCGCTCCGCAGATCCGCAGCGCTTGCGTCGGCTGCGGCGCGTGCGCAGAGCTCTGCCCGGCGCGTATCATCGAGATAATCCCGCGGGCGGATTACAAATCAATCTATGAAGGAAAACAATGAAAAACTCTATTAAATTCCGCCTATGCTCGCTAGCTGCAGCGCTTTTGTTATGCGGCTGCGGAGATGACGGCGATTCAAGCTCCGCCGCTGCAAATTCCGCAGGGCAGAATTCCGTTTCGCAAGGCTCCGCAGGGCAAAATTCTGCGGATCAGAATTCCGCGAGTTCAAATTCCGCATCGCAGAAAGCGGATCAAAATTCCACCGCTAAGCCTCGCATAAGCGTCAAAAGCGGCGAAGCGCCGAAACAAGACGATAAGTTCGTAAGCTACGATTTTTACGGCGAGCGAAATGTAAATTTTAACCTAAACGGCGACGTGAACGAAACGACCAAAAACATCGTGGCATATTCGAGCATCAAAAACCAATATGAAAAGCTAAATTTCGACCTAATGAAAAAGCGCCTTGGGCACGATTTTATCCTGCGCTGCTCGGCGTGCCATGACGACTACGCCAACGGCATCATCGGTCCGTCGCTTCTGGATAAAACCGACGCGCAGATCGTGGATATGATTAAAAAGTATAAATTCAAAGAAAAGCCTAATCCTCTTATGGTGCAGCTCGTAAACGGCATGAGCGAGCAGCAGATAGAGACGATGGCGAAAGAAATTTACGAGTTCAACAAACAATTTAAGGAGCAGAAATGAAACCGGGCAAAATTTTAGCTTTGATTTTGGGTGTAGCGCTGATCGCGCTGATGATCTTTATGGCTAGTTCGGACGATTCTAGCGCGCCGCAGCAAGAAGTCAAGCCGCAGGTGCAAGCAAAGCCTGCGCCGCAGAGCAAAAGCGTCGATCTCATCGACGATAAGGACGTAAAAAATATTAAAATTTTGCAGCAAAGCGTCAAAGAGCGCGATTTTAAGGTTAGTAGCTCCTATCTGGTAAACTGCGCGCCCTGCCACGGCGATGACGGACGCGGCAAGATCGCTCCGCCGATCGGCGGCAAGAGCAAGGATCAAATTTTAGCAAGCCTCAAAGATTATAAAGCGGGTAAGATCAAAAACAGCCTGATGAGCGGGCTTTTAACCAACGTAAGCGACGAGAGCCTAGATAAGCTCGCGGATGAAATTTCAAAATTTAAAGAGTAAGTCTTGGATAAATATAATTCGCGATGCACGATCAAAAATACGAGCTTTTTCTCGACCTTTGCGCTTAAAAATAAAAGCGGCAAATGGCGTCCCAGCATTCGGGCTCTGCGCTACGCCACGGTATTTTTGGTGCATCTACTTTTCGTGCTTTCCTTTCGCGCCGATATTCAAATTTTAGAAGGCGACATCAGCGGCTCGCGGATACTTGGCTTTCACCTAGCCGATCCCTTTGCCACCCTTGAGGTGATCGCCGCGCACAAGGATCTGCCGATAAATTTGCTCATAGGCTCGGGCACCATTTTGCTGTTTTATTTCATCGCAGGCGGCAAGGCGTTTTGCTCGTGGATCTGTCCTTACGGAGCGCTTAGCGAGATCGGCGAAAAGCTGCATAATACGCTAATTTCAAAGCACGTCATCAAGGAGCGCGCCCTGCCTCGCGGTATGCGATATGCGATCTGGGCGGTGTTTTTGCTGCTAAGCGCGATTACGGATCTGCTCGTTTTTGAAATTTTTAACGTAGTTGGAATTTTATCGCGCTTCATCATCTACGGCTTCTCGCTGGCAGGGCTTTGGATAATTTTTGTGTTTTTGCTCGAAGTATTTTTTAGCAGACGGGTGTGGTGCACGCACCTATGCCCGCTAGGCAGCACCTATTCGCTTGCGGCGAAAGCGAGCCTTAGCAAGATTACTTGGGATAAAAGCAGGTGCGATCACTGCGGCGTTTGCCAAGATGTCTGCTTCGTCTCGCACGTACTGGATATCACTAAAAAAAAGGCGTCCGAAAACCTGGGCGATAAGAGCAAATTTATGCTAAAAGGGATCGACTGCACGCTGTGCGGACGCTGTATCGACGTGTGTCATCAAGACGCACTCGGTATCGGCAATAAACTAAAAGATATGATCTAAGGAAGCCTATGATAGAGATTAAAAACGTAAGCAAGAAATTCGGAGATCAATTCGTTTTAAAAGATATCAATCTAAATATCGCGGACGGCGAGCAGGTGCTTTTCGTCGGCCAAAACGGCGCGGGCAAAAGCTCGCTGATGCGGACGATTTTGGGCGAATACATACCCACAAGCGGCAGCGTCGCTATCGATGGATTTGATTCGTTTAAGCAGCGCAGCCGCGCGCTACGCGGTATTAGCTTCGTGCCGCAAACCCCGCCGCCGCTTAAGCTGAGCCTAAATGAGCTCATCTACTTCGCCGAACGCACGGCGAACGCAAGCAGAGCGGATATAGTAAAATTTTGCGACGAAATGGAGCTTGATCTGAGTTCAAATTTAAACAAACCCTTTCATAAGCTATCCGGCGGTATGAAGCAGAAATTTTTAATCGCGTTAGCATTCGGCAGAGCTAGCAAGGCGATGATTTTCGACGAACCGACCGCCAATCTCGATCCGAGCGCGCGCGAGCGTTTTAAGACGCTTTTGCACAACCACGCAAAAGATAAGAGCTTGATCTTTATCTCGCATAGGCTCGAGGAAGTGGGAGGACTGGTAAAAAGAATGATTTGTATGGATCTAGGGAGGATCGTAGATGACAAAAATGTTTAAAGCTTTACTTTGCGCGCTTGTTGCGCTTACGTTTTTAGGCTGCGGCGACGAGAAAGACTACGGCAACGTCCATTACGACAGAGACGTATGCGAGCACTGCCAGATGGCGATCAGCGACAACCGCTTCAGCGTCGATGTGCGCGTGGACGGCAAAAACCACTACTTCGACGACATCGGCTGCTTGGTGGATTTTATGGTTACCAACGACAAACTAAACTGGCTGAAGGACGCCAAAATTTACATCAATGACGCTAGCGGCAACGGCGAGTTTATCGACGCACGCACGGCGCATTTTTACAAGGGCTTTAAAACCCCTATGTCGTTCGGCTGGGGCGCGTTTAAAAACAAGCAAGAGGGCAAGCAAGACTTCAGCTTCGATCAAGTAGTCGCGGCGCTTAAAGCAGGCGGCGGCTCGCACGGCATGGGAATGGGCGATATGGGTCGCGATGCGCACGGCAATATGGGAAGTATGCACGGCCATGGCGATATGGGCGGCATGAAAGACCCTCACTCCGCAGAGCACGGCATGAGCGGGCCTAAGCATGATATGGGCGGCGATGCGGGCAGCACGGCGCACCCTCAAGGCTCTTCGCACGATATGCACGAAAGCGGCGGTGCGGGCAGCACGGCGCACTCTCAAGGCGCGCCGCACGATATGGGGGGTATGCGCGAAAGTAACGGTACTGCGCACGATATGCCTTCTGGATACGCGCATTAAGGACGTTTTAGCTAAGGCGAAATTTTAAACGGCCTATGTTTTGCGCTAAATTTAAAGCGTAAAATTTCAGCGTGCCTCCCGCGCCGCCATCGATGAGATGAAATTTTACTTTGCAGCGTCGTGAATGTAGGATAATAGGCGACACTGAACGGCGCGATGTTTAAGCGCACTGCGAGCCGGAGCCGTAAATTTAAAATTTATGCGCGGTCCGCGGTCGCGGGCGAGCGCGAGTCAAAGCCAGACTTAAAAGACGGCTGCAAAATTTCATCTCGCGACGCGGCTAAATTTAATGTGCGGCATGAAATTCCGCTCTGCGCGTTAAATTTACGCAGACGCGCTAGCTTTAAAATTTTGCCGTAAATTTAAAATTTATCCGGTGCGGAATTCGCCGCTTCGGAATTTTTAGAATTTTAAAATTTTATACCGCGGGATACGCCCGGCTTTGAAATTTTACGAAGCTAAAATTTAAGCGCCCCCGTCAAACGGCTAATTTTAAAACTGCGGCGGATGTGGGATAGCGGACTGCGAACGACGCGCTGTTTGCAGGCGCCGCAAGCGAGCCGTAAATTTAAAATTTATGCGCAATCCGCAGTCACAGACGGCGGATAAAATTTCGCCGCCTATTTAAAGCTCGGCTGGCAAATTTAAGGCTGCAAAATCCGCGCCGCGAAACGGAGCCGAGCTTAAAAGCGCGCATTTAAGCCGCGCGAGAAATCTAAATTTAAAGCGCACCGAGGCGCAATAAAGGAAAAGAATGAAAAATTTACTCACCATCGCCGCTTTGGATATCAAAGAGTCCTTCCGCTCGCGCTGGTTTTTGCTCTATCTGCTGATCTTTAGCGGGCTCGTGGCGGCGTTTTTTATCACGGGGGTGACCGATTCGCGCGTACTCGGCTTTAGCGGGCTTTCGCGATTGTTGCTGCTATTTATTCAGATCTGCATCATCATCCTGCCCGTCTTCGTGCTCGTCACCACCAGCAAGGCGATCCTGGCCGACCGCGACCTAAATATCCTAGAATACCTGCTAAGCTTCCCGATCTCGCAGGCGCAGTATTACTACGGCAAGGCGCTGGGAAGGCTATTTGGAGTGTTCGTGCCGATATTTTTGTCGCTGCTGCTTGCGATCGTTTGGGGCGCGATCAAAGGCACGGGCATTCCGTGGGCGATCTGCCTGCTTTATACGGGGCTGCTTTTTAGCTTATGCACGGCGTTTTTGGGGATTGCATTTTTGATCTGCGCCGTTTCAAAAAGCCAAGAGATGGGGCTTGGGCTCGCATTTTTCGTCTGGCTTTTCTGCCTTGCGTTTTTGGATCTCGTGCTGATCGGACTGCTCGCAAAAACGGGAGTGAACGAAAATTTGATCTTTGCGATCGCCCTAGCAAACCCGATGGAGGACTTTCGCATCGCCGCTATCAGCCTATTTGATCCCGATCTTGCGGTCATCGGCACGACGGCGTATTTTATCCTAGATCACTTCGGGCGCGGACTTTTCATCGCCTTTTCGCTGCTCTATCCGATCGCGCTGGGCGCGGCGAGCCTGATTTTGGGCTATTTTATCTTTAGATCGAAGGATTTGGCGTGAAATTTCCACTCATTTTGGCGGCATTTATAGCGCTTTGCGGCGCAGCTGAGATACAAAATTCCGCGGCTCAGAGCTCTGGCTCGGCGCAGAATTTAAGCGCATCAGATAAGACAGGCTCCGATTCGGCGCAGAATTTTAAAAGCGTACGCGAGCCTGCGTGGCTCAAAGACGTAAATCTTACCTGCGCCAAATACGGCATCGATACTAGCGCGCATCCAGAATTTCGCGCTTACGCAAGGCTCAAAGACGGTAGCGCGCTAGCGTTTGCTTCGCCCAAGGCGATGTTTGCATATTTTTTCGAGGGCGAAAATTTGAGCGGCAATAACGGCGCGGCTTCCGCAGAGGAAAATTTGATGAGTAAAAATTCCGCTAGCGGCAATTTCGGCGAGTCAAATTCCACGAACGCAAATTTCGGCGGGGCGGAGCTTTATGTTACCGATTACGCAAGCGGCGAAATTTTGCGGGCGCAGGACGCGTTTTATGTTTTCGGCAGCGTGCTGCAAAGCGCCAGAGGCGACGATCTCATTACGTTTGCGAGACTGCGCGACGCGCAAGACTTCATGCGTGAGAAAAAAGGGCATAAAATTTTGCAGTTTCGCGAAATCTCCGCTAAGTTAATCGATTATCTAAGATGATCGAGGCGCTTGGTAAAATTTAAATCCAGCTATTTTAGTATATTTTATTCATAAAAATTTATCTTTTATTTTAGTGCGCTATTAAGGGAATTTAAAGCAATTAAAAAATACAATCACGTTAAATTTTATCTATAAGAATTAAATAATGTAGTTTTTTAGTATATTATTAAGGGCTGCATTCTCGCTTATTTTTAAAATAAATTTTAAGGAGACGTCATGGCAAACGACAAAATCGCAAAACAAAAAGGCTCACGCAAGAAGGTTGCGACGGATGAAAATTCCGCTGCGAATACGGGGGAAAATTCCGCCGCAGACGCGCTCAAAAGCTCCGCCGCGTCCGTTTTTGATAACAGCGCAAATAGCGCTCAAAATTCCGCCGCAAACTCTATAACTTCTGCCTCGCTTACTCGCGACAAAATTTCTAAAAATCGCGCCGCAGGTGAGAATTTTTGCGACGAGTGCGATTGCGAAGCCAAAAATTCCGCACCGAGTTACGATGATAGCGCAAGCTCTGCTTCAGGCACGAACTTTGCGGAGCGCTCAAGCGATCAAAGCGCAAGCAACGCCCAAAATTCCGCGATAGGCTCTACGACAAATTCCATGGCTAATTCTTTGACAAATTCCATTTCAAATCCTGCGAAGAGCCCAAGCAGCAAAGACCATTTCTCTTGCTCGCACGAGCATAGCGATAGCTCCGCAATCCATTCGCATCTACACTACGAAGATCTTGCGACCCACTCGCACGATCAAGAAGAGAATCTCGCAGCCTATTTACACGAATACGGCGCAAATTCTGCGGCGTCTTCGCATGAGCACGACGAGGATTCCGCCATCAGCTCGCACGAGCACAACAAACATAACCATGATCACAAACCCCACTCTCATCGCGCGATTATTGGATTTGACGAGCACGGCATCCCAAAAGTTTTAGTGCCCGCAGAGGCTAGTCCACACACGCATAAAGACGCGCAGGGCAATCTTTTCGAGCATTTTCACGAGGCGGAATTTACGGCGGATTATATGAAGGCGGTGCTTGAATACAAAAAGACCTTCCCCACAAAGCAAGAGGTACTTGAGAAAACCCCTGATCCCGCCGTGCGCGAAATGATGCTTAGGATGGAGCAGATCGGTGTAGATACGGCGTTTGATCGTTTCGACAAACAGATGCCTATGTGTAGCTATGGACTTACCGGAGTATGCTGTAAGATCTGTAATATGGGACCTTGCAAAATTACTAAAAAGGCCGATCGCGGCACTTGCGGTGCAGACGCCGATCTCATCGTATCGCGCAACCTACTGCGTCAAGTAGCTGCAGGCGTAGCTCAACACGGCGCACATGCTAGAGAGCTTCTACTATCGCTAAAATGGGCGGCGCAGGGCAAGCTAGATCTGCCCATAATAGGCGAATACAAAATCATCAATACCGCCAAAGCCTTTGGAATTCCAACTGAAGGCAGAGAGTTAAAAGAGGTAGCGATCGAGCTTGCCGATACGCTTTTGACAGATCTTTCGCAAAGTAGCGGCGAGTATAAAACCATCGCTGCGCTCGCACCCAAGGAGCGTCAAGAGGTATGGCGCAAGCTGGATATCTTGCCGATTAGTGCATATAACGAAGTCTTTGAGGCGTATCACCGAACGGGCGTAGGCACGGACGGAGACTGGCGCAGCGTGATGCAGCATCTTTTGCGCTGCGGGCTTGCTTTTACCTTCACCGGCGTAGTAGCTGCGAATATCGCTACGGATGCACTATTTGGCGTAGGAGATCGCGTAACTTCCAAAAGCAATATGGGCGCGCTTAAAAAAGGCTGGGTCAATATCGCCGTGCACGGACATCTGCCGACATTGGTGAGCCTAATAGTGGAGATCGGAAATTCTAAAGAGTACCAAGACAAGGCTCGCGCAATAGGCGCACAGGGTATCGCATTTTACGGCGTGTGCTGTTCTGGATTATCGGCGATGTATCGCAACTGGGGCGTCGTGCCGCTCTCAAACGCCGTAACTGCCGAACTCGTCATAGGCACGGGAGCGCTTGATTTGTGGGTCGCCGATGTCCAAGATGTCTATCCTGCGATCATGGATGTAGCTAACTGCTTCCAGACCAAGGTCGTTACCACAAGCTCATCAGCTAGGCTTCCCGGAGCCGAGCATATAGGCTACGATCATCACCATAGCAATATCGCCGAGACTAGGAATTTAGCGTGTAAAATTCTAGACCGCGCATTGCAATCTCACGAAAAGCGCAAGGGACTGCCGGTATATATCCCACCGTATGAAGTCGAGGCCGAAGTGGGCTTTTCGGTAGAATTCGTCCATAAGCACTACGGCGGCATGGAGCCGTTAGCGCACGCGCTAAAAAGCGGTGAAATTTTAGGCATCGTAAATATGGTCGGCTGCACCAATCCTAAAGTGCCTTATGAGCGCGCTATCATAGATGTCGCACAAACCCTAATCGAAAATAACGTCCTAATCCTAACCAACGGCTGCGCGTCGTTTCCGCTAATGAAGCTGGGCTTTTGCCAAAAAAGCGCGTATAAAAAAGCAGGCGCGTCGCTGCGGGCGTTTTTAGAAAAAGACGAGCTTCCGCCGGTATGGCACGTGGGCGAGTGTATCGATAATACCCGCTCCAGCGGAATTTTCGCAGGTATCGCAGGGGTGCTAGGCAAAAATCTCTATGAGCTGCCGCTTGCCTTCACTTCTCCCGAGTGGGCGAACGAAAAGGGCGTCGATGCCTCGCTTGGATTCCGTCTAATGGGCATCGACTCGTATCACTGCGTCGAGTATCAAATCCACGGCTCCGCAAATGTCATACACTTTTTCAAAGAAGGCACCAGGCGTGCGCTTGGCTCTGTGATGCACGTAGATACCGATCCAGTCGCACTTGCGCTAAAAATGGTAAGCGACATGCGCTTAAAACGCAAAGCCCTAGGCTGGCAGTAGCGACGACGGATTCATTTCGCATCGCATTTTAAGCGATGCGAAATTTCATGATAAAATTTAACCCCTTGCGGGCAAATAAAATCCTGCATCCAAACGGCTAGCAAAATTCTACGACTAAGTGGCTAGCAAAACCGAGGTCAAATAAAGATAAAATTTTCGCGCCGTATCCGTTTGTGAAATTCTAAATCAAATCTTCAGACTCTGTATAAAATTTCGCCGCGCGCCGCGTCTACTGCTAAATCGGCGGAATTTAGCCGGGCAAAATTCCGCCATCGAGCTTAAGCGCATCTTTCGCGAAAGGATGAAATTTTAAAATTCCATCTCGGTGTAAATTTCGTAGGCGCTCATCTGAAATCCACAAGCGAAATTTCGCTTAAAAGCCTTATTACACGGAGCTGCACGCCATTAGATCTCGCCCGCATGTATGAAAGTTGAAATCATAAAAATTTAATATGATATATGCTAAAATGCCATATTTGTTTAAGGATTTAGATGCATAAATCAAAGCCGCTGCAGCCACTGCGTCATCATCGGTAGAAGACATCGTGTGAGGCGGAGGCACTGCTGCCAAGTCCTGCGTTTGGCAGCTTGAGGCAGTGCGACAAAAGCGCGTCTGTGCTGCGCCTGCAAACATTTTCGGCTGGGACCGCACGGGCGCGAGGACGTCACTGCAAATCTTGCAGGCGGCTAAAATTTTCATCCGGATCTTTTCTAAAATATTGATCTTAGGGCCATCACGAAAGAATTTTACCGCAAGCCTTTCGCCTACGAGCCGGAGGGTGGAATATAAAGCGGAATTTAAGCAGGTTTCAACGAGGCGAAATTTCAAAGATTAAATTTAAGGCAAAAGATAAAAATTTAAAGCAAGGGAAGGTATGAAAAATTTTAAATTTATGCTCGTGCTGCTGATACTGGCGACGATCGCGACGATTGCGATATCGCTTTGTATAGGGCGCTTCGGACTAAGCATCACCGAGGTGCTAAAAGCGCTTAGCGGCGGCGAGGTAGCGCAAAACGTCCACAACGTCATCATGCAGGTGCGCCTGCC
The DNA here is from genome assembly GCF_938015785.1 of uncultured Campylobacter sp. GTDB lineage: Bacteria > Campylobacterota > Campylobacteria > Campylobacterales > Campylobacteraceae > Campylobacter_B. The sequence continues at coordinate 3,302 of NZ_CALLWC010000048.1, read as the reverse complement.
GCGTATCATCGCCGCGGTGCTCGTGGGTGCGGCGCTGGGCATCAGCGGCACGGCGTATCAGGGCGTCTTTAAAAACCAGCTCGTCTCGCCCGATCTCTTAGGCGTTAGCGCGGGGGCTTGCGTGGGCGCGGCGATCGCGATCCTGCTTGATCTAAACATCCTTTTGATCCAGCTTTTCGCCTTTGTTTTTGGGCTCGCGGCGGTTTGCATTACGCTTCTAATCACGCGCGCGCTGCGTTCGAGCACCACCATAATGCTCGTGCTTGCGGGCATCATCGTAAGCGGTCTGATGGGCGCGCTGATCGGATTTTTGAAATTTATGGCGGATCCCGAGACGAAGCTTGCCGACATCGTGTATTGGCAGCTAGGAAGCCTCGCAAAGGTCGATCCCTCCGTGCTAGCGATGATAGCGCCGGTGATGGGGGTTTGTATCGCTGTCTTGGTGCTGATGAGCTACCGCATAAACGTCCTATCCATGGGCGATGCGACCGCGGCGAAGCTCGGCGTAAACGTCGTGCTGGAGCGAGGCATCATCATCGTCTGCGCGACGCTGCTAACCGCAAGCAGCGTGTGTATCAGCGGCATAGTCGCGTGGGTGGGGCTTTTGATGCCGCATCTAACGCGCATGATCGTGGGCGTGAGCAACACCAAGGCGATCCCGGCGAGCATATTTTTAAGCGCGATCTTCGTGCTCATCGTAGACGACGTAGCGCGCAGCATAAATCAAAGCGAGATCCCGTTAGGGGTGCTTACGGGCTTTATCGGCACGCTATTTTTTATATTCATCCTGCTTAAAAACAAAAGGAAGCTAAATGGTTAGGGTTGAGAGCTTAGACTTCGGCTACGTAAAATCCGCCCCTCTAACGCTGCGCGACGTGAATTTCAACCTCGAAGCGGGCGCGATGCTGACGATTTTGGGGCAAAACGGCGCGGGCAAATCGACGCTTTTAAATTTAATCGGCGGCACGCTTGAGCCTCTGCGCGGTAAAATTTCAATTGATGGCAAGGATATGACGAGCCTTAACGCCAAAGGGCGCGCCGAGATCATCGGCTACGTCTCGCAAAGCGAGGTCTGCGAGTACGATTACAGCGTATTCGAATACGTCCTGATGGGGCGCACGGCGCATATCGGGATCTTTTCGCAGCCGAGCGAAAACGACTACAAACTCGCGCAGCGCTACATGAAAATGCTTGAAATTTGGCACCTAAAAGATAAGATCATCACGCGCCTAAGCGGCGGCCAGAGGCAGATGGCGTCCATCGCGCGCGCCCTTTGCAGCGAGCCTAAGATCGTGATATTCGACGAGCCCACCTCGGCGTTAGACTTTGCCAACCAATACAAATTCCTCCGCGCCACGAAAGAGCTTCTCAAAAACGGCTACACCGTCGTTTTGGCCACGCACAATCCGGACTTCGCGCTGCTTTTGGGCGGATACGTCGAAGAGCAGGGCTATGTGGGCACCCAAGAGCTGTTAAAGCTTGGCGTCTCGGCGATCATCGCCGGGGACTCCATGATGACCGTTGGTGCGCTTCGCGCGTGCCATGAACATCGGCTCACACCTGGCTTCGACATTGCCCTTGTGGGTTTCGACGATTTTCCAGTATTCCAACTACAGAATCCACCACTCACTATCATTAACCAGCACGTTTCTACGATGGGGGCGAAAGCTTTTGAGGAACTACATAAATTGCTTCGCGGAGACTCCGCTCAGCACAAAATTAAACTACCCACCACTCTCATCGTACGAGGTTCCACTCCCCCTAAAGACTCGGCCAGCGATTCATCCGGACAAGGAGGGCACTAGTCATGTCTGTTCAGCCGGTATTACAGCTTGATCGAGTCTCCAAGTCGTTTGGCCCCGTCAAAGTCATCGACTCGGTGAGCATTGACGTCCACGCCGGTCACGTCCAGGCTTTGCTGGGTGAAAACGGCGCGGGCAAGTCAACCCTGATCAAAATGATGGCGGGTGTGTACCAGCCCGATTCGGGCCGGATCCTCGTCGATGGCACCCCCACTACCCTGCCCAACGTCAAGGCTGCGGAAGCCCACGGCATTGCCACCATCCACCAAGAACTCAACCTTGTGCCCACCATGACGGTGGCGGAGAACCTGATGTTGGGCCGCACGCCGTCACGGTGGGGTTTGGTCGATTACAAGGCGCTGCGGAAAAAGGCGCTCAAGGCGCTACGCATGATCGGCGTAGACGTGTCGCTGGACACCCCCGTCGGCGAACTGGGCATTGCCCGCCAGCAGCTGGTGGAAATTGCCAAGGCGCTGTCCATGAATGCGCGTGTGCTCATTTTGGATGAGCCCACCGCCGCGCTGACCGGCAGGGAGATTGACCAGCTGTTTAGCGTGGTCAATGACTTGAAGGCCAAGGGCGTGGGCATGGTGTTCATTTCCCACCACCTGGATGAAATTGCTCGTATTGCGGACTCGGTATCGGTTCTGAGGGATGGCGGCTTTGTCGCGGAAGTCCCGGCGTCGACACCCGAGAAGAAACTGGTGACGTTGATGGTCGGCCGCGACATTGACGACCAGTTTCCTCGCGTTGTGCCGCCGATGCGCGGCAAGCCGCTACTGGAGGTGCGCAACCTCACCTCTGCGGGCAACTTCCAGGACGTCTCGCTGACGGTGCGCGCCGGCGAGGTTGTTGGCCTTGCGGGCCTGGTTGGTGCCGGCCGTACCGAGCTGGTGCGCGCCATCGCCGGTGCAGACCGCGTTGACTCCGGCGAGGTTCGGGTCCGCGGCAAGATCCTGCCCAACGGCGACATTTCCGCCGCCATCAGGCACGGCGTGGGCCACGTTCCTGAAGACCGCAAAGCTCAGGGCCTAATTCTCGACGCCCCGGTGCTAGAGAACCTCGGCCTGGCCACTCTCCGCTCCACATCCCGTTATGGCCTCGCCGATCTCGCAGGACAGCGGACCCGGAGCACAGCCGTTTCCGAAAAGCTTAGAATCCGCATGGCCAGCATTGACCAGCCGATTCGCGACCTGTCCGGCGGTAACCAGCAAAAGGCGGTCTTCGGACGCTGGGTACTCGCCGGATCTAAAGTACTACTGCTCGATGAGCCCACGCGCGGAGTCGATGTCGGGGCGAAGGTAGAGATCTACAACATCATCAACGAGGTCACCGCACAAGGCGGGGCCGTGCTGATGGTGTCGAGCGAACTGCCCGAAATTCTCGGCATGTCGGACCGCGTGGTGGTGATGTCCGGCGGCCGCATCGCAGGCGAAATGGACGCCGCAGATGCGACCCAGGACAGCATCATGCAGCTGGCCGTCGCTCAAGTAGAAGACC
>NZ_CALLWC010000047.1 GCF_938015785.1 uncultured Campylobacter sp. | reverse complement strand
AAAGATAACGGAAAATACCTTTTACGCTTTTCATTTTTGAATCCTTCTTGTTTTACTTGCTTCTCAAGCCGCTTTAAATTTACGCTATACGCGCCTAAGATACTCTGCGCGTATTGAAATTTTAAAATCCGCGCCAGTAACTTTCGCCTGACGGCTAGTACTTTCTTTTTACTATATCGCCCTTTTTTACGAAATACTCCGTTTCACCGCAAGGATAGTAAATTTTACACCACTTGTCGCCACAGCTTTCGATAGGAACGACGCCAAATATTCCTTTTCTAACATCTGCTATCGTAAAATTTCCATCTTTTATTATATATATATCGGGGCTTTTAAATCATTTCTACTCTTTAATTCATAAAGTTTTTCGACACCTATGGGATAATCGCTAAAAAATGTTTCGCAGGTACTGACATAGCCGCCCCCGTTCCCATAAGTAATAAAATGGTTGGTTAACAAAAGATCTTTGCAGCCGCTAAATATTGTCATCCAAATTATGACTAATACTAATGTCAAAATTCTCATCTTATTTTCGCTCCTTTATTGGAATTCTATTTATAACGCCTTATGATATTCCTTGCAAATACATAATTTTAAAATTTTATACCTTAAGACTGCGCCTATCTTTTGTATGGTATTATATCGCTCTTTTTTACAAATACTTTTATCTCGCTGCACTTTTCAACGACCTCGCACCACTTATCATCGCAGTGACTAATTACAAATATAGGATAATCGGGTCTTGCCAAAACATCATTTTCATTTTTGGATGCATAGGTTCTATATTCTCCCTCATAAAAAAACTATATTTATGCCTATCCTTAAACCAATACATATTCTTTTGAGCGGATTTATCATCGGCGCCGGCGCATTTGGCGGCATATTTCATAAAATACGGCTCACACCCGCAAAAGAATAATAACAATATAAAAGGTGCGAAATACTTTACAGCTCTCCTTTCAAGTATAAAATTAATATCTTTTTACTATATCGTCTTTCTTTACGAAATACTCTTTTTGACCGCAAGGATAGTAAATTTTACACCATTCGCCTTCGCAGGATTGGATGGGGATGACTATCTCATCATAATAAGCAAATTCCTCTTTATCTTCATAGAAAATTTTACGAATAACGCCGTCTTTAAATTTATATATAATTTTTTGATCTATTTTTTCGCCGCATTCGCCGTAAAAGGCATCGTCTACGTGTTTTGCAAAAGTGATTTTATGCCCTAAAATCGTAGGGCTGCACCCATATAGGCATAATGCGACAAAAGGTATAACAAAATTTTTCATTTATTCTCCTTATTAAATCTATTTATAATATCATTATATGGATAAACATGATTGATATAAAATGGATTATGTTCTATATATGTTTGATTTTGTTGCACTTTCATCTATACACCATTTATAACATTGCTCCAAAATGTCGGCATAATAATAGCACTAGGATGACTCACTAAATCATATTCATAGTTATAGGTATTTTCTCCAAATTGGATATTAAATGGCGTTCCCGTGTATATAGTCTTTTTAGGATGCTTATCGAAATTTTTTAACCCAGAATTTAAAATCGCACTTCCTTGAGAGTGCCCTATGACTACATTGTCATTTTTTATCTCATGCCCCACCTGTCTCGCAATTCCTATAGTAAATGGTAGCATATCTACCAGACTTTCTAAAAGATCGGGCAAGAATCCCCTACTTGGATTATATAAGACCTTGTAATCTTCGCCTACCATATAGCGAGCCTGATCGCTTGCATTATTTTCATCCGTCAAAATTCCATTAACAAAAGCTCTCTTCGATTTTGAATTACCTAGTATCTTAAATTTAGGATCGCCCGTTACTATCGCCCCTATGTTAGCCAACAAACCTCCGTTGTCCTCTTCGCTAGGGATTAAACCCAAAGAGTAGGTGCCTAAGAAATTTAATCCTTTTGCAATGGTTCTTTCAAAAGCGTTGTTTGAATTTTTGCTCGGCATGTGATTTGATAACGAATCCGTAAGGAGTAGAAGCTCTTTTTTGATTTGATCTCGTCCGTCCTGGCTAAAAAATCTATGATCTATATCGGCCTTTGCGGATGAGTACAAATTACTATTTACGATATCTTTTTGTATTTTAGCCGTATCTCTATTTAGTCTGCTTAGTTCATCCGAGCCGGCTTCATTATTGATTATTAAATTGCCGCGTCCTACGGTAGCTAAAGTTTTATCTAAGCGTACCGAATGCGACCTGCTTAGCGATACGCTTGATGAGCTGAAATTTTTGCTATCTTCCTTGGCTACCTTTTCTTTTATGGACTTAATCGTATTTTGAATATGCTCGGCACTTAAGTCGTCTTGTTTTAATCTATCGTTCTTTTTATCTTGCAAGCTCGTGCCGCTTTGTCCTATGCTGCCGCTTGTTTGCATACCGCTCATTTGATTTGAGCTAAAGGCGTTTGATCCTGCGGTGCTAGCTTGGCTACCGCCATCTTTACTTCCGCTTCCTCCCTGTTGAGGATCCTTAAAAGCATAATTCGTTCCTATGCTTAAAGAATTTGATTTATCGTATCTGGTGTTGCTTAAATTTGAAAAAGTTAGGGTATCTGTTTTTAATCTAAGTTTACCGTTATCTATGAAATTTCCATTCTCATCATAGTAGCCTGCGGCTATTAGTGAACCTTTCAGATCTGTATTGGCTCCTACTTCTATATTTAGCTCTTTGGCAGTTATACTAGATAGCACGGTCTGTTTTACCATAGTGCTCGATTTGGATCTGGAGTAGTTAGCGTTTATGCTTGAAAGCTTAGAATTTGAATACCTTACTAGGTTATTTGCTTTCAAACTCACAACCATTATATTGATACAAAATAGGGCTACTATTAATTTCAAGCACTTATTCATATTTATTTTCATCAAA
>NZ_CALLWC010000046.1 GCF_938015785.1 uncultured Campylobacter sp. | reverse complement strand
TAAGTATCGGGCAGCGCTGTATCATCGGCGCGGGCGCTGCGGTGGTGCGCGACATAGCTAGCGACAGCGTAGCCGTAGGCGTGCCCGCTCGCGTGATTAAAAAAAATGGCTGAATTTAAAATTTATAGCATTAAAAGTGATAAAATCCAAGCATTTAAATTTAATGCCGAAAGCTAAATTTAGCCCTGCGCCAAGCGAGGTTAAATTTAAAGATCAAGGAAGGATAGAGATGGCAAGAGTATTTTTAAGCCCGCCGAATATGGGTGGCGATGAGCTTGAGTATATAAAAAAGGTATTTGAGAGTAACTATATCGCGCCTTTGGGCGAATATGTAAATCGCTTTGAGGATGCGGTGAAATCATATACGCACGCACGCGGCGCGCTAGCGCTAAACGCAGGCACGGCGGCGCTTCATCTGGCGCTTCGCTGCAGCGGCACAAAGGACGGCGACGTGGTGTTAGGCTCTACGTTTACCTTTATGGCGTCGCTAAATCCGATATTTTACGAGCGCTGCGTGCCGGTACTGATAGATAGCGACGAGAGCTGGAATTTAAGCCCGAAGCTGCTTAAAGAAGCGATCAAAAAATCGCCGAAAAAGCCGAAGGCGCTAATCGTCACGCACCTTTACGGACAGGCTGCAAAGATGGATGAGATATGCGAAATTTGCGCCAATGAAAATATCGATCTCATCGAGGATGCTGCGGAGGCGCTGGGCGGATTTTATAAGGGTAAGGCGCTGGGCGGCATCGGAAAATGCGGCGCGCTAAGCTTCAACGGCAATAAAATCATCACTACCTCAGGCGGCGGAATGCTGATCTCAAACGACGAGGAGCTAATCGCCAAGGCTAGATTTTATAGCACCCAGGCGCGCGAGCCGCTACTTCACTACGAGCACAAAGACTATGGCTACAACTACCGCTTAAGCAACGTTTTAGGCGCTATCGGCGTAGGTCAGATGGAGGTCTTGCCGCAGCGCGTGAAAAGAAAACGCGAAATTTTTAAAATTTACGAGGATCTGTTTAGAGGCACCGACGTGGAGTTTATGCCCGAAGTAGAAGGTGGCGAGGGCAACAGATGGCTTACAACGCTATTATTTAAACAAAAAGGCGCTCATCTAAAGGTAATCGATGCGCTAAATAAAGCCGACATCGAATCTCGCCCGCTTTGGAAGCCGATGCATCTGCAAAGCATCTTCGCAGGCGCGCTTAGCGTAGTTGACGGCACTAGCGAGGATATGTTTAGTCGCGGCATCTGCCTGCCTAGCGGCACCGATATGAGCGACGAGACGATCGAGCGCGTCGTAAAAATCGTAAAAGAAAACATCTAATGCTGTTAAAACCCACTAAATTTAGCCGCTTCGCGTTTTTTTTGCTAGGAGATATTTTTATCTCGATCCTCTCCGTTTACATCGCGTTTTTGCTGCGATTTAGCGGAGATATACCGAACGAATTTTATAAAGGCGCGCTGCTTAGCGCCTCGAGTCTTACGGCGATTAAAATTTTCTATTTTTGGTTTTTGCGGATCTATTTAGTTCCGTGGAGATTTTTCGGCCTATATGAAGCAAGAAAGCTCTTTTATGCGCACGTGATGGCAGCGCTTACCTTTTTGATCCTGTTTTTTCTAGCGAGTAAAATTTTTAACCCGTTCCCGCGCTCGGTCATCATCATAGATGCGGCGATCTCGTTTATTTTAATCGGTGGGATTAGAATTTCAAAGCGGATGTTTCTAAGTGAGAAGAAAAATATCACGAATAACGAGCCTTGTATCGTCGTAGGCGCTACGAGCAAGACCTTTCACGTCCTAAAAGGTATGCGGCAAAAATATATCAACTACTATCCCGTGGGCGTCGTGGACGGACGGGCAGAGCTTGTGGGGACCTATTGCGAAAACTACGTCGTCAGAGCCAAGAGCGAAATTCCGCAGATGATCAAAGATAGCGGCGCTAAAACCGCAATCATCGCGCTGGCGCTGTATCCGGACGAGCTAAAGGAGCTTTATGACGAGCTTTTTGCGTACGGGCTAAAGGATATCAAGCTCTTTTCGCTTTTGGAGGATGAGAGCAAAAAGATCCGCGACGTATCGATCGAGGATCTGCTCGCGCGCAAGCCCAAGGATCTCGACACCAAGGCGATTGAAAATTTTATCAAAGACAAGATCGTGCTGGTAACGGGCGCGGGTGGCACGATAGGAAGCGAAATTTGTAAGCAATGCTTGAAATTCGGCGCAAAGCGTCTTATCATGGTCGAGCACAGCGAGTTTAATCTCTACTCGATTAACGAAGCTACGGGCGCGGATGCGCGCAACGAGTTAAAGATGATAAACGTCGTTTATCGCCATGAGCTGGAGGAGGTTTTTGCAGAATTTCATCCCGAAGTAGTCGTGCACGCAGCGGCGTATAAGCACGTGCCGCTATGCGAGTTTAACCCGCATCTAGCGGTCAAAAACAATGTCATCGGCACAAAAAACGTAATCGATCTGTCTAAAAAATACGGCGCGAAAAAGGTTGTTTTGATCTCGACCGATAAGGCGGTGCGACCGACGAACATTATGGGCACGACGAAGCGTATCTGCGAGCTTTACGCGCTAAATTCCAACGACGCGGCAAGCGACACGCAGATCGTCGCGGTGCGCTTTGGAAACGTGCTCGGCTCAAGCGGCAGCGTTATCCCTAAATTTAAACGCCAGATCGAAGCAAACGAGCCGCTTACCGTTACGCACCCAGAGATTACGAGATATTTTATGCTCGTTAGCGAGGCGTGTCAGCTCGTGCTTCAAGCGGCTTCCATCGCGCAGGGCGGTGAACTTTTCGTGCTGGATATGGGCGAGCCCGTAAAGATCGCCGATCTTGCCAAGCGAATGCTGCAGCTCGCCGGCAAGGAGGAGCTGGGCATTAAATTTGTAGGTCTTCGCCCAGGCGAGAAGCTTTATGAGGAGCTTTTGATCGACGAAAACGACAAGAGCACAAAGTATCAATCCATCTTCGTAACCCACTCCGCAAAATACGACCTAGAGGAGCTAAGCTCGCAGATCGAGGAGCTTTCGGAATGCGAGGACGCGCAGGTCGCGGATAAGCTAAAGCGCATCGTGCCCGAGTTTTCACACCGATTGAACGATATGAAGGGCACGGCTTGATCGGCATCGTGGATTACGGCGCGGGCAATATCCAAAGCGTAATGAACGCACTTAGCTTTTGCGGCGCTAAATTTTGCCTCGCGCGCAGCCCGGAGGAGCTTTTGAGCTGCGATAAGGCTCTGCTTCCGGGCGTGGGCGCATTCGGCGAGGCGATGGATAGGCTTCGCGCAAACGGTATGGACGCCGCGATTAAAGAGTTCGTCGCAAGTGGCAGATATTTTTTAGGCATCTGCCTTGGGATGCAGCTTCTGTTCGAGCAAAGCGAGGAATTTGGCGCGCGCAGCGGGCTTGGAATTCTACCCGGTCGCGTCGTGAAATTTGACAAAACGAAATTTAATATTCGGGGGGCGGAATCCAGGTCCGAAAATATGAAATTTAGAGAAAATACAAAATTTATATCGGGCGAGACGGAATTTAATTCAGATAGGGCAGAGCTGAGCGAGCGCAGCGGGCAAAATTTTGCCCGCGCCGAAAGCCTAAAGATCCCGCACGTCGGCTGGAACAGCGCGCATTTTATCAAGCGCTCGCCGATAAACGCGGGCCTAGGCGAGTTTGAGTATCTGTATTTCGTGCACTCCTACCACGTCCTTTGCGCGCGCGAGATCACGCTTGCGACCACGTTTTACGACTATGAGTTTGCAAGCGCGATCTGGCGCGAAAACGTATTTGCCTTTCAGCCGCATCCCGAAAAAAGCCACGATGCGGGCATAAAAATCATTAAAAATTTTACGGAGCTGTGATGGAGATTTTCCCTGCGATCGATCTAAAACAAGGATGCGCCGTGCGCCTTAGCAAGGGCGAGATGCAAAGCGCAAAAATTTATTCCAAGGACCCCTGCGAGCTAGCCAAAAAATTTGAAGATCTCGGCGCTAAGTGGCTGCATCTGGTTGATCTCGACGGCGCGTTTGCGGGCGAGGCGGTAAATTTCAAAGCGATCGAGCGGATCGTAAAAAGCACGCGCCTGCGCGTAGAAGTGGGCGGCGGCATCCGCGACGAAGCACGCATAATGGAATATTTGAGCTTAGGCGTCGATAGATTTATCCTGGGCTCGGCGGCGCTAAAAAACCCGGATTTCGTAAAGCAGATGGCGAAGCTTTACCGCATCGTCGTGGGCATAGACGCGAAAGAGGGGCTCGTAGCGACCGAGGGCTGGGCTGAACTAAGCCGCGTAAAAGCGACTGATCTGGCGCGAGACTACGCGGACGCGGGCGTTTGCGCGATCATCTGCACCGACATATCGCGCGACGGGATGCTAAGCGGCGTAAACGTAGAATTTAGCCGCTTTATCGCGAAAGCTAGCGGTATCGACACTATCGCAAGTGGCGGCGTTAAAGATATAAACGACATAATCGCGCTTAAAAATGCAGGGCTCATCGCAGGCGTTATCGTCGGCAAGGCGTATTATGAGGGCACGCTCGATCTTAAAAAGGCGTTTGAGGCTCTATAAAAACGCCCGAGCGTAAGCAAAGTTTGAACTAAATTTTAGTAATATGCAAATTTTAAAATTTAAAGGCGATGTGAGGCGATGAAAGATTTTTTTTATGAGATGATCGTAAAAAGTGCGAATGCGAGCGAGCTTTTTAAAAACTTTGCGTTTGAGCTCGGCGTTACCTGCGTCGAGGAGGATGGCGAGCGTTTCATAATCCGCGACGAAGAGGATCCGCAAAATTTAAAATTTGCGTTTGAAGAGTTTAAAAAGGCGCTCGCGCGATCTCTCAATTTAGACGCTGATCTGCAGATCGAAATTTCAAAAAAGCCTAATATCGATTGGATCGAGCAGTATAAAAAAGGCGTCGCGCCCGTAGCGGTCGGCAAATTTTACGTCCGTCCGAGCTGGTGCGAAAGATCGCAAGATTGCGAGCTAATCGATCTACTGATCGATCCTGCGCTGGCGTTTGGTTCAGGGCATCACGAAAGCACCAATATGTGTCTGGCGCTACTTAGCGAGCTTGCTTGCGATGGCATGAGCGCGCTTGACGTGGGCTGCGGCAGCGGAATTTTAAGTATCGCGATGAAAAAACTGGGCGCAAAAGTAAGCGCCTGCGATACCGACGAGCAGGCGGTGACGGCTACGCAGCAAAACGCCGAGAAAAACGGCGTGCAGATCGATAAAATTTGGCTCGGCAGCGTTTCAAGCTTGGGTGAGCAAAGCTCAAGCGCAGCCGCGCAGCCGCAGTTTGATCTCGTTGTCGCAAATATAATCGCCGACGTGATTTTGATCCTAAGCGCGGATCTGAAAAAAGCGCTGAAACCGGGCGGCAAGCTCGTGCTGTCGGGGATTTTAGAAAAATATAAAGATAGGATCGAGCAAGCCTTTTCGGATTTAAATTTCGTGCAGATGAAAAAGCAAAACGAATGGCTTAGCTTCGTTTATGAAAGGAAAATATGAATAACAACCCAAATAATCAACCCCCTCAAAACGGCGGCGGAAACAATTTTTTCAATAAAAATCCGATCGGCGTTTTTATAATTTTTGCGCTTATTTTGATAGTCGTGTTTAAAGCGATATCCCCAAGTGGCGGATTTGATAGCGGCGGAGTGCTAGGCTCCGTTTCAGGCGAGAGTAGAAACGTAACTTACTCCGAGCTAAAATCGCAGATCAAAAACTCTCAAGTAAGCATGGTTTCTATCGGGAGCTCCACGATTAAAGCTCAAGTCGGCAACGTAATCTACACCGCCAAGCGTGTGGATGACCCCGAGCTAGTTCAAATTTTAGAATCGCGCAAAATTCCATACGGCGCGTATAACGAGAGCAACTTTTTGACCGATCTGCTCTTTAGCTGGGTCTTGCCGCTCGTGATTTTCTTTGGAATTTGGATGTTTTTAGCCAACCGTATGCAGCGCAATATGGGCGGCGGCGTGCTCGGCATCGGAAGCTCTAAAAACCTGGTAAGCGCCGAAAAGCCGAAGGTTAAATTTAGCGATGTCGCGGGCGTCGAAGAGGCGAAAGAGGAGGTTAAAGAGATCGTAGATTTCTTAAAAAACCCCGAGCGATATATAAGTCTCGGGGCTAAAATTCCAAAAGGCGTGCTTTTGGTGGGGCCTCCGGGTACGGGCAAGACGCTACTAGCCAAAGCGGTTGCGGGCGAAGCGGACGTGCCGTTTTTTTCGGTATCGGGTTCGAGCTTCATTGAGATGTTCGTAGGCGTGGGCGCCAGTAGGGTGCGCGATCTATTTGATAACGCTAAAAAACAGGCTCCGGCGATCGTTTTTATCGACGAGATCGACGCGATCGGCAAAAGTAGAACCGCAGGCGGTATCGGCGGAGGCAACGACGAGCGCGAGCAGACGCTAAATCAACTGCTTGCCGAGATGGACGGCTTCGGCTCGGAATCAAGCCCGGTGATCGTCCTTGCGGCTACCAACCGCCCGGAGACGCTGGATGCGGCGCTTCTACGTCCGGGCAGATTCGATAGGCAGGTTCTAGTCGATAGACCTGATTTTGACGGCAGAATGGCGATTTTGAAGGTGCATATGCGCGACGTTAAATTTGCTCGCGATATCGATATCGAAGAGATCGCGCGCCTTACCGTTGGCTTTGCGGGAGCCGATCTTGCAAATATCATCAACGAAGCCGCGCTTTTAGCGGGTCGCGAGGCAAAGGCGGAGGTCGAGCAAAAAGACCTGCTCGAAGCGATCGAACGCGTCGGTATCGGACTGGCTAAAAAATCGCGCCGCGTAAGCCCAATCGAAAAGCGGATCGTCGCCTACCACGAAAGCGGTCATGCGCTCATCGCCGAGGTTACTAAAGGCGCGATGCCGGTATCTAAAGTAACTATCGTGCCGCGCGGATTGAGCGCTGCGGGATACACGCTAAATTCGCCGTTTGAAAATAGATACCTGCACCAGCGCCATGAAATTTTTGCCGAGATCGATACGTTTTTGGCGGGGCGCGCGGCGGAAGATGTGTTTTTGGGCGAGATCACCGACGGCGCGGGCAACGATTTGCAGCGCGCTACCGATATGCTTAAATTTATGGCTACTCAGGTCGGAATGACCGATGCGCTCGGGCTTGCAGTGCTAGAAAAGCAGCAGTATTCCTTCCTAAATGGCGGACAGAGCATCAAGGATTACAGCGAGGTAACGGCGGTTAAGATCGACGAATATGTTCGCAAGACGCTGGATGAGCGCTATGCGGCGGTAAAAGAGACGCTAAGGACCTATGCTCCGGCGATCGAGGAGATGGTAAAGGCGCTGTATGAGAAGGAGACGGTCTCTGGAGAGCAGATCGTGGAGATCATCTCTAAATTTGAAAAAGATAACGGCATACCCACCCGTCTGGTGCGAAATTTGGGCGCTAACGATGATATCGAAAACGCAAAGAACGAGGCTTAAATTTAAAGCCTCGCGCGCGGTAAAAGCTTAGGGCTAAATTTTAAGAAGGTCGCGCTAAAATGCTTTATGCGCGATCCGCGGTACCGAATGAAAAGCGGTGCAAAAATAAAATTTAAAGAGTAAGAGATGGAAGAGGAAAAGGGAAAATTAATCTACATATTGCCGAATTTTTTCACGGCGGCAAGTGCATTTTTGGCGGTTATCAGCATAATTTCTACGATCAAAGGCAACTTCAGCGCCGCGATCTTTTATATCATTTTATCCTTGATCTGCGACGGACTCGACGGCCGCGTAGCGAGGCTAACGCATGCTACGTCGAAATTCGGCGTGGAGTTTGACAGCCTTGCGGATATCGTGGCTTTCGGCGTAGCGCCGGCGCTGCTGTTTTACTGTGCGGTCGGGCACGATTACGGTAAGGTCGGCTCGCTCATAGCCGCGCTTTACGTGGTTTTCGGCGCGATCAGGCTGGCGCGATTTAACGTCACCACGGGCACCTACGAGCCTAGCGTTTTTATCGGGCTGCCGATTCCGACGGCTGCGATTACGATGGCGTTTTGGATCGGAATTTATCTAAAATATGAGCTCTCCAAAGGATTCGGCGTATTTTTGATCATCGCAATGGCGGCGTTATCGTTTTTGATGGTAAGTAACATACGCTTTCCGAGCTTTAAAAAGATCAGCCTAAAACGTCCCAACGCGATTAAAATTTTAGTGCTTCTAATCGTCGTATTTTTCTCGCTTTTATATCTTTTCAAGCTGGAATTCCCGGCGGTGCTTACTTTGATTTATATCGTTTACGGTTTGGTTCGTGGAGCTTTAAATTTAAGCGCGGCTAAATTTCATAAAAAAGACAAACCCGAGGAAACGGCGAAATAATCTCAGATATGTTTATCGCCGCGATTGTTTTAAGCTTGCGCGGCTATAATTTTGCCAAATTTTAACGCTTTGAAAGGACAAGCAATGGACAAAAATAAAATCATAATCTTCGATACGACGCTTCGTGACGGCGAGCAAAGCCCCGGAGCGTCGATGAATACGGACGAAAAGATCCATCTTGCGTTGCAGCTTGAAAAGCTGGGCGTAGATGTTATCGAGGCGGGTTTTGCGGCGGCGAGCCCAGGCGATTTTGACGCGATAGAAAAGATCGCTAGCGTCGTTAGCAAGGCTCGCGTCTGTTCGCTTGCGCGCGCTTTAGAAAAAGATATCAAAGCCGCAGGCGAAGCGATAAAGGGCGCGAAGCTTGGGCGTATCCACACCTTCATCGCCACAAGCCCGATTCATATGGAATTTAAACTTAAAATGCAGCCGCAAGAGGTTATAAAGCGCGCCGTAGAGTCTGTGCAATACGCCAAAAGCCTATGCGATGACGTGGAGTTTAGCTGCGAGGATGCGTGCAGAAGCGATATGGGTTTTTTAAAAGAGATCTGCGACGCTGCGATAAACGCCGGAGCCTCCACCATAAATATTCCCGATACCGTAGGCTATCTCTACCCGGACGAGATCACCGCCCGAATAGGCGAGCTCGTTAAGCTTATCGGCGAGCGCGCCGTAGTTTCGGTGCACAATCACAACGACTTGGGAATGGCTACCGTAAATTCCTTGGCTGCCATCTTGGCAGGAGCCAGACAGGTCGAGTGCACGATAAACGGTATCGGCGAGCGCGCGGGCAACGCGGCTCTGGAGGAGATCGTAATGGCGATCAAGACGCGCACAGATAAATTTGCGCCGCTTTATACCGATATAAATTTGAAAGAAATTTATCCATCCAGCCGCCTAGTCGCGAGCATTACCGGTATCGAGCCGCAACCCAATAAAGCGATCGTAGGTAAAAACGCCTTCGCGCATGAAAGCGGCATCCACCAAGACGGCGTGTTAAAACACAAAGAAACCTACGAGATCATGCACGCCGAGGATATCGGGCTTGATAAAAACTCCCTCGTGCTGGGTAAGCACAGCGGCCGCCATGCCTTCAAAGACAAGCTGGTATCTTTGGGCTATGAGCTTAGTAATGAGCAGATTGAGATCGCGTTTAATAAATTTAAATCGCTCGCCGACAGCAAAAAGGACGTTTTCGACGAGGATATTAGAGAGCTCGTAAACGACGAGTTCGTGGGAGCCGAAAAGACCTACGAAGTGCTGGTTTTAAGCTCCAATAGCTGCAACAAAGGGCACGCTAGCACCGCGCTTACGCTAAGGTATAAGGATGAAATTTTAAGCGATAGCGCGCTTGGAAACGGCGGCGTGGATGCGATATTCAAGGCGATAGATCGTATCAGCGGCATCAGCGGTAGCCTGAAGGAGTATCAAGTAAAAGCAGTCTCGCAGGGTAAAGACGCGCTGGCGAAAGTAACCGTTAAGGTGGAATTTGCGGGCGAGGGCGCCATTATCGGCAGAGGACTTGACGTAGATACGATGCTGGCGTCTGCAAAGGCCTACGTTGCGGCGCTAAACACATATCTGGACGCTAAGCGCTAAGATGTCGGCGTGCTCGGCGGGATTTGCTAAATTTAACGCAAATTCCGCCAGATTAAACAAATCAAAAGCAAAATTTTAATAATATTTCACACTTAAAACGTTGGAGTAGGGGGTATTGAGCCGAAACTCGTTTTAAAATTTATTTATGGAGACTTTTATGAAAAAAGTTCTTGTATTGTTATTTGCTCTTTGCGGCGCGGCTTTCGCTAGCGAGCAGCTAAGCGCTTACACTCAGATCGTTTCTTTTTCTGCAATTACCGTTGCAGTTGTTTTAGGTCTAGCCGCTTTGGGTGGCGCATTAGGTATGGGAAATGCCGCTAGTGCGACGCTTAACGGCATCGCTAGAAATCCGAGCGTAGCTAGCAAGCTATCGAATACGATGTATATTTCGCTTGCGATGATCGAAGCGCAGGTTATCTATGCATTAGTTATTTCATTTATCTTGCTTTTCGTAAATCCTTTTTTGACAGCGGGTTTAAAGGCTGCTGCAAATTAATCAAAAGCCCGAGAAATCGGGCTTCAAACTTATATAATTCAAGGCTTAAGATCAAGCTTTAAAATTTATGCGACCGTGGTGGAATTGGTAGACACGCTATCTTGAGGGGGTAGTGCCGCAAGGTGTACGAGTTCAAGTCTCGTCGGTCGCACCATCTATTAAAATTTTCCCTATTTTTTTGGTTTTATTAAATTTTGTTACTAAAAAATTGAATACCTTTTCGGTAAATTATCTATGTTTATACCTTGTTGCAAAAAATATTTTTTAACTTCTTTATAAATTTCATCGTTATATAAATAAATCATAAAATATCTACCCGAAACTGGTGTAGCATACATAGATACCGTAAAAACTTCATTTGATATTCTTATAAAAGGTAAGGCTGTAAAACCTTTCAAATTTTTATTTCTGAATAAGTAAAAAATAAATTTGAATGTTAAATTTACAAAATAAAATAAAATCAAGGGTAATAATAACTTACCACCATCGATAATTAGTGAAAGTATTATTATAAAATATACCAGTATATGAAATTTCTCTGTTTTAACACAGGAATTAGCAAAAAATGTTCTAGCTAATTCGTCCTCTAATATTTTACATTGTCTTTTTAATTTTCCATAATCATAAAATTCTATATAGCGATTTGTGAATTTTATTTTATGATTTTTAAATTTGAATTTTTGAAAAATTGCGACAATAACAATGTAAGTTATAGGGATTAAACTAAACCAAAAAAATACTTTATCTTCAATAGTTCCATAATCCCATAAATTTTCTAATAATCCAAAAAGTATTAGGCAAGAAATAAAAGATGAACTAAGCAATGTTAAAACGAAAAACTCTTCATAGCTTTGTATGATAAGCGGATTTTCATCATAATCCCTAAAATTCGGATTATTTTGTTTTTGATTTTCAAGCCATTGTTGATATTTTTGCTCTTTGATTTGAGCTTGTTGTATTTTTGCTTCTGCGTTTTTTCTTAACTGCTCGGCTCGTTGTTTTATATCGTTTTCCAAATCAACCCTTTTTATAAAATTTCATTGTACATTCAATCTTGGTCAGTATCGTTTGATACTGAATTTATTAAATTTACAAATTTAAACTCACTTTACAAATTCACACAATTAGTAAATTTAAATTTGCAAATTTGATATTTGGATCTGTTTGATCTGAATTAGCCCTC
>NZ_CALLWC010000045.1 GCF_938015785.1 uncultured Campylobacter sp. | reverse complement strand
TAAATTTAAATTTGCAAATTTGATATTTGGATCTGTTTGATCTGAATTAGCCCTCAGTTAAACCCAAAGAACATAGCAGTCTTTTTATACCACAGCTTGTTAATTGTTCAATCCCCTATACCCTGCCCATGGCAGCTCTGCATATGTTTTTAGCGCCTCAAACTTTCTCATTTTTTTATCCTTTATCAAAAAAATTGTTATTTACTTAAATTTTTATTTATATCTATATTAAAGACCGTAAAAATATAATCCCTTACCTTATTGTAATTTTCTTCATTGAAAGAAAATATATGTATAGAATAAAGTCTCTCGTTATTTCGCCTATAATCAGACCAATGTATCTCTTCTGCGTATTCAAGATTTATTTGAAATTTTGGAAATATTTTCCAAAAATTTTTAAAACTTTTGTTTTCATATCTATAAATTACCAAAAAAACTATAATTTCTAAAAATTCCGCAAACAATAATATAAATATTAAAAGTAATACACCTATTAAAGATATACCAAAAGTTCCTTCAATAAAGCCAATTATGAAAAAACTAACCAAAAATACCTTACTAAAAATACTTGAAAATATCATATCTAAAAACCAGATTGCCTTAAAAGTTGTGTCGTTGTTAAATATTATATCTTCACTGCTAGTTTCTTTAAAATTTTGATCATAATATGCAACTTTTGAATTATAAAAATAGGTATATTTTTTCTTTAAATTTATAATATTAAAACAATCAAATATCAAAAATACAACTATTGCAAAGCCAAATTTTATTATCGTTCGTTTTGTGTCATCAAAATCTAAAATACCGCTTTCAAAATCGTCTAAGAAACTAATGCAAAACCCAGAAGCAGTAATCCAAAATATTAAAATAATCAAATAGTGTAAAATTAAAGGAAAGCCAGAATAATCCCGCAAAACTAGCGGCTCTTTGTCGTAGTCCCTAGTCCTTTCTTTTCTTGGCACAGTGCTGACTTCAAATTTATCCAAATCAAGTTCTTTATAAACGAAATTTCGATGCATTCTATACGAAAGGGGATTAAGATTTTATAAAACGGCGGATGAAATTTTAGTTTTGCCGTCACGACAAACAGGCGGGTTGATCCGTGATTTTTTAGCTTAAAAAAGCGCTTAAAAGTCTCGTGAGCCGAAGCGGAATTTGGACGCAACGGCGGCGTTTTGCTTTGCAATTTGAGTTAAAATTTGATATGATTGTGCGAAATTTCTATTGAACGGTTTTTTAAAATGAATAAATTTATAACCCAAAAAATAGGCGCGCTCGCGGGCTTTAGTGATGAAATTTTAAAAATTTTAGCATCGTTTGAGACGGATGTTTCGGATGTCAGGCTCGCTCTGCAAATTTCAAAAAACACCCCCCTCGCGGATAAAATTTTAGATTTAGCCTTTTGCGGTTTGTCTAAATTTAGCGCCGAAGGGCTCGCGAGGCAAAATTTCGCCGCTACAGATGAGCGGTGCGATCTCCAAGGCGCGGAGATTATAAAGCACGGCTTACAAGATGCCGCAAACGATTGGCTGCAAAACGAGTGCACCTCGAGCGAGCAAAAGGGCTCAGACTTAGCGGGGCGGGGCGATAGTTTTAAATTTAATCATTCAAATGACGCAAACGGCGCGAACTACAGCGACGAGAATTTTAAATTTAACCCCTCGCAGGCCGCGAGCGATACACAGCGGCAAAATCAACACGCCGCTGCGAGAGCTGATTGCACGCTAGGTTCGGGTGTTTCTGCGCAAGCCGAACGAGTGCATGGGCGAGAGCCGATACAAGCGCAGCAGCAAAAACAGGAGCAAGAATGTGGGAGAGCGCAGGAGCAGGGGCGAGAGCAGCCGCCGAAACAGGAGCAGAGCGCCGCGGCGCTAAAGGCGCTAAATTTACAGCGAGCGTTCGAGCTTTACGGGCGCGAGCAGATGCGGGCGTTTTTTCTATTTGCCATATTTGACGCGATGCTAAAGCCGAGTCTACAGGCGTATCGCATCGACCGAGAAAAACTCACGCAGGTCTCGCTGCTGCGAAATCTGCTTATGTTTTCGTGGATCAAATCCTACCCACAGATTGAGCAAAGTATCCTCTCAAGCGTGATTTTAGTGGAGTTCGGGCGGGTTTTTATCGACGAGCAGGTGTGCGCGGCAGGCAAGGCGGAGGAATTTTACCATGCCATCAAGGGCTCGATCTTTCCGCAGGATTTTACCGATGTGGAGATGAAATTTAGCGGCACGAGCCGCGAAAGCGTCTCGCACGCGCTATTTGCGCATTTCGGGCTAGAGCAGATCGCGCAGGACGCGCTGTATTCAAACGCCCCCGACGACGCGCCTTTTGAGAACAAATCCCGCTACGCGATGCTAAAGATCGCCAAAACCGCGGTCAATATCTATCACCACTTTGACGAGCTTAGCATCGACAACGCTTTAAATTTACTAGTCGAGTTCGGCTTCGAGCAGGAGGCGTTTTTAGAGGCTAAAGGCGAAATTTCGATATGAGAGAGTTCCTGCGCGCCTTTAACTCGGGCGTATTTGAAAAGGATCTTAGCGGCGAGCAAAAGGAACTCGCGCGCAACCTCCTAAATATCGGCGCTATCAGCGCGCACAAGGGCAAGCTCTATCTAAATGACGGCTATGTTTTCGGCAGGCTTGACATCGCGCGCGACGGCACGGGCTATCTGCAGAGTTTCGACGACCGCTTCAAGGCAGATCTCATCATCGAAAACAGATATTTAAGCGGCGTACACCTGGGCGATCTGATCCTAGCAAAAATTTTAAGCTCAAGAAAGTCCCGCCTGCACGCAAAAGTGCTGATGTGCGTTAAGCCTGCGTTTTTAACGAGCGTGGTTTATACCAAAAGCTTCGGGCGCGAAATTTTAGGCGTAAACGTCAAAACCGGTCTCGCAAATCCGCTCAAAGCCACGCAAAAATCGCTAAAGCAGCTGCCCGCAAACACCCTTTTAAAGATTGATAATCTAACGAACGAAATTACCGAGGTGATCGGAAACTTAGCCGATCCCTTCGTCGATGAGAAAATTTCTTTAGCGATCTACGATAAAAACGACGAATTTAACGAAGCGTGCAAGCAGCAAGCCGCGAGCTTCGGCAGCGAAGTGGACGGCTCTTTGTATCCGCAGCGCGTGGATTTGCAGCATCTTGCGTTTTGCACTATCGATCCTATCGACGCCAAGGACTTCGACGACGCGATCTATTTTGACGTAAAAGAGCGCACGCTTTACGTCGCGATCGCCGATGTGAGCGAATACGTAAGCGAATACTCGCCGATCGATAAGGAGGCGAAATTTCGCGGCTTTTCGATCTATTTCCCGCACCGCTCCGTGCCGATGCTACCGCGCGAGCTTAGCGAAAACATCTGCTCGCTGATGCCAGATCTTCCGAGGCTGGCCTTCGTTTTTAAAATCGCTTTGGATGAAAATTTAAACCCGCAAAAGCAGGAGCTTTTCGAAGCGATCATAAGATCAAAACGCCGCTATAATTACGACGAGGTCGATGAAATTTTACGCACCCGCAAGGCGTGCGAGCCTGAAATTTTAAGCTGGCTCTTGCCGCTTAATGAAATTTGCGAGCGCCTGCGCCGCGCGAGGCTAAAACGCGGATTTGATTTCCGCACCAAGGAGCTTCGCATCACGCTTGATGAGCGCGGTTTTATAAACTCCACCCGCTTTGAGACCGACACTCCGTCGCACAAGCTCATTGAGGATTGTATGCTACTAGCCAATAAAGCCGCTGCGGCGCGCATCGAGCGGGGCGTTTTTAGAAATCACGGCTCGGCGGAGCTTAAAAAAATTTACGCGCTGCTTGACGATCTGGCGCTGTTCGGCATCGACGCGCCGTATCAGAACAACCTTGCTAAAATGATCGGCGAAATCCAGGCTCAAGCCGATGCCATGGGGATCCGCGAGGAGGTCGATAAGCTCATCATCAAGGCTCAAAAGCGCGCCGAGTACGCATCCGAATCGCGCGGGCATTTCGGGCTCGGATTTGATAACTACACGCACTTTACAAGCCCGATCAGGCGCTATTCCGATCTCATTTTGCACCGATTGCTAAAGGCGCAGATGAGGGGGGATGAGAAATTTTATAATTACCTGCTTTTAAACATCGATGCGACGTGCGCGCGGCTAAACGAGCTAGAGCGTGAGGCGGACAAGGTCGCGTTTGATTTTATGGACCGAAAATTTGCGCGCTGGGCCGCGGAAAATTTGGGCAAAAAATTTCGCTGCTACATCGACGAAAACGGAAATTCCGTCACCGCAAAGCTAGATGACAAGCTAAAGGGGGCTAAAATTTTAGTTTCAAATTTCGCCGGCGACATTTTAACGCCCGTGCTAGTCGAGCTTACGGACGCAAACATCGCTAGCGGAGTGATTTTAGGCAGGGTGGTAAAGAAGATCTGATGTATAGGAAAGAATTTGACGGGCTTATCGCAAGCGGCAGAGTGCCGAATTTCGTGCTTTTGCGCGGCGGAGACGATTTTTCAAACGAGCTTTACGCGCAGCGATTGAAGCAAATTTACGCCTCGGAAAATTTTTTGAGTTTGTATTTTTTGGAGTATGATTTTGAGCAGGCGCGAAGCTTCTTGGAGCCCTCGCTTTTCGGCGGCAGCAACACGCTTCACATCAAAACCGCCTCTCTCATCAAAAAAGAGGAGCTGCGAAGGCTCATCGCGCTGTGTAAGTCGGACGCGAATAACCATCTGATCTACGAGTTAAACGATAGCGAAATTTCGGTGAGTGTGGATTTTATCAAAGAATTTGAACGAAACGAGGTTAGATTTTTCAAACTATCGGGCGTAAACGAAGCCATAGCGCTGCTTGCGCAAAAATGCGAGATGTGCGGGCTTTTTGCAAACACCGCCGCGCTTAGCAGGATCTACGCCATCCACAACGAAAGCCTGAGCCTAAGCGCGAGCGAGATAGAGAAATTCGCAAGTTTAGGGCTTGAGCTTAGCCTGCAAAACGTAAATTTAATGGTTTATGGTCTTAGCGAGGTGAGCTACGACGAGCTTTTTGATAAAATTTTCAGCCTTTGCGACTTTCGCGTAGATTTTTACAAAATGGCTCTGGGCGGCGGATACAACGAGATGGAGCTGATAAATTATTTCTACCGCCTGATTTATAGAATTTTTCGGCTTCATGCTTACGTGAAAATAAACGGCAGATTTGATTTTAAGGCGGTTTTAGGCTATCAGCCGCCACCTTCCGTAGCCGCACAGATGCAGCGCTACGCCACTAGTTTTTCTACGCGGACGTTTTATAAAATTTTCGCTCACTTAAACGATTTGGAATTTGAACTCAAAAGCGAAAAGAATGCGGCAAAGGACGAGCTTTTGCTTGCGTCGTTTTTGAGGTTGCAGCGCATGCTGCTAAGTTCGCTCGGGCAAAAAGCAAATATTAAGTGAAATTTTAGTAACATCTCTTCGCATTTTTTGCAAAATCCTTGCCCGCAGACGCTGTTTGCGAGCTAAAATCCATAAGGAGAATTTATGAGAAACTACGAGGTTTTATTCATTGTTAAGCCCACGCTTACCGACGATGAAGTTAAAACAAAAGTCGATTTCGTCAAAGAAATCATAACCAAAAATGGCGGAGAGATCGCTTCCGTGATCGAAATGGGCGCTAGAAAGCTAGCCTATAAGATCGACAAATATGAGCGCGGAGTTTATTTCGTAATCTATTTTAAAGCCGAGCCGAACTTGATCTCCGAGCTTGTTAGAAATCTGCGCATCAACGAAGATATCATTAGATTTTTAACCGTCAAATATGAGACTAAGCGCGAAATTTCCGCTTGGGACAAGCTAAGCAAAGGTATCAAGCTAGGCCCTGCGAAAAAAGAGCGCGAACCAAAAGCGCCGGTAGAGCCAAAAGAGCCTGAAGAAGCAGCCAAAGAGGGCGAATAAAGGATAAAATATGTTCAATAAAGTAGTTTTGGTAGGTAATTTGACCCGAGATATCGAGCTTAGATATCTGCAAACGGGCACCGCCGTAGGTAAAACCGGCATTGCCGTCACACGCAGATACAGTAGTTCAAACGGCGAGAAACGCGAAGAAACGTGCTTTATAGACATAGATTTTTTCGGTCGTACGGCTGAAATCGCAAACCAATACTTGCGAAAAGGCAGTAAAATTTTGATCGAAGGCCGCTTAAAGCTAGATCAGTGGCAAGATCAGAACGGACAGAACCGAAGCAAGCACTCCATTAGCGTAGATACGATGGAGATGCTAGGAAGCAATCAAGGTGGAAGCGGCGGCTATAATCAAGGCGGCAATTACGAGGGCGGCAATTATGGCGGAAGCTCCGGCGGCTACGGCGGAGGAAATTCTAACTATAGCGGCGGTAATTACGGCGGCGGAAATAGCTATGCTAATAGACAAAACTCAAATTCTAGAGGCGCAAAAAACGATTACAACGCGCCTAAACAAAAAGAGCAGAGTTACGAAAGCACGATTCCGGAAGTCGACGTCGATGCCGATAAATACGATGACGGCAACGACACGATCCCATTTTAATTAAGGAAAAATCATGGCAGATAAGAGAAAATATACTAGGAAGTATTGCAAATTTACGGAAGCAAAGATTGAATTTATCGATTATAAGGATACGGCGCTGCTAAAGCACTGCCTAAGCGAGCGCTTTAAGATCATGCCGCGCCGCTTAACCGGCACCAGCAAAAAATACCAAGAGATGGTAGAAAAGGCTATCAAGCGCGCGCGCCAAGCAGCCCTTATACCTTACATCGTTGATCGCAAAGACGTGGTCACAAATCCATTCGAAAATCTTTAAATTTTAGCGGCGTAGAGCCGCTAAAATTCCCCCTATTTTAAACTCTAAATTTTAAAATTTAAGCCCGCTCTTATATATATAATCCACCTATATTTTTTCAAAGGAGAAATTATGGCAGAGAATGAGCGGGCGGAATATTTGGAATGTCCTTTTTGCGGCAAAGATGACATCAAATACGGTGCGGTCGTATGCGGTGGGTTCCAGGCGGAGATCCATTATGGTAGAGCTTGGGTTAAATTGTTCGTGGGCGGCGCGATACTTATCTTTATCGGTATTTACGGTTTGGTAAAAGGATTCATAGTCGTAAGTGCGGTAATAATAGGCACCGGCGCAGTATGTTTAGTCTCAGCGCGCAAAGATTCCGAGGATCATGAACCGAGATTTGTTAGAGACTTTTAGCATCAATAAAATTTATGCCTTTCAATCTAATTGGAGCGTTTATAAAAAGGATATATCGTGAATAATTTCCTGATAAGCTATTATTTAACAAGTCGCTTGGGCGGCGAGCTCATTATCGGTATTTTAATCATAATAGCGGGGTTTATGTTCGGCATAAATAACATAATCGCTTTTATTATAGGCTGCTTTGTGTTTTTTCTTTCAAAAGAAATTTTAAACGAACTTGCCAAGGACTCGAGCAGCATCATGGTATCAACCTTCGTGCCGTTGATAGGTGCGGCGGCATTGGGCTATTTGGCGGGTGCTTTGAATTATGAAGAGGAGCAGCCAAAAGAGCCTAAGCCCCAGGTACAGGTGCAACAAGCGCAGCAGAATTTGACGCAGCAAGATAAGATCTATTATATTCAGAACAGCTTGATGTTTAAAAGCGCGGCGCTCGACGGTAAATTTGGCAAAAAGACTATGCAAGCAGCGCAGAAATATTCGGGCTCGTCCGCGACCTCGATCGACGAGCTTTATGAGGCGGTCAGGGCTAAAAAAGAGGGCAGAAGATAAAATTTAAATTGCGAGCCAAGCCATCCGCATTAAATTCTTAAATTTACTTGTTTTATATGCGTCTTATCGGGCGTGCTTCAAAACAGATTATGCCGTTTGTAAAATATCTTAAGTCCGCTTGAGGCGTAAATTTTAAAAATGGAGCTTGAGCGTTTTTGAGGTAAGCGGACGAAATAAACTTGCTTGTGCGCGGACTATGTTAAATTTAATAAATTTAGCTGCAAGGCGCGACGGAATTTACGCTGTTTGCGGCTTGCAAGCGGGATAAATTTAAGGGCGCGATCTTATGGGTAAATTTTATGCGCGACCGATTGGGCGCGCGGTTTTCTATAAAAGTTTAAATTTCTTATGCTCAAAGTGGTATTTTTTCTGCGAAATCGCGTTAAATTTAAGGCTATCTATCCTGGAGAAGTTAACGGCGTATTCCTTCAAGCAAGCGAGGATGAAAGAGAAGCGGTAATTGCCATTTTCGTAAAATATCTCGCTCGTTATTATTTCCCCGGGCGCCACGCCTCGTCTTTGATCTGAGCTCATAACGCATTTTAGTTCATAATATCCATTTTGCAAATCTCCGATGTAAAATTTTAAATGCAATTTTTCATTGATTTGTTTTTTGGGTAGCAATAGCGCATCGTTGAAGCTTATGCCCGCAAAAATTCTTTCTAGCGTATGCATATTTTTGTGCAGCCCTGCTAAATACGCCTCGTATCGCCGCTGCCTTAAGGCATATTCGCTATCTTTTATATTGCCCTTGATCCAATCTAAGTCAAAATATAGCACTTCAATCTCTTCGGTTTTAAATTTATCGCTGCCTGTTCGCTACAGCCCCAAGAAGTTCTCATCGTTTTTGATCTTTTCGATGATATCGAGCGTGGCGTAAAACTCGTCGTAGAAATATGGCATCTCGAGCTTGAAAAATTTAAAGCTTAGCCCCTCCAGCACCTTGAGCGAGTGTTTGTTTTTGAGCAGAAATATGAAAAATACCCCGTCTTTTTCTAGCGCGTTGAGGTAGTTTATTTCGCTTATATTGGCGCGTAGGATCTCGGCGTCAAGGATGACGACGTCGGCTACGTAGATGAAGTCGTTTAGGTGCCTCTTCGCGCTCTCCCAGTTGGAGTTTGGCATCACGTCGCAACCAAGCCCGCTCAAAAAATCGCGCAGCTCCTCGAAGATCGCGCGATTCTTATGCGTGATGATGACGTTGTAGTCGTATTTTTTGGCGCTAAAGCTCTGCTGCGCGAAGCAGCTAAGCACGGCATCCATTTTGATAAAGGTTCCGCGCCCGTCGGCTCCAATACTTGGATGCGAACCGAGTGCACGCAAATGGGTCTGCGCCGAAGTAAGATACTCATCATCCGTGCTAGCGGCGCTTTCTAGTGCACTTTTAAGTGCATAGGTGCGCGGATCCTTTAGCTCGCGATCGATGCCTACGCGAACATCGAGCTTGACGGAGCTCATATTCGCTCTAAGTTCCTTGCTACTAAATTCCACGCTTACGCGGATTGGTTCAGCAATATTTTGTAGGAAAAACTCGCACGCATCAAAGACCGCGCTAGTGAGATTTAGCACCTCGCCGCCGTAGATACGCGGCAGCTGCGGCGGGAAGCTAAGATAGAGCGTACTGTCGTATTTCGTGCACTCCTCAAATAAAATTTCGCTTTGAAATTTTAAAATTTTTAAAATATCGATCTGCGCGATATCCTCACGTCTAGGCACGACGGAATCGCTTTCTTTGGCTTTAGGCGCAGCGGAGAAAATTTTGCCGCTTACGGCGGGCTTTTTAGCAAAAAGTTTTCTTGCCGCAAAGCCTGCCGTCGCAGCCAATATTGCTAGCGCGCCTAAAACCACGGCTTTCATAGCACAAGCATCCCATCGCCATAGGAGTAGAAGCGGTATCTTTGCTCCACTGCGATGCGGTAGAGCTCAAGCGTGCGCTCAAGACCGATGAAGCTCGCTACGAGCATTATCAGCGTGGATTTTGGCAGGTGAAAGTTCGTAAGCAAAAAATTCTGTCTTATCGGCGGGTTGCCCGGGTGTAAAAATAGCTCGCAGATTCCGCTGCTTTGCCCGTTACGTGCAAAATTTTCGATCGTTCTCGTAACGGTCGTACCCACGCCTAAAATTTTTCGCTCGCTTTTTAGAATTTGCGCGGTCTGCGGCGGGATAGAGTAGAGCTCACCGTGCATTTTGTGATCGCGCAGATCCGCTACTTCCACGGGCTTGAAGGTGCCTGCGCCCACGTGTAGCGTGATAAAATAAATTTCGTGGTTTTTGCGCAGATCGTTTAGCATCGCATCGTTAAAATGAAGGCTCGCGGTGGGTGCGGCGACGGCGCCTTGCTCGCGCGCAAAGATGCTTTGATACCAGCTCTCGTCCTGCTTGGTATCGGCGCGCTTGATATACGGCGGAAGCGGCACATGGCCGATACGTTCGCAAATTTCAAAAACATCATGGGTGTTTAAAGCTTTGCCGCCCTGCTCAAACTGCACGATGCGAAGCCCGCCTTCCATCAGCTCGCAAACGCGCGCTTCAAGACTGCTTTGAAATTTTAATTCGCTGCCTACTTTGACGCTGCCGCGAATATAGGCGCTAAATTTATTGCCCTCAAGCGGCGAGTTTAGCAGAAGCTCGATCTTGCCGCCGCTGTTTTTGTGACCGAAAAGGCGCGCCTTAATCACCCGCGTGTCGTTAAAAATAATATCGCAGGGCGGCAGAGCGTCTGCCAGATCGCCGAAGCGCGCGTGCGTGATCTGCTCCTTGGCGCGGTCGTATATCAGCAGTCGCGCGCTTTGTTTGGGCATGACAGGAGCGCTTGCGATGAGCTCGCTAGGAAGCTCGTAATCGTAGCTACCAACTAAATTTAGATCCGCCATCTCATGCCTGCGCTACGTCCGTGGAATTTTCGCCTTCGTCATCCTCAGGCTTATACGGATTTACCATTTTGGCGATAAAGATCGAAAGCAGATAAAGCGCAATTAGCGGAGTTGCGAGCATAAACTGACTAAGCACGTCCGGCGGCGTCATGACCGCTGCAAAGATGAAAATAATGACGATTGCGTAGCGGAAAAAATCGCTCAGGCTTTTATTAGTTACAAGCCCGATCTTGGCAAGGAAAAATGTCACCACCGGAAGCTCGAAGCTGATGCCGAATGCGACGACGAGTTTAGCGAAAAAGCCTACATATTCGCCGATTGTAGGCATCGCAGTAAATTGCTTGGCGCCAAAATTTACCAAGAAATTAAACGCGACGGGGATTACGAAAAAATAGCAAAACGCTGCGCCTAAAAAGAACATAACGCTTGCGCCGCTAACGAAGGGGATGACGTATTTTTTCTCATTGTCGTAAAGCCCAGGCGCTACGAAAAGCCACACCTGCCAGAAAATTATCGGCATCGCTAGAAGTAACGAGGTGAAAAACGATACCTTCATCGCAGTAAAAAAGGTCTCGCCAAGCTGGGTAAAGATGATCTCGCTGCCTTTGGGAAGTACGCGCACCAGTGGGCGGGTCATAAAGCCTAAAATATCCTCCCAAAAGCCGAAGCATGCGATAAAAAGGACGATGACGGAAAGCACGCAGATAACTAGGCGCTTACGAAGCTCGGCTAGATGGGGTTTTAGCTCTTCAAACATTAAATTTCTCTCTCATTATGATTTTTGCGTATCGTTATTTTGTGCGGAATTTTGCATAGAATTTTGCGCATCGCCGTTTAAATTTGCGTTCATATTTTGCGCGGCGCTTTTCGCTTCACTGCTTGCATTCGTATTTTGTGCGGAATTTCCCGCGTCGCAGCCCGCGCTCGGCATAGAATTTTTGCTTTCGTTTTCGACGCTAGAATTTTTGCTTTTGTCTCCGGCTACGGAATTCATTGCGCTGTCGGTGGAGCCTTGCGTAGAGTTTGCGGTACCAGCGGAGCCTTGCGCGGAATTTTCGCCGCTCGAATTTGCTTTTAAATTTGCCGTCTCGCTCTGTTTTTGTGCCGAGACTTTCGCGGAGTTTAACGCGTCTTTGGCGGCATCCGAGCTAAGCGTTTCTTTAAGAGAGCTTTCCGCGTCTTTTAGCCCCGCATTTAGCGTCTCTTTGACCGAGTCGATACCGCCTTTGATCTCGTCGAGCTCCTCAAACGTGAGCTTTTTGCGCACGCCCTCGCTTGCTTGCGTGATACTCTCTTTATATTTTTTGGCATCCTCTTTGAGCTCGGCGATGCGAAGCTCCTGATCGAAGCTCGATTTTGCGTCGTTGATGGTTTTTTTGATGACTTTGAAGTATTTCGCGAGCTCGACCAGCACTTTTGGAAGCTTTTCGGGCCCCAGCACGATTATCGCGATGATTAAAATGACCGTAATTTCAGGCATACTGATACCAAACATAAAATTTCCTAACGTAAAAAATGGCGTATTTTAACTAAAATTTCATTAATCTTAAATTTAGCGCCCGCAGTGGCTTTCTTGCGTGATAAAAAGCGCAATCTCGTCGGCGAGCAAAAAGTTGGGATTATAAAATTTACCCTCGGCAAATTTCAGCTTTTTTTCGCGCACGAGCAGCTGTGCGTTGCTTAGCTCTGCAGCGTCTAAAATTTGCGCCTCAAACCCCAAAACGCAGCGCAGCCCGAGAAATATGCGCTCAAGCCTTTTATCCTGCGCGCTTAGAACTTCGCGATGTTTTTGCAGCGGATCTGCGATGTAATCTCGCAAATTTTTAGGCGAGCTAAGGCGCACCTGAGCGCTAGTTCCGACCGCAAATGCCCCAAATCCAGCGTAATCCTCGCCGCGCCAGTAGGCGAGATTGTGCTTGCAGCGCAGTCCGCGCGCGGCAAAATTTGAAATTTCATACTGGCTAAAGCCGCTATCCGCCGCAAGGGCGAAGAGAAATTTAGCTAGAGCCGCGCTTTCCTTTTTAAAGCTTTCGCGCCCGAAAAAGGGCGTGTTTTCCTCAAGGCTTAGCGCATAGGCGCTTAGATGCGGCACTTCGCAGCGCGCTAGCTCATCCATTTCAAATTTTAAATTCCTTTTATCGTCAAATTTGCTCGCGTAGATTAGGTCTAAGTTTATATTATCAAAGCCCGCTGCTTTGGCATTTTGCACCGCGAGAAAAATCTGCTCCGCACTGTGCGCGCGACCGAGGAATTTTAGCTTGGCGTCGTTAAAGCTTTGCGCGCCGAAGCTGATGCGATTTACGCCAAGCTCGCGCATCGCCCTAAGCCAGGCGGGGCTAGCGGAGTTTGGGTTAGCTTCCGAGCTGATTTCGGCTTTGGCGGCAAAATGCGGCGTAAGCAGCGCAAA
This sequence comes from uncultured Campylobacter sp., assembly GCF_938015785.1. Taxonomy (GTDB): domain Bacteria; phylum Campylobacterota; class Campylobacteria; order Campylobacterales; family Campylobacteraceae; genus Campylobacter_B. The sequence goes on along the minus strand of NZ_CALLWC010000045.1, from coordinate 62,076 downwards.
AATTTCATCGTAAAGTTCCGCATCTACGGCACTTGGCGTGCCTCCGCCGATAAAAAGCGTCGAAATTCGCGCGTGCGGATTTTTCGCCAAAAAATCGCGCACCTCAAGCCGCAGTGCCGAAAAATACTTGCGCACGAGGCTAAATTTGTCGCTGAAGGAGCCAAAGGCGCAATACGGGCATTTGGAGGTGCAAAACGGTACGTGGATGTAGATGTGCAAGGGCGGTCCTATAGGCTAAATTTATGTCGCAAAATTTAGCGAATTAATTTGAAAATTTATATAAATTTTAAGCCTCTTAACGCAAATTTTAATATTTTTAGGTAGAATTTTGAGAAATTTTTTGTGAGAAAACGAGATGGAAAAAGAGAAAAATTACAGACCGAATGTCGCTGCAGTCGTACTTTCGCCCTCGTATCCGTTTAATTGCGAAATTTTGATTGCGCAACGAAGCGACATCAAAGGCGCTTGGCAGTTTCCTCAAGGCGGTATCGACGATGGTGAGACGCCTAAGATGGCGATCCGCAGAGAGCTCGGTGAGGAGATCGGAACAAGCAAAGTCGATATCATCGCTGAGTGCCCAAAGTGGCTTAGCTACGACTTTCCTGATGGGGTAGCTCAAAAGATGCGCCCATACGATGGGCAAATTCAAAGATATTTTTTAGTACGATTGCGAAGCTTAGCCGATATAAACATCAATACTAAACTTCCGGAGTTCGACGCATTTAAATTCGTAGGCGCAAATGAGGTTTTAAGGCACGTAAATCACTTCAAAAAGCCGATTTACGCGACGGTTTTAAAATATTTTAAGGAGGAGGGTTACATTTAATGCTGATCGTTCAAAAATACGGCGGTACGAGCGTCGGCACGCTAGAGCGGATCGAGGCGGTTGCGCAGCGCGTGATAAAAACCAAAAACGAAGGACACGATGTCGCGGTAATCGTCTCTGCGATGAGCGGCGTTACCAATCAGCTCATCGAGCAGGCGGAATTTTTTACGAAAACCCCCGTAGGCAGAGAGATGGATGTGTTGCTAAGTTCGGGTGAGCGCGTTACGAGCGCACTTTTAGCTATCGCGCTAAATGCTAAGGGCTATGCTGCGATCGCGTTTAGCGGGCGAGGCGCGGGCATCGTGACGGATAATTTTCACACCAAAGCTCGCATCGTCTCTATCGATCCAAAAAGTATGCAAGAGGCGCTAAAGCAGGGCAAAATCGTCGTCGTCGCGGGCTTTCAGGGCATTAGTACCGCAGGCGAAGTAACTACGCTCGGGCGAGGCGGAAGCGATCTTAGCGCAGTCGCCGTCGCAGGAGCTCTGAATGCCGACCTGTGCGAAATTTACACCGACGTAGACGGCGTATATACGACCGATCCGCGCATCGAGCCCAAAGCCAAGAAGCTTGATCGCATCAGCTACGACGAGATGCTTGAGCTTGCGAGTTTGGGGGCGAAGGTTTTGCAAAATCGAAGCGTCGAGCTTGCGAAGAAATTAAATGTAAATTTGGTGACGCGAAGCAGTTTTAACGATCATGAAGGAACACTCATAACAGGAGAAGAAAAGATGGAAGATGCGGTAATTAGCGGCATTGCACTGGATAAAAATCAAGCAAGAATTACGATTAGAAACGTAGAGGATCGCCCCGGCGTCGCGGCTGAAATTTTCTCCGCGCTTGCGAGCAAGGAGATCAACGTCGATATGATCGTGCAAAATATCGGACGAAACGGCGAGACGAATTTGGGCTTTACCGTGCCGCAAAATGAGCTGCAGACTGCTTATGCGGTAATGAAAGAGGTAAATCCAAATCCGAATTCTATCATCGAATCGGACGCCGATATCGTGAAGGTTTCTTTGGTTGGAGTGGGTATGAAAAGCCACAGCGGCATAGCCAGCAAGGCGTTTAAGACGCTCGCGGACGAAGGGATAAATATCCAGATGATCTCCACGAGCGAGATTAAAATTTCGATGATCGTAGAGGCTAAATACGGCGAGCTCGCCGTGCGCGCGCTGCATAAAGCCTACGATTTGGATAAATAATGCAGGATCTGCACACTTGGAGCGTCACGGCGATGCGCTCCGAGCCCGGACTCGAGTGGCTCGAGAATCGCAAGGAGGACTGGACTCCGCTTTTGGCTTCAAAGCTTAAATTCCTCCACGACGGCTTTGCTTTCATCGTCATCTGCGACGATGAGCGAAGCTGGTTTAGCGAATACATCATCAAAAAGATCAACTCCTCGACCAACTCCCGCCCGCTGCTGCCGTTTTTTTCGCTGCGTTCGCTTTATCGCGGCGGCGTAAATAGCCTGGAGGACGCGCTGCTGCTAAACGATATGTTAAGCCTCGCGTTTGCCAACGGCTTTATATATTTTTACATCGGCAACGGCAACCATCCGCTAGCTAAAATCGCCAAAAGTCACGAGGACAGCTATCTGTGGCTCATCGACGAGAGGCTGCAAAATAGCTTTTACATGAGCGAGAGCGATCCGAGCCTGGATCTCAAACTAATCCAGCTTTTTAAAATTTTAGACAAAAGCATCGACGCCGTGCTTTTTGACGAAGTGGTGCTTTGAAAATCATAAATCAGATCGTTTTAACAGGCGATTATGAGGGCTTTAAAGATAAAATTTTAGCCGAAATTCCGCGCAAAAATTTAAGGTTTTTTGAAAGCACTGAACTTAAGATCGACGAGGCGCGAAAGATCATCGATGAAGCCTACGTCGCCGAGCTCGAGGATAAGATCATCGTTATCGCCGCTACGAAATTCGGCGAGGAGGCGCAAAACGCTCTGCTTAAAATTTTAGAGGAGCCGCCCAAAAATACCGTGTTTTTCCTGATCACCCCCTTCATCAACGCCCTGCTGCCTACTATCCGCTCGCGCCTCGTGGTGCAAAACCTCTGTGTGCGAAAGCCCAGATATCGCACCGGGCTAAATTTAGCCAGGCTCAGCCTAAAGGAAGCGGTGGAGTTTATCGACGCGCAGATCGCGCTGGAGCGCAAGGGCGAGCTGGACAAAACGGCGCTAAAAGCGCTCATCGGCGAGATCGCGTTAGAGTGCTTCGAAGCAGGCGTCAGTCTAAGCGGCGATGAGCTGCAGCGGATTGACCGCTTAAGTTACCTCGCCGAGCACAACGCCAAAGCCCATGCCGTACTTACTCCGTTACTGTTAATGATCGAGGAGAAAAGATGAAAATTTATAAAATTTCAAACGAAGCCGATTTCGCGCTGATTTGCGAGCGCATCGGCGTACGAAATGCGGGGCGGGCGATAATGCAGAAAAAATCGCGCCTAAACTTTTTCTATCTAAAAGATCTGCGCGCGCCCGCGGCGAATATTTTAAAACAGGATGCCCTTAGCATCGACGCTGAGCTTGCGTGCAACGAAGGGGTGATCTTGGGGCGCGACAATACGGACGCGGTTTTGATCGCAAACGACCGCCAGATTGAAGCTTTGGCGCAAAAGGAAGCTCTGCAGGATTTCGGGCTAAAAGAGCTCGCGAAATTTCTAAGCGAGAAATTTACTAAGCCGCAAAGCTGCGAAATAATGGGCGTAGTAAACATCAACTCCGATAGCTTTAACCCCGCAAGCCGTGCGGCAAGCTTAAAAGAGGCGACCAATAAGATCGAAAAGATGATTGAGCAGGGCGCCGCTATCATCGACATCGGCGGCGTGAGCTCGCGCCCTGGCAGCCGGTACTGCGGCAGGGGTGAGGAGTTTGCGCGCATAAAGGACGTGCTGAACGAAATTTATCGCCTGCGTCTGCATGAAAAGGCTAAATTTAGCCTCGATAGCTTTGATGAGTATTGTTTGGAATTTGCGCTAGATCGGGGCTTTAGCATCATCAACGACATCAGCGCAAACCTCGCTCTTGCCCCGCTTGCGCTTCGCTACGACGCCGCTTACGTACTGATGCACATGCAAGGAAAGCCGCAAAATATGCAGCTTGCGCCCAAATATGACGATCTGATGGGCGAGATCGATGAGTTTTTTGCGCAGAATTTGCAGCAGCTGCAAAGCGCGGGGCTTAAAAAGATCATCCTTGACGTGGGCATCGGCTTTGGCAAAACCGCCGAGCAAAATTTGGTGCTGATTAAAAATTTGCAGCATTTCTTGCACTTCGGCTGCCCGCTGCTTGTAGGTGCAAGCAGAAAGAGCGTTATCGATTTTTACAGCCCCTCCGCGGTCGCGGATAGGCTCGCAGGCTCGCTGTACCTGCACCAGGTCGCCGCTTTAAACGGCGCCGCGATCATCCGCACGCATGACGTTTTCGAACACGTTCAAATGCTGCGGCTAATGCGCGCGATGGATCGGATTCTGCTATAGTAAAATTTCAAAAAACTTATCGGAATTCTGCGAAATTCTATGGGATTTTCTTGAAATTTCATGGCCTTGCAGGATGTTGATTAAATCCGCTTTTATAGAATCTTAAAATTTGTCCTAGTCAATCTTTATAATTTTTATAAATTTTGCAAAAGAGCTTTTGCGGAATTTTATCCACATTTTATTTCGCGCCTAAGCTTTTGCGTGCTTGTTTACCTAAATTTTAAAAATTTATAAAATTTCGCTCTATTTATGCGATCCGTCAAGCAGCGAAGTAAAAAGGGATAAATTCTAGCGACGATTGTACGGATTATTTGCTGCGCGAGCCGAGTTATTTCATTTTTGGGCGAAACGAGCGCTTTACGTCAAAGCCCTTGCTAGTGATTTTTATATCATTCGGTATCGTGCCCGCCGGAGCGGAGGCGTCCTTTTTGGCGGATAAAAACTCGACTAGGCTTTGCCAGACAAAGTCGGCATCTAGATAAAACCCCATCGCGTTAAGCTGCGGATTTATCGCTGCGGTGTGAATGCTTTGCGTGAGCTTAAAAAATACGATTGGGGCGCTCAAAATTTCATCTTTGCTTATAATTTTATCGTCGCGAACAATATTTTTTAGCGTCGTTTTGCGGTCGTCCTCTAACGCCACGAGCTGCAAAATTTCCTCGCGCGTAGCCTGCTTGCCGATCATCTTGCTTAGCCATGAGACGATATGGGCACGAAATCCATCGCTAAAGCTCAAAGTTCTGTCATTCTGATACTGCCTTCTTAGCTCCGTCTCGTCAAACTCTAGACTTGTGTAAATTTTACTCTGAGAGGCGAAAATATGGACTAAATTTTTGCCGATGAAAATCACGGAGTGAAGCAGGCGCGGCAGTTTATTTACGTCAGTTTTGCTCCAGTTTATAAATTTACCGCGGATAAAGCGGTACCCGCTAAGCTTTCTTTCAAAGACCTTTTTATCGCCCTCATCAAGCCTCCATAGCTCGTCCGCACCTACTAGAGTAGAGTTTCTGCGGTCATAGACCAAAGTCTCGTCAAGTCCGTATTTTGACACCATAAAATCGTAATTATCTTTAAATTTCGAGATAATTTTCATGTTCGTCCCTTAAAATTTTATCTTTCCTAAGCTTCTTAATCGGCGCGCTTTGTACTGAAACCGAAGCAAAATTTTATCATCGTAAATTCGCACTGCGAACCTCGCAAATTTTACTAAAATTTACTGCTAAATCGCCAAAATTTATATCGCAAGCTCACGGCTCGCTCAATTTTACCGCGTGTCGGCGAAATGGCAAAACCGAACGAAAAGCGTGCGGCGCGGCAAATTTTAAATTTATTTTACGCGGCGGCATAGAATTTTAAAATTTATTTTCTGCGATGGCGCAAAATCTCAAATTTATCTGCCGCAAAAACAGAGGCCGCTACCGCTTAAAGTCGTGGATTTCTATATTCGCACCGTATTTTTTGCAAAGCTCGCTTACTTTTTCTTTTAGCCTCTCCTCGTCATAGCAGATGAGATCGATGTATGCGTGCCTCTGCCCGGTTGCGCCGCCGATTATCTCTAGAAATGAGCTGCAGCTTTCTAGCTCCTCGTCCTCGATCTTGTTTCTCAGATCAAAGCCCGCCTGCATGTCGCCGCCGTTACCTATGCTAAGAAAGCAAAATTTGATGCCGAGCTCGAAGGCTTCGTTATAGATGTCGCGTTCGCCGTTTAGATATTGATTTACGATGGCCGTTAGGCAGGTGGTGCCTACGATCACGTCCTCGCGTACCTCGCTACCGCGCGGCTCCATCTCGTAGCTGAAAAAATTCTTTAGCGGTTCGCGCGCGGCTTTTTCGCCGAATTTCTCATCGACCAGATCGGCAAATTCGCTTAGCGGCACGCCGTTTTCCTGCGGCTGGGCCAGCACCTCGAGCTCGCCTAGCGTATTTATGATCGCCGTTTCGCCGATCATATTGTCAAGCAGGATAAAGCTAAGGTTATAGGCCTTGCCCTCGTCCTGCGCGAGCAGAGCCGCTAAATTTGCATTGTAAATTTTGATATCCACGTCGCTTTCGTTAAACTGCGCGTAGATCATCGACTCCTCGGCGTTTACGCTCGTGTCATACATCTCGATCCCGCCGATACCTCGCGGCGCGCGCGGCTTTCCGAGCGTGCAGAGCATCTTGGATTCAAGCTGCCTAGGCATAGCGTTTTTGATAAAGCTTAGCCAAAATAATCGGTGCCTCATGCCCTCGGGAGTTAGCACCAGATCGAGCTTATCGCCCGCAAGCCCCGTCATAAAATAAGGCTCGGCAAGGCAGATGCGAAGCTTTTCGTCGGTCTTTTGCATCGCCTTTTCAAACTCCTTCGCCGCCAAATCGGCCTTGATCTCGTCTACCATGCCGCTAAATTCCGCCCAAAATTTATCCACTCTGCCCGCGAACGTGCTCGGCTCCTGCGATTTCTCAGCCTTTTTGCTCAAACTGAATAGCCCCATAATCTCTCCTTTAATTAAATTTAAACGCAATTATAGCTTAATTTTTGCAGACGCGGAACGCAAGCCGTAAGACCGCCCTGCTCTTCTGCGCTCCGCTATACGGCTCGTGCGGTGAAATTTTACCCGCCATTTTAATCAGGCAAATGAAAGTAAATTTAAAATACAATACGAATCTCAACTAAATTTAAGGAGGGCAAATGGGACTATTTAAAAAACTATTCGGCGGCGATGACGCGTGCTCGAAAGATAGCGATAGCAAAGGCGCGCAGGATGAAAACGCCGCGGCAAAAGACGCAAAAGAGAGCTAGTCCGTGTTTTACGCGAACGGCGAAGATGAGGCGATGCTAAAAGCATTCGAGCAGGCGCGAAAGAGCTTTCGCTACTTCTGGCGCGAGCTGTACTGGGAGCGCCTCCGCATCGTCCCTGCGCTTAGCTTTGCCTGCGTCAAGGTCGCCTTTTCGCAAGAGCTAAACGGCAGCACCGAGGTCGAGCATATGTGGGTAAACGACGTGTATTTTGACGGCGAGCGCGTTTGCGGCGTGCTCGTAAACGACCCGAACGTGCTAAGCAACGTCAAAAACGGCGAGCAAGTCTCGGTGCCGCTAGAGCAGATCAGCGACTGGATGTTTGCGATAGAGGGCAAGACCTACGGCGGTTTTAGCGTGCAGGCGATGCGCAAAGCTATGAGCCAGAGCGAGCGCGCCGAACACGATGAGGCATGGGGGTTAAATTTCGGCGATCCTGACGTCGTGTTGGTGGCGTACGAGCAGCAGGAGCATCCGCAAAATTTAACCGAGCACCCGATGAGCGTCAATACGAAGAAAAATTTCGAGGAGTTTTTGCGCGGGTATCCAGACGAGATCACGCGCACGGACGATGAGGGCTACACGATGCTGCACCACGAGGCGATCGCGGGCAATCTGACGAGAGTTGAGCTTTTGCTTGCTAAGGGTGCGGATAAAAACGCTAAAAATATCCACGGCAAAACCGCGCTCGATTATGCTAGAGTGCTCGGCTGGGATCACGTCGCGGAGGCGCTTAGTAAGTAGGCGACGCAAATTTCTCGCTTGAAATTTAGCTTTTGCCATTTGTGAAATTTAGTGGCAAGTCTATGGCGATAAATTAGGCTGCGTGCGAGATGAAAATTTTATTATCGCTAGATGTGCCGAATACCGTTGCGGGCATTGTTTAAATTTCGCCGCTTGTAAATCCGTTTGTCGCCGAATACGTCCGATATAGCACGGCGGGCTTATTTAAAATTTGAAACTTTTAAAATTTAGGCTCGCTAGATTTATATATTTGGTTACAGTGCGAACTGCTTTGATAAAATTTCATTAGCCAAATTCAGTTATTGCGCGAAACGCCGGCGAGGTTAAATTTTATGGCTTGTAAATTTAACTAGCGCCTATTCTTTTTGCCGAGGCCAAATAGCCCATAAGCTCCGTCTTGATTAAATTTAAAGAACACGACGCCGATTTTTGCGCGGGCGCGGGGCGCAAATTTTAAAAGCCTACCCTCACGTGCACTGAAAGCAGCCGCCCAAAACCTCGCATTTCTCGCAGATCTGCACGTATATGATCCCCTCGCCCTGCACCAGCTCGCCGAATGGGATCTGCGCTAGATGCTTCATCGTCCCGCCGCAGCTAGGGCAGCTCAGATACGCGGCGTCCTGCACCCACTGCGGATAGCCGCCCACGGTCGTATCAAGCTCGCTAAAGCAGCCGTAAAAAGGCGAAACCTCGCCGCTTAGCTTAAATTTCATACCGCTCAGCCGCGCCATATCCTGCTGAGAAAAGTAGCTTTTCTCCATCCCTTCGCCCTCGCAGCGCATCTGCAGTTCGCCGTCCGCGCCGCATTTGCAAAAATACATTACCGAACCGACGCAGGTCGGGCAGCAGCGAAAGATCGCGTCGCGCTTTAAATTTAAAAACGCAAGCCGCGGCTCATCGGCCTTAAGACGCAGCATATCGAGCATCTCGCAGCCGCAAAACTCGCACTTTTGCCCCGTAGGTTTGCCGATTTGTACGGGCTCATCCGCGTTTTGGTTTGCGCCTTCGTAGCGGGCGTCCTTTGCATTTTCGCTTAAATTTAAACTGCCACTAGCGTCTTTTTGCGCGTCTGATTTGAAATTCGCGCGTTCGTTCTGCAAGATCGCGTCTTCGTCCATGCTTGCGTGAGCACTTTGCGCGCCCGCGTGTAAATTTGAAGTTTTATCCACGCCGTTTTGCGCGTTTTGTTCGTAATTTTCGCCGCCCGCGCCGCCTTTGAAATTTGAAATTTCGTTTGCGTTTTCATCTCCGCGCCCGTTCGCGCAGCCACCGTTTTTCTCCGCGCCGTCTCTCGCGCGCACTACCGCGAGGCACTTATCAAAAACGAGCGATTTTCGCTCGCCCCTCTGATCAAAGCTCCAACCGCCGATTTGCGCGTAAATTTCAGTGCCTGCGTAGAGCTTTTGGCGCCACGGCCTCGGGTTTTGATACAGCTCGTAAAAAAGCTGCATCGTCTGCTCGTCGCCCTGCCACGCAAGCGAGCGCAGAAGGTGATTTAGCGCGTTTTTGGAGTTATCTTGTAGCGAGTCTAGTTTGGCTATGAGCGAGTCTCTTACGTCCTTAGGCGCGCCGAAGTAGATTTCAGGCGGATAGTAGATCTGCTTCGCTGCCGCAGCTCGCGCGATCCTTGGATCGTGGATATCCAGCAGGCTAAAAAGCGCCCAAAAATCGTTACAAATCTCATCCCATTTTTCGATCTCATCGATTCGGTCTGCGATTTTTAGGATCATCGCCTCCACTTCGCCCGCGCCTAGGTTTAAAATCTCCTCTCGCCTCTGCTTTTGGCGGCACGAGTGGCAGATGCCGTCGAAATAGATCGTGTTTTCTCCGCATTTTGGGCATAGATGGGCTTTGCTTTGCATTTTATCTCCTTAAATTTGGATTTAAATTTCGTCAAATTTTAGCTAAATTTTACTGTTTTATGGCGATCAAGCGCGGTTTAGAATTTAATGTCGCATTGAATTCGAGGCTTTAATACACCTAAAATGCGTCATTTACAAATGGAATTCAAGCTGAAAGAGATGTGAATTTTAAATTACAATAGAAGTAGGGTGGGTTTGCGAGATCAAGTGAAATTCATCTTCGAAAAGATAAATTCCACTTTTATGCTCTTAGGCGCAAATCACTTTTCAATGTGATGTTTGACTAGATACTCGATGATATTTACCGCATTATCGATGCCGCAATACGACGTGTCGATGCAGATATTGTAGTTGGCGGATGCGCCCCAGACTTGGTTGGTGTAGTATTGATGAAAACTCATCCTGCCTGCGTCGCTGTTTTCCATATACTCTCGCGCGTCGGTGTGACCCTCTTTTTCCAATCTAGCGAGCTTAAACTCATCGCTCGCGCGTAAAAATACCGTCAGCAGATCCGGATGTCCGCGCAAGAAAAACCCGGCGCAGCGCCCAAGCACTATAACGTTGCCGCCCGAGACGATCTTCTCGTAGATTGCTACGATGCGATCGCGCTTTTGCTCATTGGCTAGCTCGTTGTGCGATATTGCCTGAAGTAGCGTATTTACGGGCATTTCGTTGTAGAACTCATACATCTGCTCGAAGCAGCCAAGCTCGTCTGCTTTGCGGAGCAGATCCGCCTTGGCTAGATAGGTGTAGCCTAAGCGCTCGGCTAGTTTGCGCGCGGTTTCGCGCCCGCCTGCGCCCGTTTGTCTAGCGATCGAGATTATCATATTTTCTCCTTAGATGAAATGTGCAAATATACCGGCGCCGATGACGGTAAGAAGCCCCGTAACCGCCATCGCTAAAGACGCCATCGCGCCCTCTACGTCACCGATCTCAAGAGCGCGTGCCGTTCCCATCGCGTGGCTCGCGCAGCCTAGGGCGATACCTTTTGCCATCGCCTTTTTGATGCCAAAAATTTTAAGTAGCGCCTCGCCAAATACGCTGCCGATGATGCCCGTAGCGATGATGCAGGCTACCGTTAGTGTCACGATGCCGCCTAAGCTTTCGCTGATACCCATACCGATCGGTGCCGTGACGGATTTCGGTAGTAGCGTGACATACATTGTGTGATTTAGCCCAAATATCACCGACATCGCGTAGATGCTGCCTAGTCCTGCGATCATACCCGAAATCAGTCCTGCAAAAATAGCTAAAAAATTACTTCGCAAAAGCGCCAGCTGCTCGTATAGCGGCACGGCTAGACAGACGGTGATCGGCGTTAAGAAAAAGCTAATGTGCGAGGCGCTGGCGTTAAATTTCTCATACGGAATTTTAAAAACCAAAAGCACGCAGACGGTAAGCACGATACCGATTAGAAGCGGGTTGAAAATCGTTAGCTTAAAGCGCTTTTTTAGATAAAGTCCCAGCTCAAACGAGCCTAGGCACAAAAACACGCCGAAAAAAGCGGAGTTCATTAAAATTTCTCTCATTTTTTGTCGTCTCCGGATAAAATTTCGCGCTCCAGCTTCGCATCCACGCCCTTTGTATTCACGCCGTCTTGTTCGTGCGCGGCTGCGTAGAGCCTGCGCTTAACGCGGGCGAGGGCAATTTTATAAAAAATTTGCGTTACCGCGCCACTTGCACCCATGACTACTACCGTAGAGACTGCTGTAATCGCGATGATTGCGAAAAGATGCTGGCGTAGCGCGTCGCCTGCGATGATGATCGCAGCGCCCGCCGGGATGAAGATCACAGGCATAATCTGCATAAAAAACGACACGGTTTCTCTGATCTGCGATACTTTGATGAGTTTGAAGATCAGGGCTAAAAGCATAATGACTAGCCCGTAGATGCTAGCGGGGATCGGCACAGGCACGAGCGCCGCCAAAATCTCCGCAACAAAAGATATTCCTAAAATCACACTAAATTGGATTAAGTAGTTCAAAGTTTACCTCGGATTAAAATTTAGGGCTAAATTTAGCACTTTGCAGTTAAAATAGATATTAATCTTGCTAGGTTTGGGCGAAATTTTGCGGCAAAATTTACTTAAGCAAGCTCTGTAGCTAGGCTGTAGGTAGAATTTTGCGATTTATCGTAACGCTAAATTTAGCCTTGCGGCACGGATAAAATTCGGCTACGACTACTCAATCAAGCGTCTCGCCTAGCTCAATTTTGACGCCTAGAACCTTGCAGACTAGATCAAAAATTTCAATATCGACGTTGGGCGCGTATTCGTCCAAGACCGTGTAAACTTCGGCGCGCATATCCTCGTCATGGCCCGGGTGCGAGCGCGAATACAGCTCGTCCGTGCGGCGCACGAGCGCGAGGTTATCGATATCTCGCTCGCGCATCGCCTGTTTGAGCCGTTTTGAAATCTGCCATTTGAAACTTTGCATTTTCCATCCTTTAAATTTGTGCGATACTAGCCAAAAGAGCTTTAAAATTTAATTTCTTAAATCCGGTGGCGCGTTTCGGCGCGATCAGCGAGCCTGCGCCACTCGGTCTTACGCTTGCAAATATAAACGAGCCGGGTTTAGATTAAGGCTTTACCAGCTAAATAGAAAATTATCTTTGCGTAAATAGCGCTAAATCTCGCAAAGCCAATGGGATTACTTCGCCGTGCGAAGCGCCTTCGTAGAGCTTAAACTCGCAAGAAAGCCCCTTTGTTTTTAAAATTTCAGCTAGATCGGCCGCTTTTAAAATTCCCGCTTTATCGGTTTTTCCTTTACGTATTTCACGCGAGCCGGCAACGAGTATTATGAATTTCGCTTTTAAATTTGATCTAAGCTTTCCTTCGTCTAGGGCATCTCTGATCAGCTGTGATTCGCCCCACCACAACGAAGGTGAGGCGATAAAAAACTCGTCGAAAATCCCATCGTCGCGCAGCAAAGCATAAATCCCGAATAGCCCGCCGAACGAATGTCCGAAGTAAATTTTATCGCTTTTTGCCGTAGAGTATTTTTTCTCCACGAGCGGAAATAGTTCATCTTTTACGAAATCGTAAAATTCTCCCGCGCCGCCGCCGTTTGCATATTCTTCGCCGCTCGCCGCAGGCGTTAAATCTCTCGTGCGACGCTTAGTATCATACGCTAGCGGGCTGTCGTATCCGATACCTACTATAAGGACGGTTTTGCTTAATTTCGGCACCGCTTTTGCGTTTTGCTTTGCGCCATTCGCATAAATTTTCGCATAGGAGTTTAAAAGTATCGGAAACTGCGCGTTCGCATCAACCATAAAAACTACCCTATCGTAGCGAGCGACATTTTTTTGGCGAGCTATAAAAATTTTATATTTTTCGCCGCTCTTGCTTTTTAGAATAAAATCGCTCACGTTAAACATTTCGCGCGCAACTTCACTTGCCTGCTCAATCTTTTGCGGCGGTTTTGCCCTCAGATCGCAAGCGAATAAGCATACTAAAAAGAGTGCGTCGAATATCACAAGGAAGTTTTTTAGGCTTACCATTTAGCGTTTACCTTAAACCAAAACCTCCTGCCCTCCTCGGGATACCAATAGTAATTGCCGTCGTCTGCGAGACCCTCGTCGTATCGGACGTTATCAAAGATATTATAAGCGGTTAAATTTAGGCTCAGATTATCGTTTAAATCGTATTGTGCGCCCAAATCCGTAGTAAAAAGCTTTTTGTCGTTTTTGCTGACTCTATTGCCCGGACCGAATTGTACGCTTGTAAGCTCACTTTCGTAATTAAGACCGATAAAGGTAGAAAGCGGAGCGATAGGCCTATAGCTAAGCGTCGCATGTGCGGCATGCTTCGGAGTAGCGGTCAGGGATTTGCCATCTAGCCTACTAAGATTGGTTTGGCTAAATTTAACGGCGCCGTTTGGCGTATAGATCGTAGGATCCCCGGTTTCGATCTCGGAGTGGCTATAGGTGTAGTTTGCCTTGAAATTTAGCCTTTTAGTAATATCGTAATCGCCACTCAGCTCAACGCCGTAAACCTCGGCTCCTTCTATATTAAAATACGTTCCCCAACCAGGACAATTAACGCTCGGCGCGCCGGCGCAGCCTCCGTAAGCGGGAATCCTATTGATATTGCTGCCATCGGTATCTAAAATTTTATCTTTGAAGTCGTTTTTAAATAGCGTGATATTGCCGCGCAGATCGTCTGCATTGTCGTAATAAAGCCCGATCTCGTAGGTCGTGCTTTTCTCGGGCTTTAAATCCTTGTTACCGAAATCTATAATCCTCCAGCCGCCCTGAATCGTGCCTACTTCAGGCGAAATTTGATTGACGTTGGGAGTTTTATAACCGGTTGCGACGCCGCCTTTGATCGTCCAAGTGTCGCCTATATTAAATGTCGCGTAGGCTCTAGGAGAAAAGTGGTTGCCGAAGTATTCGTTGTGCGTGAGCCTGCCGCCGAGCGTTAAAAATAGCGTATTTTCCAAAATTTCAATCTCGTCCTCTAAAAATCCCGCATGCTCGTTCATAGAAAATCGCTGCGGAGAGCGTAAATTTTGCCTGCTCGCGTTTGAAACGATGAAAGTCGTTTGCACATCCTGTTTGCTAAAATCGTAGCCGAAGGTAAGCGTATTTATACCGAGATAAGTCGTAAATTTGGAATTAAAATTTCTATTTTTTACGATTGCGGGCGAAAGGCTATCAAAAATGCTCGTACGGCGAGTCTTGTCCCAAAAATAACTTATATCAGCGCTTAAGCTTTCAAACTCGCCCAAATATCCGACGCCGTGATTTTCTCTTTTATATTTATAGTGATTTAATCCACGCGCGTTGGGATAAACGGCGGTTTTACCAAGAGTCCTTGAATAATCATGATTTTGTCTTCCGGTTTGAAAGTAAAATTTATTATTTTCATCCGGCATTAGCCAAAGTTTTGCGTTAGAATCCGATTTATCGCTCTTTTGATAGCCTCCCTTATAGCCGTCCTCGTCGCGCAGTTTCTTATATCCCCACAGCTGAAGCGCCGCATACTGCCCGAAGGGAATATTGACGTAGGCTTCGCCCATCTTGCCGTTTCCGATACCCTCGTGATCTTGGATAGTTGTAGATATAGCAGCACTTCCGCTAAATTTAGAAAAATTCTTTTTCGTAATGATATTTATCACGCCGCCTACTGCATCGCTCCCGTAAAGCGAGCTCATCGGTCCTCTAATCACCTCGATACGCTCTATCGCTCCTGCGGGCGGGATAAAATTCGAGTTCATATCGCCCGCTCCGCCTTTTGGGTTCGCCGCCGCGGAACTTACGCGTTTGCCGTCGATAAGCACAAGGGTTTGAGAGCTTTCCATTCCTCTGATAGATATCCCGCTTGCCGGGCCGTCGTCGCCTGCGATAACGCTGACGCCAGGCATTTTATTCGCGATATCGTGCAGCGAAGTGAAGCTGCCGCTTGATATCTCTTTATTATCCAAGGTGGAAATGGAGGCCGGCGCCTGCCTGATATCTTGGCGAAAGCCGCTCGCGCTTACTACGATTTCGCCAAGATTCGTGCTATTTGCGTCACTGCTTAGGTGTGAGCCTTCGACGCCGCATAAAATCGAAACGCTCGCGCATATCGATAATGCGATAAATTTCGCCTTTTTAAAATACATATCTTTTTGCATTTTTGTTCCTCTATTTTGAAATTTAATCGCGGATTATAACTCAAAGCGGATAAATTTAATATTAATTATTAAAGTATTTCTATAGAATTAAATTTAACTAATAATTCCCCATTACATCGATATTTTTATAAAAATTATTTTAAATAAAGTACAACATATAATCAAGAAATTGCTGTAAATAAGTAAAATTTTATAACGCCCGGTCTTAATTATCAAATCGTTTTGAAGAAATTTTGCACAGTTTTTGATTTTATCTGCTTTAAGAATCATTTTCGCTTTTGTGGACGTGTATATCTTAAACTATCGAAGGCATTACAAGCGGCAACGCGAAAACGGCTTTGCTCTATTGATTTCGTGCATCCTGCGGCTTGCAATAATTATTAGACTAGCATGGGATTAATATGCGACGTTTTTTAACACAGTAGCTTCGTATGAATAAATTTATCTTACTAAGGGGCATAATCGCTTCGGCGCAATTTAAAATTTTGAGTAGTTTATATAGGCGGATTTAATTTTAAAATAGTTTTATCAGCACGGCATAATCTGCCGAGGTTTTAAATTTATAGTAAAGAGTCGATTCAAATTTAAAATCCTGGCGCAAGAATGCAAAATAAGAAGATAAAATTTAATAAGACCCCGCAAATTTATCTTAAAATTTAGCGAGATCAAATTTGGATTTACGCCGTAGGCGTGCTATTTTCGGCGTGCGAATCGCCCGAATCTTTAGGTCTTAAAACCCACTGCTTTGCAAATATCAGCGCGTAGATCGCAGCGCCGATGCCGTAGCTAACGTATTCGCTCGGAATGAATTCTATAAATTTCGCGCAGATATTAGGCACCAGCATTAACGGCGTTACTAGCAGTAATAGCAGGCGCTCTAGCGGATTACATTTTGTAACAAACCAGCCTTGTAGCGAGGAGCTGAAGGCAAACATGCCCACGATCGCCGTGGCAAAAATCAGCACGATTTGCAGTGGATCGCTGATCCAAACGATGCTCTTTGAATCCATCGGATCGCCGATGCTTTGGATCAAAAGCAGCTTATTGTTGAAGAAAAACGCAAACGGAAGCACCGCGGTACGCAGATCGTAAATAAAGCCCTGAAGTCCCACGGTTACCGGATTTGCCTTTGCGATGCCCGCGGCGGCGTATGCGGCGATGCCCACCGGAGGGGTATCATCGGCTAAAATTCCAAAATAAAATACGAAAAGATGCACTGCGATCGCAGGGATCAAAAAGCCGTTTTTGCCCGCTAGTATCAAAATCACTGGCGCAATCAGGCTTGAAACGACGATATAATTCGCCGTCGTAGGAAGTCCCATGCCCAAAATCAGGCTCATTATCGCAGTCATCAGAAGTATCAGCACTATGCTATTTCCCGCGACCGCCTCCACGAGCTCTGAAAGAACCTGTCCCAGCCCGGTAAGCGAGATCGAGCCGATGATTATGCCCGCTAGCGCGGTGGCAACGGCTACCGTGACCATATTTTTGGCAGCACCCACCATAGCCCAAAAAATATCGACAAAGCCGACGATAAAATCGGACTTGCCAACCTTTTCGCCAAATATCGTTTTCTTTGCAGGCTCTTGTACGATCATTATTAAAAATAGCACGCAGATCGAGTTAAATGCTGCAGAGATCGCACTTTCTTTTAGAATCAATAGAGTAAAAAGAAGCACCAAAATCGGTATTATGTAATGAATGCCGCTAAATATAATTTTTAGCTTTGAAACCTTGGCGTAATCGCGGCTGCCGTGAAGCCCCAACTTACAGCTTTCCAGATGCACGATAAAAAATAGCCCCGCGTAGCAGACGAAGGCAGGAATCACCGCTGCGATCATTACGTTGGTGTAGCTCATACCTAAAAATTCTGCGATGATAAACGCCGCAGCGCCCATGATAGGCGGCATAAGCTGCCCGTTTACGCCTGCGGCGACCTCGATAGCGCCCGCTTTAGTGGCGGTAAGTCCTGCTTTTTTCATTAGAGGGATCGTAAAGGTGCCCACTGTCACGACGTTTGCGGTTGAGCTGCCGCTTACCATGCCGGTTAGTCCGCTAGCGATTACGCTAGCCTTGGCGGGTCCTCCGCGGAAGCGACCTAAAATCGCAAACGCTACGTTTATAAAATACTGCCCCGCTCCGGCTCGCTCCAAAAGCGCGCCGAATAGCACGAACAGATAGATGAAGCTGGTGCTGACCCCTACCGGCACGCCAAATACGCCCTCTGTAGTTAAAAACATATGCCCTGCAAGCAGTTCAAAGCTTGCGCCGCGGTGCGCGATGATATCGGGCATATAAGGACCGAAGTAGCAATACAGAAGGAAGGTAAAAGCGATAATGCCAAGCGCTGGTCCCATCATACGACGACCTGCTTCAAAGAGTATGAAAATTCCTATAAAGGCTGCTACGATATCTCTGGTTAGATAATTTCCCGGGCGCTGCGCTAGCCCGTTAAATTCTATTGCAGGATACAAGATCGCGGCGACTCCGACGATTAATAAAATATAATCGTAAAACGGGATATAAAAATGTGCTTTAGAGCGCGGGCGAAACGGAAAAAGCGAAAAAATTATAAAAATGGCGAACGCTAAGTGGATTGAGCGCGCGATATTCGTATTTAGCGTAAAATACGCGATGTAAAGCTGAAAGACCGACCACGCGAAGCAGACCAGCGTCACGAGCCAGAAGAGCTTTTTAGAGGTAAATTCTCTACTTTTTACCTCTAAAACCTGCTCGTCGTTTTGTGTAGATTTCTCCATCAACTAGCCTATTTCAGCAGCCCGGCTTCTTTATACACCGCCTCTGCCGCAGGATGAAGCGGCGCGCTAAGCCCCTCTAAAAGAGATTCTTTGCTCACTAAATTTAACGCAGGGTGTAGCTTTTTATACTCGTCGAAATTATTAAGTATCGCCTTAACTACCGCCCTAACCGCCTCGTCGCTTTGGCTAGCGTCGGTTACGAGTACGGCCTTTACGCCGATAGTCTGCGTATCGTGATCTACGCCGTCATACATTTTTGCAGGTATCACGCCTTTGGCAAAATATGGATATTTTTCTAGAATTTTTTTAATATGCTCATCGTCGATGCCGACTAAGTCGATAGGAAGCGAAGTCGCCGCATCGGTAATATTTGCGGTCGGATGTCCTACGACGTAGAAGTATCCGTCGATTTTCTTATCTTTTAGCGCCATAGGGCATTCTTGCGCGGTTAAGACGCCGTGCTGGGCGAGCTTTTTGAGATCAAAGTCGTAGTTTTCAAAAACTATCGTGCTGGTTAGCTCGTTGCCGCTGCCTGGATTTCCGATATTGATCTTTTTGCCCGCAGCGTCGCCGTAAGCTTTGATACCGCTATCTTTAGAGACGACGAAAGCCAAAAGCTCCGGATAGATCGAAATTACGGAGCGTAAATTTTTATCCGCCGCGCCTTGAAATTTGCCCGTACCGTTGTATTTATCATAGACGACGTCGCTTTGAACGAAGCCGAAATTTAGCTCTTTTTTAAGCACGTTATTGACGTTATACGTCGAGCCGCCCGTCGATTGCACGGAGCATTTCATATTTTTATCCATATTTACCAAGCGGCAAATCGCGCCGCCTACCGGATAATAGGTGCCGGTCATACCGCCGGTGCCGATATTGATGAACTCCTTAGCGCCTGAAACGCTAGCTAGTAAGGCCAAACCGGCCAAAGCAACAGAAAATTTTTTCATCTTTGCTCCTTTTTGAGTTAAAAGTTTGAAAGTATTGCTAAATTTCTATAAAATTCTAATAAAAATAGATCGAATTTCGCGCAAATTTACGATTTTACACATCGTGGTGCAGGTGATTTAATATCAAAGTAGCTCGGCGATCTGCTCTGATATGCGGAATTTTACCGCGATAAAATTCTAAGCTTGAAATCCAAACGCCCGTGGATAAAATTTAACGCTATAAATTTCAAGCCTTAATAACTTACGCTGCTAAGATACAGCCCGTTCGGCGGAAAGGGGATTCTGCTAAGAGCTCGAGAGAAGCTGATCTTGCGCCCGCTCTGCACGGATTTTAGGGCGTTTGCGACCATCAGCCGCACCTGCGCTCGTAAAAATCCGTTGGCTTTAAAATTTATCAAGGTCAAATTTCTAAAAGAGTAGGCGCGCGCAACGTAGAGCTCGCGCACAGGGCTTTTTATGTCGCTGCCGCTTTTCATAAACTCGCTAAAATCGTGCTCGCCGACGAAATTTGCAAGCGCAGCATTGAGCGCGGCAAGATCCACGCGCGGATAAAACACGCAAAAATCGCTAAGAAAGGGGCTTGGGCGTCCGTGGTTTAAAACGTAGCGATAACAGCGCGCCACGGCGTCGTAACGTGGATGAAAATCGCGCGGCACCTGGCTGATGTGTTGCACAAAAATATGGGGCGCGCAGTGGCGATTTATGAGCTCTTTTAGACGCGGCAGCTCCCAGTGCACGGTACATTCGACGCAGCTTACCTGGCGCAGCGCGTGCACCCCTTTATCGGTGCGCGAGCTGCTGATAAGCGGCGCAAAGATCCCCACTCGCCCCAAAGCCGCGCGCAGCACGTCCTCGACGCCGAGCCCGTGAGGCTGAGACTGTGAGCCGCTAAATTTCGAGCCGTCGTAGGAATAGACGAGTTTAAGCTTTACCCGATCGGAGTTTGTGCTCGCTGCGAAGATGCACGCATCTGCAGTGGTATTTGGCAGGGTGTTTATTTTGCCGATGTGCGCAAGTTCGCTCGCTGCGAAGTCGCTTGCGGGCGAGCTTTCAAGAATATTTTTGAGTTCGGACGCGCTTGCGAGGGCGTTTGCGGAAATACCCGCTTTGTAGGCGGCGTCTGCTTTGAGAGAGTTTGCGGCACGGGCGTCTGCGGGACTTGTGCAAATCTTTTCTATGCTTGTCGCGCAAATATCGGAAGCGGCGGTATCGGCGGAATTTTTGCGGGCGGAATTTAAATTTGCCGCGCGCGTAGTCTTTTTAGCGGAAACGGCGTCCAAATTTCGCCTGACGCTTTCGTGATTCAAACCGCAATCGGGCACAGTATAGGCAGCTGTATCGCTTGCCGTACTTGCAAGAGCGGAATTTTTAAAATTTGAAAACCCGTCGTTTAAGATCAAAGCCTGCTCCCGTTTTATGCTTCGTGTTCTAAATTTACCCCACGCAAAATTTTAGACGCGCTAGGCTTACTTGTCGAAATTTTATCCGCTAAATTTCGAGCAGACGAGCTTTTGTTTAAAATTTCGCCGCCGCAAAGCTCGGAGTCTTTTTCAGTACCTCGGGGCAATTTTGATCCTGTAGTAAAGCAACGATGCGATAAGCGTAACGCCGAATGTTACGGGAAGCGCGATGCTCGGATGTTTGGAGAGTAGCATGATCAGCGCGAAGTAGCTAAAAAGCACGCCGAAAATCCCTGCGTAAACGAAGCCCTTTTCGTAGCGATAGGTCACGATACCGAGGCTTAGCGCAAACAGAAAGCTCGCCAGCGGAAAGAGCGAGACGAGGGTGTAGATGCTAAATTCCTTCCTGCGCTTTTCGCTGCCGCCCATCTCGCTCCAGTATCCGATCACGCCGCCTCCGCCGCGGATATTGCGGTCGCTTTGCGTGCGCAGAGTTAGGCTTTCAAACTCGCTTACGTGCCACTGATCGCCGCCCATCGTGTAAATTTTGCCGTCGTGTAGCATCGCCGAAAAGCTCGCGTTTTCGTTTTTAAACTCGCCGCTGCGCGCTACGATCATCCGCTCATGATCCTGCGAGCCACCTGGATTATACAGCACCAGATCCTTATACAGGGTGCTTGTGCCGTTGTTTTCCTGCGAATCGATAAAAACGAGCCAGTCGGAGAATTTCTGCCCGAATTCGTTGGATTTGATATTTAGCGTCGCGCTAATTTTTTTGTAATCGATGAAATTGTCCTTTAAATTTTCGGCTATCGGCATCATAAAAAGCGATACGAAAAGTAGCGCCAAGGAACACAGCGCGGCGCTTATGCCAAAAAATAGCGCGATCTTGCGCGTGGCGTAGCCGATGGTAAATATTACTATGGTTTCGTTCTCTTTAGATAGCCTAAAAAGGGAGATGCTAAGCGCTACGAAAAACGCGATCGGCACCGTAAATATGAGTATACGCGGCAGCATGAAAAGATATAGCTTGACTAGCTCTGAAAAATTTATCTCGATAAACGACGTAATACGCGCGATCTGAAGAAAAAAGACGATCGACATTATGATAAAAAGCGTGCTGAAAAGCGATGCGAACGAGCCGACGAAATTGCTAAATAAATAGCGCTGCACCCTATCCATAAATGATGTCCAAGAGCCTTAAAATTTGATCTCTAAAAATAAAAGTAAGAAGCAGTCCCATCGATAAAAACGGCACAAACGGCAGCTCGTAGCCCTTTTTGTGCGCGATGAGATACGCAGGTAGCGTCAAAATCGCGCCGATGTATATCGAGATACCGCCAAGCTTCCAGCCCAAAATCGCCCCCATAACGCCCGCGATAAAAATATCCGCGCTTCCCATCGCTTCGCGCTTTAGCACGAAAGTAACGATGAGGCGCAGCACGAAAAATATCGCCGCGTATCCCGCCGCCGCGCCCACGCCGCTGAGATTAAAATCATACATCAGCGTATAAGCAAGCGAAAGCGCCGTAACTACGTAAAGAAGGCTCTCGGGTACGGCTTTATACTCAAAATCGATCGCCGAAAGCGCCATAAGTAATATGAAGCAAAGCCCAAGCACCGCGGCTTTTGCAAGATCGGGTTCGCCGAAATACGCCGCAAGCGCAAGCGCGCCGCCTAAAAGCTCAACGATCGGGTAGCGGATCGAAATTTTGGTTTTACAAAAGGCGCATTTGCCGCCCAAAAAGAGCCACGAAAGCAGCGGAATGTTGTGGTAAAATTTCAGAGCGTGAGAGCACTTGGGGCAGTGCGAAGCGGGAAAATTTACGCTCTGTCCGCGCGGCAGGCGGTAGATCAGGACGTTGCAAAACGAGCCTACGCAGGTGCCGAATACCGCAAAAATCACGCCGTAAACGATATTTAAATCCATCTTTTTCCTTTGGAGCTTTAACTTTTTAAAATTTAATCAAACGCTCTATGGTAGCGAGAAATTTCTTAGTTTTCATTGATTTTTTGGCTCTCATAAGGGAAAAATTTTACGAAAATCGCCGCCGCGCCTACGCAAAATAAAATGGCTATGAGCCCGGCGAGGAGCGGCTCGCCCCATGCCTCATATAATCCGCCGAAAATCAAAAATCCCGCCACCAGTATCACGGCGTCCAAAAGATCGAAGTTCAAAGTATCTACGATCCATAAAAACATAATATATGCGCCTATCCCGCTGCCTGCGGATGCTAAAATCCCCATTTTATCGGGGATGAGGGCAAACGCTAGCATAAAAAACACAAGCAGGCAAATATAGACCGACAGTATAAATTTCTTTGATTTTTTATACACGCTGCCGCATCTTGGGCATCTTAGAGTTTTCATCGGCTTTTTCGTAAGCTTTTTGCCGCAACCACATTGTATGTAGTAGCTCATAGCCTTCCTTTCGGTCTTTGCACGAATGCGCGGCGTGATTTTTAAAATTCTGCCGCGTTAAATTTACCGCACCTCGTAACACGGCTCGCGCTAGAGCTTTAAATTTAAAAGGGCGAAATTTAAAATTTCTATAGCGCCGCGCGCCTACATATTAAAATTTTAAATTTTACGATGCCGTAAATTAAAATCCTGAAATTTTAAAATTTCATGGTGTCGCGAGCGCCCACGGATTAAATTTTAAAATTTACCGCGTCGCAGGCGGTAAATTTTAAAATTTAAAGTGACCGTCAGAGCGACTGCGCCGCAGCTTAAAGACCGCCGAAGCGGCGCTGTTTGCGGCGGAAATCATCCACTATGCGTGCAAGCTCCTCGCGCGTGAAATCCGGCCACAGCGTCGGCGTAAACGCAAGCTCGGCGTAGCTCGCCTGCCAGAGCAAGAAATTCGACAGCCGCTGCTCGCCGCCAGTGCGCACCAGCAGATCCACGTCGCCGCTGTGCGCTGTATCCAGATGCGCGCCGATGCCCGCTTCGCTTAGTCGCTCGCCGCTTGCAAGCAGCCGCTCGCATGCTCGCACGATCTCGTCTCGCGAGCCGTAGTTGATCGCCAGGTTAAAATTTAGCGCTCGTCCGTTTTGAGTTAAATTTGAAAGATATTCGATCTCGCTTCGCAGATCGCCCTCAAAAGCCGATATGTCGCCGATCGGATAGAATTTTATCCCGTTTTGGATAAATTTTTCGCGGCGAGAGATTAGGAATTTTTGAAGCAACTTCATCAAAAATTCCACTTCGCTTTTCGGACGCTTCCAATTTTCGGTGCTAAAGGCGTATAGCGTGAGGTTTGCGATGCTTTCGTCGATGCAAAACTCGCAGATCTGTTCCACGACCTCCGCGCCCACTTCGTGCCCGCCGGTGCGCAGTAGACCGCGCTTTTTCGCCCAGCGCCCGTTGCCGTCCATCACAAGAGCGAGATGATTTAGGCTATTCACGGATCAGATTTTTTTCAGCTCAGCCGCGATTTTTAGGGCGACTTCGTCCTTTGGCGCGGTGTCGATTACGACCTGATCGTTTTTCGTGATAAAAGTGACCTTAAGGACGTCGCCGCCGAGCTTGATGATGTCGTCCAGCACGTTTAGGCAGACGGCGTCGAGATGCTTTTCGTTAAGCATGCGTTTGGCCTCACCGACGGCGTTTTCGCGGTCGGTTTCGAGTTTAAAGCCCACTTTTTTGATATTTCCGCGCACGGAGCTTAAGATATCCTCGTTTTCGCCTAGGCGTAAATTCCAAATTTCGCCGATCTCCGCTTTTTTCACTTTGTCTTTATAGCGCACTTTCGGCGAATAATCGCTTACCGCGGCGGCCATTATCAAATACGCGCCGTCTGGGAATTTTGTGCTGTCAAGCGCCGATTTTAGCCCGATAGTGCTTTCAAATTTAACGAGCTTGTACGGTAAATTTTCATATTCGTTGCTAGAGATCAGCGTCACGTCCGCGCCTAGGTAAAACAGCGCGTCGGCAATTGCTTTGGAGGTTTTGCCGCTGGAGAAATTCGTAATGCCGCGCACGCTATCGATCTTTTCGATCGTCGCGCCTCCGGTGATGATGACGGTTTTATCCTCCCAAAATTTATCGTTGTAAAGCGCGCGCTTTAGCGTCTTCATAATCGCCTCGGTGCTCGCTAGTCCGCCTTTGCCGGTATCTCCGCAAGCTAGGGTTTTTTCTATCGGATCCACAAAATACGCATTGACGCTTGCTTTTAGCATATCGATGCAGTTTTTTGTGATGTTATTTTCAAGTAGTGCGGGATTTGCAGCTGGCGCGATAACCACCTTAGCGTGGGCGAAAGCCGCGTTTAACACCTCTAAAAATACGTTATCGCAGACGCCCCATGCGAGCTTGTTTATAGTATTTGCCGTAGCAGGCGCGATTAAAACCAAATCCACCTTAGAATAAGCGATATGGTTGATGCCCGCCTGCCAGTTTTCGTTGGCTTTGCAAAGTACCGGGTGATCGCATAGCGCCTCGAATGCCTTGTAGCTGACGAACTCCTGCACGCCGTCGCTAAGCGCGACATAGACGTCGAAATTCGACTTTTTCAGAGCGGATAAAATTTCAAACGCTTTGTAAAAACTTATACTCCCGCAAACCGCCAGTAAAACCTTTTTCTTACTCATCTTCGCTCCTAAAAAATTTATGGAAAAACCCATCTTTGTTGATTTGTTTGCTTCGGCTGATCGCCAGTGCGCCGCTGGGAACGTCGCTCGTAACCGTCGTGCCCGCGGCGATTATGACGTCGTCCGCCACCCGCACGGGCGCTACTAACTGTGTATCCGAGCCGATAAAGACGTTTTTTCCGATTATCGTTTTGTATTTTTTCTTGCCATCGTAGTTGCACGTAATCGTGCCGCAGCCGATATTACTGCCCTCATCGATCTCGCAATCTCCGAGATAACTTAAATGCCCCGCCTTGATCTTGTTTACTTTCGCGTTTTTAAGCTCGACGAAATTTCCGATATGGGTGCCTATAACTTCGCATTTTGGGCGCAGATGTGCCATCGGACCGATGTCGGAGTTTTTTACGACGCTATCTTCGATGACGCAGCCGCTTTTGATGAGTGAGCTTTCGATCACGCAAGGACCGATGATGCTTACGTTTTCTTGCAGCTCGCACTCGCCGATAAATTTCGCCCTGCTATCAATGTAGATACTTTGCGGTAGGCGCATTAAAACGCCTTGCTTCATCAAATTTTCTTTGATCTCGTTTTGCATTAAATTTTCGGCGATGCTGAGGGCAAATTTATCGTTTATGCCCATGAAATTTTGCTCATCCACCCACACGGCGGAGCATTTTAAGCCTATATCTTTGGCGATTTTGATCGCGTCGGTGAGGTAGTACTCTTTTTGCGCGTTATCTGGTTTGATCTGCGGCAGAATTTGTTTCAATGCCTCGCTTTTGAAGCAGTAGCAGCCGGCGTTCGCGTCTTTTACCGCCTTTTCTTCCTCGCTTGCGTCCTTCTGCTCGACGATCTTTAAAATTTCGCCGCCTCTGGTGATTACGCGGCCATATCCGAATGGATCGCGCGCGCTAAAAACGCTTAAATTTACTTCCGCGTTCCCCTCGCAGAGTTTGCGAAGCTCGGCGCTTTTTACCAAAGGCATATCGCCGCAGATTATGAGCGTTTTGGCTCCGCTGATTTCGACCTCTTTTAGTCCACCTGCAGTGCCCGGGAAATGCTCGTGGTCTTGTTTGTAGATTTTGGCGTTTGGAAAGTGCGCTAGAACTGCGCTTTTAACCTCGTCGAATTGATAGTGTAAAATCACGCTCACGTCGTTTGAAATTTCGTAAGCTTTCTTTAAGATGTGGATTATCATCGGCTCGCCGCAAAGCTCGAAAAGAACCTTGGCTTTTTGCGACTTCATCCGAGTGCCCAGTCCTGCGGCAAGAACTATAACCGAAACGTCGTTCATTTTTACCCTTAAATTTCAAAAATCGGATAATTTTAACACATTTAAAATAAATAAAAACCTAAATTTATGCCGCGTGGGCGAAATTTAAATCCCAAATTCAACTAAAATTTTATAAAATTCCGCCTAAATTTTAAAGCTTAGGCGGACGTTTTGAAAAAACTGATTTTGGTTACTTGTATTTGGGCTTTTAGTTTCTCGCTGATAGGCGAGTTTTTGCGCGGCATAGATAGCGCGTATTTGGCGTTTTCGCGCGTATCATTGGCGCTAATTTGCTTTTTGCCGTTTATGAAATTTCGTGGCGTAAATCTAGCCTTGGCGCTTAAAATTTGCGCCGTGGGCGCCGTGCAGATCGGCGTGATGTATATCTTCTACTACCGCAGCTTTGCGTATTTGAAGGTCTATGAGGTGGCGCTTTTTACGATATTTACTCCGTTTTACGTGACGCTGCTTTACGATGCGCTTAAGCTTAGATTTCGCGCGCTATATCTTTTCAGCGTCGCAGTCGCGGTGCTAGGTGCCCTGGTGATAAAATTCGGCGCGATAAACTCCGAGTTTTTGACGGGCTTCTTGCTCGTGCAAGGCGCAAATCTATGCTTCGGGCTCGGACAGAGCGCGTATAAATTTATGCTGGAGCGCCACGGTTTTAGCGAACAAAAGGAGCTTTTCGGCTACTTTTTCATGGGGGCTACCGCGGTTACGGCGATTGCCGCGATCGCGCTCGGGGATTTTTCTAAATTTAATCCTAGCTTCTCGCAAGGCGCGGTGATTGTGTACCTGGGCACGGTAGCCAGCGCTTTAGGGTATTTTTTGTGGAACAAAGGCGCGTGCGAAGTCGATAGCGGTGTGCTTGCGATTATGAATAACGCGCTCATTCCCGCAGCGATCGTCGTAAATTTGGTATTTTGGCAAAAGGATGCCGATCTGGTGCGCCTACTTGCGGGCTCGGCGTTGATCTACGTTTCGCTAATTTTACATAAAAAGATCATGAAATTTTACGCCGTGCGCGAGCAAAGAATTTAGTATTTAACTAAAATTTTATATTTTTACATTAGAATTAGCCCTTATTTTATTTGAAGTTGGCAAAATGAAAAAAACCTTGAAATTTATCGCCTTTACTCTGCTCATAGTCATTGCGATATATTTCTTATACGGCAAATTTTTTAAGCAAGAAGAGGCGCCAAAGGCCCTTACCACAAGGCTTGAGAAGGGCAGTATTAGAGGCACGGTGACGGCTGCGGGAGAGGTTTATGCCAGGGATTTGGTAGACGTGGGCGCGCAGGTAAGCGGACAGATCAAAAAGCTCTACGTCAAAGTGGGCGATAAGGTTCAAAAAGGCGATATGATCGCACAGATCGACTCGGTCACTCAAGAAAACGAGATCGCGCAGCAAAAGGCGCAGCTTCTAATCCACGAAGCAAATTTAGCTTCGGCAAAGATCGCCGCGGCAAACGCCAAAACGCAGTATAACCGCGAGCTTGGGCTGTATAAAAGAAACGCCGCTTCCAAAGAGGCTGTGGAAAACGCTAAAAATAGCGCCGCTTTAAAGGAAGCCGAGCAGAAGCAGATCGAGGCGCAGATCGAGCAGACCAAACTTCAGCTAAGCACGGCGGAGACGAATTTCGGCTACACCAAGATCACGGCTCCGATAAGCGGCACGATCGTTTCCATGCCGGTAGAGGAGGGCAAAACGGTAAATTCCAACCAAACTACGCCTACGATCGTAAAGATCGCCGATCTGAGCAAGATGGAGATCAAGATGCAAATCGCAGAGGGCGATATATCCAAAGTAAAGGTTGGAATGGACGTAGAATACTCCATACTATCGGATCTGGATAATATCAAAAAGGCTAAAATTTACAAGATCGATCCAGGTCTTACCTCCCTTAGCGACGGGACGTACGATAAAACCTCTAGCGGTTCGTCCTATTCTTCGAGTAGCAGCGACAGCGCGATCTATTTTTACGCAAAGATGCTAGTGGATAACGAAAATAATTTTTTAAAGATCGGTATGACGACCGAAAACAACATAATCGTAAGCGAAGCGAACAATACGAGCTACCTGCCTACCTCGGTTATCAAGCGCGACGGGGGAGGCGATTACGTCACTGTGCTTAACGGTAAAGAGCCCGAGCAGCGATACGTAAAAACGGGCGTTAGCGACGATTTGAATACCGAAATTTTAAGCGGTCTTGATGAAAAAGATGAGGTGCTCATCGCCGACGGAAAAGCCGCGCCGTTAAATATGGACGGGCCTCCGATGGTGTTTTAGTTAAAATTTTATGGTGTGAAAATGCTAGAGCTTAAAGATATAAACAAAAAATTCATTCTCGGCGATAACGAAATCCACGTGCTAAAGGACGTAAGTTTAAATATCGAAGCGGGCGAGTTTATATCGATAATCGGGCAATCGGGAAGCGGAAAATCCACGCTGATGAATATAATCGGCTGCATCGATACGCCAAGTAGCGGAAGCTACAAGATAGAGGGTCGCGAAACCGCGAATTTAAGCGGCGACGAGCTTGCGGCGCTTAGAAGTAAAAAATTCGGCTTCGTCTTTCAAAAATACAATCTCATCGCCACGATGGATGCGACCGCAAATGTCTCGCTGCCTGCGGTGTATGCGGGAGTAGGAGCGAGCGAACGGACGAAACGGGCGGTAGAGCTTTTGGATAAGCTGGAGCTTGGCGATCGCACCAAAAATTTACCGAGCAAACTTAGCGGCGGGCAGCAGCAGCGCGTAAGCATCGCCCGCGCTCTGATAAACGGCGGCGAAGTGATTTTGGCAGACGAGCCTACCGGCGCGCTTGATAGCAAAAGCGGCGAGACGGTGATGCAAATTTTAACGGCGCTACACAAAGAGGGCCACACCATCATCATAGTTACGCATGATGCGCATATTGCGGAATTTGCGGATCGTATCATCGAGATCAAAGACGGCAGAATTTTAAGTGATAAAAGAAAGACGGAACGGGTTTTCGAGCGCAAAAAAGAGCAGATCAAAACGAAAAATTCTTTCATACTGCGCAAAGACCAGCTCATCGAAAGCTTTAAAATGTCCATTAGCGCGATATTTTCGCATAAGCTAAGATCGATTTTGACGATGCTAGGCATCATCATCGGCATCGCGTCTGTTATCTGCGTAGTAGCTCTCGGTAAGGGTTCGGAGGAGAAAATTTTATCCGAGATCCGTAAAATTGGCACCAATACGATCGATATCTTTCCCGGTAAAAATTTCGGCGACGTGCGTGCGGGCTTTGTAAGCACCCTTACGATAAGCGATTCTAAGGTTTTGGCGCGCCAGCCCTACGTCGATTATGCCACACCAAATGCTTCTGCAAGCGGTACGGCAACATATGCTAATTTAAGCTCCAAGGCTCAACTGCGCGGCGGCGGCGTGAATTCTTTGGCGGTTAATGGCATAGATATAGAAGATGGTAGAAATTTTAGCGACGATGATATTAAAAATTCTGCCTCTGTCGCGATTATCGATCCAAACACTAAAAAAACATTTTTTAAAAATTCAGATCCGATCGGCAAGACGATTTTATTTTCGGGTAAGCCACTTAAGATCATAGGAGTTTCGGGCAAGGATAAAAACGCCTTCGGAAGCAACGAAAATTTAAGAATTTACGCGCCGTACTCAACTGTGATGAATAAAATCACGGGCAATCGAAAAATCAGCTCTATCACCATCAAAATAAAAGACGATGTCAATACTCAAGTAGCCGAAGAAAGCCTAACTCAGCTACTTATCCAAAGACACGGCTCGCGGGATTTTCATACGATGAACGCAGATACTATCAAACAAACAATACAAAGCACTACCGGCACGATGACGATTCTGATCTCATCAATCGCGGTGATCTCACTCGTCGTCGGCGGCATCGGCGTGATGAATATCATGCTCGTAAGCGTCACCGAGCGCACGCGCGAGATCGGCATCAGGATGGCGATCGGCGCGAAGCAATCCAACATCTTGCAGCAATTTTTGATAGAGGCGATCTTGCTTTGCTCGCTCGGTGGAGCTTTGGGAATTTTAATCGCTTTGGCGCTTGGATTTGCATTTAATACCATAAGCCCAGATTTTGCGATGAAATTTACTACCGCGCCTTTCGTGATCGCCTTTGCGGCGTCGTCCGCGATCGGCATAGTTTTTGGCTATCTGCCGGCAAGAAACGCCAGCAGATTAAATCCGATAGATGCTTTAGCACAAGAATAAACAAGGAGAGAAAATGATAAATTCTAAAGTAATTTTAAGCGGCGTCTTAGCTGTTTTTATCGGCGGTTGCGCCTCAAATCAAAGTGAGGTCGAATTTAAGCCTGTAGAGCATTTCAAGGACGAAAATGCAAGCTATGAAATCGATACGCTGTGGTATAAAAAATACGGTGAATCATACCTAAATAAGCTTGTAGATCAAGCCCTTGCAAATAACTACGATCTAAAAACAGCGGCTTTAAACGTTGAGAGTGCTTATGCAAATTTAGGGCTAAGTAGGGCTGATCTTTTTCCTACGCTAAGTAGCTCGTGGAGTGCGGGCGCTAATCGCGACATAAGCACCGGCTCGAACTGGAACAAAACCTATAGCTCTGGTTTTAACGTAAGCTATGAGCTTGATCTTTTCGGCAAGATCCGCTCGGCGGTAAATGCCGATGGCTGGAACGCTAAAGCCAGCGAGTTTGACCTTGAAAATACTCGCCTGACTCTTATAAATTCCGTCGTAAGCGGCTACTTCGAGATGCTTTATCTAAACGATTCACTAAAATGGACAAAACAGAATTTAAGCGATTACCGAGAGATCGAAAAGATAATCAAGGCAAAATACGATTACGGCAAGTCCGAGCAGCTAGATTACAGGCAGATTCAAAATTCTATTCTAGGGCTTGAAAACAAGGTATTAAGCATTCAAAAAAATATTGAGGATAATCATAAATATATGAGAAATCTCATCTCCTCCGGCTTGCAATTTGATGATAACACAGATTCGATAAATTCCATAGAATTCCAAGGCGTTGATCTAAATGTGCCTTACACGGCGCTTGCTAATCGCCCCGACATTAGAGCTGCGATCGCTAGGTTAAATTCCAGCTTTTACGACGAACAGACCGCTAAGTTAAATTTTTTTCCTAGCGTAAATTTAGGCGCAGGGCTTACTAATGGGCAAGGCGTGAGCGCTAATGATAGCTTCAAGCTAAATTTTTTAAGTGGCAACGTAAGCATAAGTCTGCCGTTTTTGGATTATGCGAGGGTTGAAAACCGCCTTAAAATTTCGGAGATCGCTTTTCGTAAAAACGTCGTAAATTACGAACAGACGCTCTCTAACGCTACGAATGAGGTGCTAAATTTATATAGAATTTATCAGATCAATCTGGCTAGCCT
This sequence comes from uncultured Campylobacter sp., assembly GCF_938015785.1. Classification (GTDB taxonomy): domain Bacteria; phylum Campylobacterota; class Campylobacteria; order Campylobacterales; family Campylobacteraceae; genus Campylobacter_B. The sequence goes on along the minus strand of NZ_CALLWC010000045.1, from coordinate 30,387 downwards.
TAAAAATTTAAGTGCCGCTTATGACGAAAAGGCGCGTATTGCCGATCTTTACGCTGCGAAATACGAAGCTGGCTCAAGTGAGCTGAAGGATATGCTAGAAGCCCGCACCGACGCCGTAAATGCCAAGATAAACGAGCTAAATCAGAGATATTTGACGCTTCAAAACGAGGCGGCGATCTATCGCGCGATGGCAGGTAAATTTAAACGCAAATGAAAAAGGCTTTGATATTTTGGTTGCTTTGCGGCGCGATATTTGCTGATTCCACGGCACTAAGCGCGCAAGATGGTGCAGTAAGCCTTAGCTCCAGCGCTTACGTTGCGAACGATAAACAATCAGAATTTGAGAAAAACCATAGTGAAATTCTGCTAAATCGTCAAAAAAATGAACTAGATAGGCAAAGCCTGCAAAATAATTTGCAACGTGAATCAAAAGGCGCAGGCGACCACGATGATTTTTCGATGAAAAAACAGCCGATGCAAGATATCAAGGAGCGAAACAATAGAAATGAACAGGACTTAAAACTGCGCCGTAAAAAGCTGCAAGGCGACGCTTATCGGCGCTAGGGCTACTTTTGTTTATCGGTTTTTAAGTAAAGTTTCTATAAAATCTCCGCTTTACATTTTCTTAAAGGAACAGTTATGAAAAGAACGTACCAACCCCACAATACCCCTAAAAAGCGTACTCACGGCTTTCGCGTCCGCATGAAAACAAAAAACGGCCGCAGAGTTTTAAGTGCAAGACGTGCTAAAGGCAGAAGAAGATTGGCTGCGTAGGCGAATTTGCTGCGATAAGCGATAGCAGGGTTTTTTCGGAGGTTTATAAAAGTGCGGCAAAGTGGCATTGCGAATGTGCTGTTGTATATTTTTTGGCTAGCGAGCAGCGTAAATTTAGCGCGGTCGCCAGTAAAAAAATAGGCAACTCGATCACGCGAAACCGCGCCAAAAGACGTTTGCGCGCCGCGTTTTATAATCAGCAGAATTCCATCGATAGCGGCATTTTTATACTGATCGCGAAAAAACAGATGAATGATATGAGTTTTAGCGAGCTGGAACGAAATTTAAAATGGGCGCTTAAAAAGATCGGCGCAGTAAAATGAAGAGATTTTTTATAGCCGCGATCGGGTTTTATCGAAAATTTATTTCGCCTTTGCTACCGCGCTGTTGCCGTTATTATCCGAGCTGTTCGGAATACGCGCTTTATGAGTTTAAGTTTAACGGCGCCTTTGGCGCGCTCTGTGCTGTAACGGCTAGAATTTTAAGATGCAATCCGCTCTTTAGCGGCGGCATAGATTATCCGATAATCGCGCGAAATTTCAAATTTTGCGTATTTTCTAAAATCCGCAGCAGCAATGCCTCTGCGGATAAATTTAAGCTTTGGTTCATACCATATAAAAAAAATAGATATTACGTCATACGACTAGGAGAAAAATAGTGCTAGATAAACTACCTCAATCAAAACGCCTTGCTATCGCAATAGCAACTGCGCTCATATTTTTTGTAGCTTACGATCATTTTTATTTATCAAAAATTCGCGCCGCAATGGAGGCAAATGCAACCGCAGCGCAAATAGCGCAAAAAAATGCCGCCAAGTCCGCTCCGCAAACTTCCGCCGCTGGCGTGAGCGCGCAGGGAGCGAATTTAAATACTGCAAATTCCATATCTGCACCGTTAGTACGCGTGGTTGGCAAAGAAGCAAATTTTACGATCGACAGGCTCGGTCGTATAAGCTCGTATGTGTTAAACGATGCGAAATTCCACGACGGAAACGGCGAGGCTCTAAATTTAATCGATGCCAAATCGCATTCCAAGCCGCTTGAGGTGCGTTTCGAGGACGCGGCGTTGAATGCGATGGCTTTCGATACTCCTTACAGCGCTTCATCTAGCGAGCTGGACGTACGAAACGGAGAGGCTAGCGTTACATTAAGTCAAAGTTTAGGCGCCGTTAGCATAAATAAAATTCTTACCTTTTATCCAAATGGTAGTTATAAATTGGATCTGAAGTTAAGCGGCAATGCGCATTATTTTATCAGCCCCGGCTCGCGCCCGAACGTAGAAGTAGATAGCTATACGGTTCACGGCGTCATCGTTGGAAAACCGGGCGAAGCGGGAATTTCAGATAAAATCGCTTCATTTTTTACTGGCTCGCAAGCTATAAGCGAAAGCGTAGAAATTTTTAAAGATGGCGATGTGGATAAAAACGAGCGAATAAGTGGCGCAAATATCGCTGCAAGCTCCGATCGCTATTATACGACGCTATTTTACGGAGAGAGCTTGAATGCGACCGTGACTGACGCAGATAAAATTTCGCAGGTTTTCATAGGCTCAGACGGCGATCTTAGTCTTACGGGCTATATCGGCGCGAAAGATCACGCGACGCTAAGCTCGATAAATCCTGCTCTTACGCACATTATCGAATATGGCTGGTTCACCTTCATCGCCCGCCCGATGTTTAAATTTCTAAACTGGCTGCACGGCTATATTGGTAACTGGGGCTGGTCGATCGTCGTGCTTACGCTCATCATCCGCCTAATCTTATTCCCACTAAGCTACAAGGGAATGCTATCTATGAATAAGCTAAAAGATCTGGCGCCTAAGATGAAAGAGCTTCAAGAAAAATACAAGGACGATAAGCAAAAGCTGCAGATGCATATGATGGATATGTATAAGAAAAACGGTGCCAATCCAATGGGCGGCTGCTTGCCGATCCTGCTTCAGATACCGGTATTTTTCGCGATCTACCGCGTTTTGCTTAACGCGATCGAGCTAAAGGGCGCTGAATGGGCGCTGTGGATCCACGATCTGTCGCTTAAAGATCCATATTACATCCTGCCGATTACGATGGGAATTTTGATGTTTTTGCAGCAAAAGATTACGCCGACTACGTTTACTGATCCGATGCAAGAGAAGATGATGAAATTCTTGCCGCTCATTTTTACGGTGTTTTTCGTAATGTTCCCGGCGGGTCTTACGCTATACTGGACGGTAAATAATTTCTGCTCCATTATCCAGCAATATGTCATTAATAAAGCCTTTGCTAGGCATAAACAAGCTCAAATAGCGGAGAAAAAATCATGATAATTGAAGCAGAAAATTTAAAAGACGCATATAATAAAGCAGCAGCTGAGCTTGGATGCTCAGTAACGCAACTTAATGTGCGCGTCTTGCAGCATCCAAGCGGCGGATTTTTGGGCTTTTTTAAAAAAAATGCTATTATAGAAGCGGTTTTGGAAGGGGAGAAATTTAGCGAAAATCCGGAATTTAACGCCCCGCAAAATAAAGCCGGCAAAGCAGAGAAAAAGCAGGGCGATAAATCAGAGCCGCAAAGCCCGCGCACCACGCATTCTAAACATCGCAAAGAAAAGCAAAAGGGCGTTGTGACGGATGAAATTCTATCCGATATCAAAGAGAAGCTATCTGCACTTTTCAGATCAAGCGAGTTTAAGATCGAAGTTAGCGATGTTAGCAAAATCGACGAAAATACCGTCTATATCAAGCTGCAAGGCGAGGATAGCGCGCTTTTGATAGGCAAAGAAGGACACCGCTACAAGGCGCTTTCGTATATGATTTACAACTGGATCAGTATCAGATATGATCTTGCCGTGGTTTTTGAAATCGCGGAATTTTTACAAAATCAAGAACGATTTATCGATTCTTATGTAAATGCGCTCGTGGAACGCTCCGGAAATGAGCGTATCGTCACGAAGGCTTTTGATGGCGCATTTATCAAAATTGTAGCCGATAAGCTAAAACAAGCATATCCAGATCGTTTCGTGGGCATCAAATCCACGCGTAGCGGCAAAATCGTCATCGTAGACGAAAAAAGCTAATCGTGAGCGAGACTATTGCCGCTATCGCTACGGCTCACGGCATCGGCGGAATTTGCATAGTTAGAATTTCAGGCGAGGAAGCGCTATCTATCGCTCTAAGCCTTTCACATCGCAGTTTTTTGCGCCCTCGCTATGCCACGCTTGTGAATCTTTTTGACGCGAGCGGCGAAGCGTTCGGTGAGGCGATTTTGATATATTTCAAGGCTCCGCATAGCTTTACCGGCGAGGATGTCGTAGAAGTGCAGACCCACGGCGGCTTTACGGCTTCGTCCTTGGCGTTAGATGCCGTGCTGGCTCTAGGTGCGCGCGTAGCAAATCCGGGCGAGTTTAGTAAGCGAGCGTTTTTAAACGGTAAAATGGATCTTAGTAAAGCCGAAGCCATAAGCGATCTGATTAATTCGCGCTCGCAAAGTGCGGCTAAAATTTTAGCTAGAAACCTGCGGGGCGAGCTGGCAGACTTCGTTGCAAATCTGCGCGCAGCTCTGGTTAAGACGTTGGCCTTCGTCGAGGTTTGCATCGATTACGCGGAGGATGATCTGCCCGCAGATGTGCTGCAAAACTCGCAAGAAATGCTTAGCCAAAATATCGCTTCGCTAGAAAAAATCACTCGCATCAGCCGCAGCCGCAAGGGACTGATCGAGGGCTTTAAAGTAGCGATTGTGGGTAAACCTAATGTCGGTAAATCAAGCATTTTAAACTCTATGCTGAGCTTTAATCGCGCTATCGTGAGCGACGAAGCGGGCACTACGCGCGATCTTATCGAAGAAAGCCTGCAGATAGGCACTCATCTAATCCGTATAGTCGATACCGCAGGTATCAGACACAGCGGCTCAAAGCTCGAAAGTATCGGCATTTCATATTCGCTTCGCGCTGCAAGCGAGGCAGACGTGATTTTGGCAGTGTTTGACGCAAGTCGCGAATGGGACGCCGAGGACGCGCAGATCTTAAAAATATTGCGTGAACAAAAAGACAAAAAAATCATCTACGTTTTAAATAAATGCGACTTGCCGCGTAAATTTCATCCTAGCACAGAGGATCTTGGCGATGATTTAGAGGCTTTTTCTGCAAAAAATTTAGCATCCGAAAATCCCATATCAGAGAATTTCGCAGCCGAAAATTTAAAGCAAAGTCGGACCTGCGATGCTTCTTTAAATTCCTGCGCGCAGAATTTAAAAGCTAAAAATTTAAAGCGTGACTTAAGCGCGCAAAATTCTACTTCCACAAATTCCACGCCTACAAGCCAAACAGTTCTTGCGAATTTCATAAATTCAAAGGAACAGAATTCCGCCGCAAAAGCGGGACTAGCGTCGCCAAATACCGAGCGCGCTACTGCAAGCTGTGCTGCGGAGAATTTTACGAAAGATGATTCCAAACAAAATTCTGCAAATTCCATCGCTCCTAATAGCTCTGCAATAAATTCCGCTAAGCAAAATACCCAAGCAAATTCCATTTTTGCGCCACTTGAAATTTCTGCAAACGAGGGTGTGGATAAAATTTTAACCGCGCTGCAGAGCTACTTAAATTCTCAAAATTTCGATGGCCTTATGCTAAGCAACGAGCGGCAAATTCTATCTTGCGAGAGCGCGCTCGCAGCTCTTAAAAACGCGAGCGAGCGCCTAGCTTGCGGCGAGCTTGAGCTTTTTGCATTTGAGATAAATCGCGCGATTGAGGCGATTGCACGTATTTCGCGTCCATTTGAGCGAGATGAAATTTTAGACGAAATGTTTAGCAATTTTTGCCTCGGTAAATAGCGTTTTAGCTACTAATTAGCCAAAATTCAATATAATCTCGCATTTAAAACGAGGTCTTTATGAAGGAAAAAATCCAATATTTTTTGGCGCTGGGTCTGATAAAATTTGCAAAATTCGCGCCGAAAAGCTTCATATTCGCATTTTTCGATAAGCTCGCACTTTTCGCATCGTGGAAGCTTAGTAGGCGCGTTAAAGTCGCGCAGGATAACCTTCGCGCCGCTTATCCACAAAAAAGCGAAAGTGAGCTTCACTCTCTTGCGATCGAGAATTTTCGCAGTATCGCTAGGACGCTTACCGACACGCTTTTATTTTACAACGGCAGACTAAAATTTGATGATCTGATTTCAAACGGCGAGCAGGCGCTAGAGCGCGTCCGAAAGCTAAAAGGTGATAATCCGCACGGGATTTTATTTTTTACCGCACATTTTGGAAATTGGGAAATTTTAGCTAATTTTTTCGGCGCCAACGGCTTTCCCGTCTCGGTAGTCGGGCGTCGCAGCGATAATGAGTTGATCGAAGAGCGGCTCGTGGCGCCGTTTCGCGAGCGCTACGGCAATGACCTCATTTACAAGGACGATGCGATGCGCAGGCTCGTGCAGGCGCTAAAGCAGGGGCGCAACGTAGGCATTCTGCCCGATCAAAAGCCGGGCCCTAAAAATAGCCTGATTACGACCTTTTTTGGACGGCAGTGCTACACCACGAAGACTATCGCGTCGCTTTATTTGAAATTTCATCCCGTGCTGATACCCATTTTTGCGCGGCGCGGCGCGGATAATCGCTATGAGATCGTGATCAAGGATTTTCCGCCACTACCTGAAGGGTTAAATAAGGACAAAGCCGAGCTGTTTATCACGCAAAAGTGCAACGACATTTTCGAAGAGGTCGTGCGAACCGCGCCGCAGCAGTGGTTTTGGATACATAAACGATGGAAGATGGACTGATGGCGCGGCAAATTTCAAGAGGCGAGAGCAGGCGGGGTGTCATAAGAAATTTATCCGCACCGCAGGGCTCGCGCCTCTTTGCAAAAGAGCAAAGCGTCGAAAATTTAAGTAGAGCCGCGCGAGCGGGTAAAATTTTAAATCGCGAAAGCTCTATGGCGATCGCTGCCGTCGCGCGAGCGAGCAAAAATTCGGATTTCAAAAATTTTATATCGGTTTGCGGCCGCCCTTCTTGCGCTTTGCAGCGTGAAAGCTTTAGAGGTAAAAATTTAAGATCCGACGCCTCAGATTACGTATGTCGCGTAGGCGGCGGACCGCTAAATTTTAATAGCGAAAACTCCGCTGCAAATCCGCCCGCCGCTAAAAATCCGCATCGCAAAGCGCTCATCTTAAGTGACGGCCGCAAGGGGCATGAGAACCAAAGTATCGCATTTTGCGAGCTAAAAGGGCTTGATTTTTGCATTTGCAAGATCGCTTACGCAAACAAGCTTTTTAAACTCTGCTCCTACGCGCTTGATTTTTTCGGGCTTTATTTTAAAATTTTTAAGTACGACTTCGGCGAGGGCGGCACGGCGGCGGACCTTAAAAACGGATCAAATTTAAATAGTCCCGCTTTAAACAGCCCCGCCGCGCCGAATGGCACCAATTCAGGCGCCGTATCAGATAGCGCAAATTTAGACGCTGTATCAGATCGTAATTTAAATTTCGCAGATTTCGATCTGTTCGTAGGCGCGGGCTCTACGATCTATTACGCGCTGAAATTTTACGCACGCAGATATGCTAAGCCGAGTATAGCGCTGATGTATCCGAAGGGCTACCGCAAGGATTTTAGCGTCATCATCGCAGGCGCGCATGATCGCCCAAAGCCGCGCGCAAATCTTAAAATTTCACCCGTCTCGCTTAGCTTTTCGCGCCCGCAGGGGCTGTACCGGCCGCAGCGCAAATCCATCGGATTTATCATCGGCGGGCCGAATTCCTGCTTTGAGATGGGGGATGAAATTTTAAAGCAGATCGAGGGCGTGAGGGCGCAGTTTGCGGACTGCGAGTTTGCGCTAACGACCTCTCCGCGCACGCCGCAGGCTACCGAGAGCGCGCTAGAAAAACTCGGTTGGGATTACAGCGTGATTTATAGCCGCGAGCTCGTAAATCCGATCGGCGATTTTTTGGCGCAGTGCGAGTGGGTCTTTATCAGCGAGGACAGCGTCTCGATGATAAGCGAGGCTGCATCTAACGGGAGCGCGAACGTAGCCATTTTAAGTTTAAAACGCAAAGTCGCTCATAATAAATTTGACGATTTTATAAGCGCTCTCGTTTCTACTGGGCATGCTAGGCGATATAGCGAGGGCGCGAAGCTGAAAAAGACTGCGAAGTATGATCTTAAGGCATTTGTGAGGGAGATAAAAATATGAGGGTCGTGCAAATTTTGCCTGAGCTGAACGAAGGCGGCGTCGAGCGCGGCGTAGTCGAGCTAAATAGAGAGTTTGCGCGGCGCGGCATCGAAAATTTCGTTATCAGTAACGGCGGCAAATTGGCGCCAAAGATAGAAAAAGATGGCGGCGTGCACGTACAGCTCGACGTTTGCTCCAAAAATATCCTAAGCGTTGCGGCGCGCGTTTTAAAGCTGCGTAAAATTTTAAGCGAAATTTCTCCAGACATCGTGCATGTCCGCTCCCGCGTGCCGGCGTGGCTGGTTAAATTTGCCCATCCCAAAGCAAAGATCGTAAGCACCGTGCACGGGATAAATTCCGTAAATTTCTACAGCAAAATCATGACGGATGCGGACGCGATCATCTGTCCTAGCGGCTATGCGTGCGATCACGTGGTGCGAAGCTACGGCGTAGATGCAGCCAAGATCACGATCATTCCGCGCGGCATCGATCTGGAAAAATTTAATCCCAAAAATTTAGACGAGCGCTTCATTGCGGAATTTCGGCAGAATTTTAACCTCGCGCAGGATGATTTCATCGTCTCCGGAGTTGGGCGCATCACGCAGATTAAGGATTACAAAACCCTAATCCGCGCCGCGGCTTTGGCAAGCGAACAAAAGCTTAAAATTTTGATCGTAGGCGGCGTGGGAGCGGGCCGCGACGAGTATTTTTCCGAGCTAAAATCGCTCGTAGAGGGGCTTGGTCTCTGCGAGCGCGTAATTTTTGCAGGTTCGCAGAGCAAGGTAGCCGAGATTTACTCGCTCTCGTCGGTCACGGTAAGCGCTTCAAGCAAGCCCGAGAGCTTTGGGCGCTCGATGGCTGAGGCGATCGCGTTAAATTGCCCGGTGATCGCGACCCGTCACGGCGGCGCGCTGGATATCGTAAGAGAGGGCGAAAACGGTTATTTTTTTGACGTGGGCGACGCACAGGCGCTGGCGGGGCTGTTTGCCCCCGCGCGCGAGCTGAAATTTGACGGCTACGGCTACGTTTCGCAAAACTTCAGCCTAGAGCAGATGGTAGAAAAAACGATAAAGGTTTATGAGAGTTTAATATGAAAAAATTTTTTTACGAAAACGGCGCGCCTAGCGGCTGGAGAATCACATTTTTAACGCTGCTGCTTCTTTGGTGCGCGTCGCTGTTTTTTAAAAACGCGGTCTATCAGATCTCCTTTGCAGCGCTAAATTTACTCTTTTTGGCGCATCTATTGTATTTTAAAAACTACTTGGTTCTAAGCGAAATTTTGAAAAAGACGCGATTTATCGCGATCTGCTTCCTCTGCCTGGTAGTGACGCTAGCGATCTCAAACCTCCTAAACGAGGCCGCGATCTCAAAAAAAGCATGGCAGAGCACGCTATTTTTCGTGCTTCGATACGGCACAATATTTTTGGCGCTTTGCTATTTTTACAAGCTTAAATTTTTTGATCAAAACGCCGTTTTTGCTTTTTTGTTCGTGGGGCTTGGAATTTTATCGGCGAGCACGATCTATCAGTTTGTAAGTAGTCCTGATGCGATCGTCTTTTCAAACAATTCTGTTCGCGGAGGTCTTAGCGGAGCGCTTTCGAACCGCAATATTTTAGGGCTTTTTATGGGTTTTGGGCTCTGCCTTAGCGCGGTGGCGATACGGCGGCCTTTGGCGCTTAAATTTGCAACTCTATTTTTATTTGCATTTTTTATGATCTTTTCATTTTCCAGAGCGGCGTGGGTCGGCGCGTTCTGCGCGCTCGCGTTTTACGGCGCGCTAAATTTAAAGAGCCTAAACAAAAAATACCTACTTTTCACGGTGGGTTTCATCGCACTTTTTGCCGTTTTGCTTGCGCTTTCGCCGTCGTTTGAGCAAAGGCTAGCCGCGCTGTTTAGCGGCGATTCTTCAGGCAGGACCGTGATTTGGAGCTATATTTTAGAGATGGCGCAGCAAAAGCCTATCTTGGGCTATGGGCTGGGCTCATATATAAATTTGCCGGGCTCTCCGGTCCTTGAGCATCCTGAATATAACGCGCCGCACAATTTATTTTTAGAAATTTTACTTTATAGCGGCGCGCTCGGGCTTATCTTTTACGGCGCGATCCTATTTGGCGTTTTTAAAGAGTGCGTCCAAAGCAGGCAGTTTGGGGTTCTTACGCTTCTAATTTATCTTTTGATAGATTGCCAGTTTGACCACGGCGCGTATCTGTCGAAAGAAGCGCTAAGCCTGGCTACGATACTAAGCTTTTTGGCCTATCGCATGAGGATCGAGCGATGATCTACGCGGCGGTTTTGGCTTTTGCGGTGCTTTTTGCGTGGTTTAGCCTGCGCTTTGCGTGGTGGGCGAAGGACCAACCTTACGAGTATCCGCGCGTGCTGATGTATCATATGATCCGCGAGCATCTGCCAAAGCGCGCCTCTAAATTTAACCGCCTGCGCGTGACCCCCGCTGCGTTTGAAAAACAGCTTGCGTGGCTGAAGCGAAACGGCTTTACGAGCTATACTTTAAGCGAGCTTGCGAGTTTGAATGAGAAGCCTACGAAGGCGGTTTGTATTACTTTCGATGACGGGTATCGCGATAATCTCACGGGCGCTCTGCCGATACTTCAAAAATACGGCTTTAAGGCGACGATTTTCATCGTGAACCGGCGCTTTGACGGGGATTGGGCGACCGATAAAGATCTGAAAAAATCAAGCGATGAGCTAAATCGCGAGCAGATGCTAAGCGACGAGGAGGTTCGCGAGCTTTTGCGAAGCGGGCTCATCGAGATCGGCTCGCATACGCTGGATCACGCAAACTTGCCTAGCCTGGATCCGCAAGAGCAGCTGCGCCAGATGAGCGAATCAAAGCGCGAAATAGAGGCGAAATTTGGCATTACTTGCAGCGCCTTTGCCTATCCGTTCGGCTTTTACGACGAGATTAGCGTCCGCTGCGCGCGCGAGGCGGGCTTTAGCTGCGCCGTTACGACGCAAAACGACGTGTTGCGCCCGCACTACTCAAATTTTGAAATTCCGCGCATCATGGTTAGCGGCAGGCAGGGGCTTTTGAGCTTCATTTTGAAGATGAAGAAGGGCAGAAACAGATGAAAATCGCCTATCTGTGCTGCTCCAGATTTTACGGCGGCGTCGAAAAGATCGTAATCGACTCGCTAAATGAGCTTTGCAAAAGCGAGCAGGCGGCGCTAATCGTGCCTGCTAGATGCGAGTTTTTGCAGCGTCTGGATGCTCGCGTGCAAATTTATGAGTACAAAAGCCGCGATAAGCGCTACAATCCGTTTTTGTTCGTTGAAATTTATCGGTTTTTACGCTCGGGCGGATTTGAAATTTTGCATTCGCACGGCGCCAAAGCCGCACAGATCGGCTTCGTGGTCGAAAAATTTTTAAATCTTAAGCTTGTTGCGACCAAGCACAACGATCGCAAAGCGCCGGTTTTCGATCGCGTGCGAAACGTCATCGCAGCCTCGCGCAAGGTCGCAACCACGATAAATCACGCCGCAAAGGTGATATATTTCGGCATAGAGCCGCGGCGGGAGTTTGAAAATCATGAAATTCTCGCGCGCTGCAAGGACTTGGAGGGTGCCGCAAACGAAGCGCTCAAGGAAACAAAGGATGCGCGCGGCGACTCGGCCGGCGCTGCGAATACGTCGCAAAATATGACTGGCACTGTATTTGCATCGCAAGATACGCCTGATGGGGTGAGTGTATCGCAAGATAGGGCTTTCGATGCGGACGCATCGCAAAATAAGACTAGTAGCATATTCGTATCGCAACAGGGCGTAAGCGCGGCGGCGGGAAATTTTAAATTTAGCATCGTTGCGGTCGGCAGGCTCGATAAGATCAAGGGTTTTGATCTTTTGATCCACGCCGCAAGCGAGCTGAAATTCGATTTCGAGCTTAAAATTTACGGGCAGGGCGGCGAGAGGCAAAATTTGCAAAATTTAATCGATTCGCTAAAATTGCAGGATCGGGTGCGGCTGTGCGGCTTTTGCGACGACGTTGCGGCGGCCCTGAGCGCGTCGCACCTGCACGTCATCAGCTCGCGTAAGGAGGGCTTTCCGGTGATTTTGATCGAAGGTATTTTTTATTCGCCCGTGCTGATATCTACCCGCGTGGGCGGAATTTCGGAAATTTTAAGCGAGGAGTTTTTATGCGAGGCGGCAGCTCTGGGCGCTAAGATCGATGAAATTTACCGCACTTACGGCAAATCCGCCCGGGCTTTTGCGCAAAAACATGCCAAGTTCAAGCAAACTTTGACGCTGCAAAATTATATTAGCTCGCTTAAAAATTACTACGAGGAGCTGTTATGCGAAGTCTAAAGATCGTGCATTGCGGCATTTTCAACGAATACGACGACGGCAGTTTTTTCTACGGCATGGAGCGCAAAATCAGCCACGGGCTCATCCGCGGCGGGCACTTCGTCTATGATTTTAGCTACCGCGATTGGGAGCGGAGCCTGCGCTTTTGCGGGCTGAAAAACAGCGGGCTAGAGAAGATGAACGCCAAGCTCGTGCGTATCTGCGAAAACATCGGCGCCGATCTGCTTCTAATCGGCAAGGGCGAAAAGATCGGTCTTAGCGCGCTGCGGGCGATAAAATCGGCGCTTCCTAAGATCAAAATCGCGATCTGGTACGTCGATCATCTGCAAGAAAAACGGGAATTTTTCGAAAAGCTAAGCTTCATCGACGTGTTTTTTTGGGCGAATGCGCTGAAGCTACGCGATCTTTCGGCGAGATACGGCGCGAAATTCGCCTTTTTCCCAAACATCTCCGACGTGGCGTTTGATAGACGTCTAGACGCCGCTAAAACGACCGACGTGATCTACATAGCGCGTGATTATAAAGAGGACGTGAGGTATAAATTTGCGCTTTTGCTGCGCGATTTCTGCGAAAAAGAGGGGCTTAGGCTTAAAATTTTTGCGAGCCTCGGCGCGCCTGCCGTATTCGGCGATAAATTTCATCGCGAGATCGCGGCTGCGAAGATCGCGATAAATTTTAATCGCGACGACGAGCTTGAGTGCGTGCGCGCTCATAAATTGCTCGGTGCGAGCGACCGCATGGCACAGTTTTTAGGATGCGGCGTCTGCACTTTTAGCCCCAAGATCGCGGGGTTTGAGCGGCTTTACGAGGATGGCTCGGAGATAGTTTATTTTGACGATCCTGCGGATTGCTTTTCAAAGATCAAATGCCTCCTTTCTAGCGGCGAATACGCGCACATCGCGCAGCGCGGCAGAGCCAAGACGCTAAGGATCGCAAATGCCGCCCGAGTGGCAAAATTTATGCTTGAGACGATCTTCGAAGAGAGCTTTGGCGCAGATGCCTGCGGTGAAATTTCTGATGAAAAATGCAGCGAGAGCGGCGGCGAACGTCACGACGCACCAAACGGAAGAGATAAAAACGAGCGGAGCGATTTTTACAGCGATCCTTACGAGTGGCGCGAGTTCGTCTATAAAAACGGAGAAAAATTCAGATGATTTATTTTGCGGCTTTTCTGATCTTTGCCGCCGCGGTAGGCGTTTCGCTGCGGTATAACTGGTGGCGGATCCCGCAGGGTTGGCATAAGGCGCGGGTGCTGATGTATCATAGCGTAGAGGAGCACAAGGGCGATAAATTCGACAAATGGCGGCTAAGACCTGCGGATTTTGAAAGACAGATCGCGTGGCTTGCGAAAAACGGCTTTAAGAGCTTTAAATTTGGCGAGCTAATTGCTCTAGAGCGGCTGCCTAAAAAGGCTGTTTGCATCACATTCGACGACGGATTTGAAAATAACTTTACCAGCGCCTTTGAAATTTTGAAAAAATATGATTTCAAAGCGAGCATATTTTTGGTCCCGGACGCCGTGCAAAACGACTGGGAGCGCGCTAATACGACCCATCTTGCAAGGATGCTGAGCGAGGAGCAAATTTTAAAAATGCAGGCAAGCGGGCTAGTGGAGTTTGGCGCGCATACGATGCATCACGTAAATTTAGACTTTACCTACGCGAGCGATCCGAAGCTCGCAGCAGATGAGATCATCACGTCCAAAGCTCGCGTAGCAGGTATTTGCGCTCAGCCGTGCGAGGTGTTTGCCTACCCGTACGGTAAATTTAATGACGAAATTTTAAATATCGCCAGATCAAATTTCAAAGGCGCGGTGGTCGTCAAGCGCGGACTTTACGAGGCGGGCGACGACAAATACGCCGTAAAACGTATCGGCATTTTGGGCACGGAGGGGTTTTTTGATTTTTGGCTGAAATTTACGAGGATAAGGAACAAACTATGATTAAAGCGTCCGTTTATGCGATAGTGATGAATGAGGAGCGCCATATCGAGCGTATGCTGCGTAGCGTGGCGGATTTTGCCGAGATCATAATTGTCGATAGCGGCAGCACCGATGCCACGCTGCAAATCGCGCGTAAATTTACCGATAAAATTTACCACCACGACTGGCAGGGCGAGGGGGTGCAGAAAAACTACGCATTTTCGCTCTGCAGCAACGAATGGGTGCTAAATCTCGACGGCGACGAGGAGGTAAGTCCTGAGCTAAAAGGCGAGATAGAGGAGTTTATGAGCCAGAGCGATTACTCGGCGCTGGATATTAAATTTCATGAATACTCGCTCGGGCGCAAGTGCTCGGATCTAGTGCGCAAAAATACTCACATCCGCTTCTTTCGTAAGGAGTGTGGCGAGTATAAAAATATGGGGGTGCACGCGCAAATTTCGATCATAAAAGGCGCGGTGAAAAAGAGCAAATTCTGCATCAACCATTTTAGCGAAAAGCCGATCGCAGAGCTCGTTATGAAAAACAACAACTACTCCACGCTGCGCGCGCAGGGGGATTTTGAGAAGGGTAAGAAGCCGAGCCTTGCGAAGCTTTTGCTGATCTATCCGTTTGCGTTTTTTAAATCATACATTTTGCGCAGATCGCTTTTTGACGGGCGCAAGGGATTTATCACGGCAAACATTAACGCATTTTACGCGTTTTTAAAAGAGGCGAAACTTTACGAGAAGTATCTTAAAAAGGGCGAAGATTAATCGAAATGATAGAAAATTTTAGCTATCATACGGACCTAAATTTAACGGCGAAAAGGGCGAAAAAATGGACAAAAAAGTAGTAGCGGCACATAAAATTTCAGACGAAGAATATGAAAAAATTTTAAAAATTTTAGGTCGCGAGCCAAATCTGCTCGAGCTTGGGATTTTTAGCGCGATGTGGAGCGAGCACTGTAGCTACAAATCAAGCAAAAAATATTTAAGCGGCTTCCCGACCAAGGCGCCTTGGGTTATCCAGGGGCCCGGCGAAAATGCAGGCGTCATCGATATCGGCGGCGGCATGGCTGCGGTTTTTAAGATGGAAAGCCACAACCACCCTAGCTTCATCGAGCCATTTCAGGGCGCTGCGACCGGCGTGGGTGGGATACTGCGCGATATCTTTACGATGGGCGCGCGCGTCGTAGCCAATATGAACTCGCTTCGCTTCGGCGAGGTGCGAGGGCAGAGTGAGAATGCGCGCAAGCAGCGCTATCTGCTAAAAGGTGCGGTTGCCGGCATCGCGCACTACGGCAACTGCATGGGGATCCCTACGATAGGCGGCGAGACGACGTTCGACGCTAGCTTTGACGGCAACATTTTAGTTAACGCCTTTGCTCTGGGCATCGTTAAAAAGGATGAAATTTTCTACGGCAGAGCTGAAGGTGTCGGCAACAGCGTGATCTACGTGGGCTCTAAGACCGGTCGCGACGGCCTCGGCGGAGCTGTGATGGCGAGCGATAGCTTTAGCGACGCGAACAAATCCCTACGTCCGACGGTGCAGGTGGGCGATCCGTTCGCCGAAAAGCTGCTGATGGAGGCGTGCTTGGAGCTTTTTAAAACAGATTACGTCGTGGGTATCCAGGATATGGGTGCGGCGGGGCTTACTTCAAGCAGCTTTGAGATGGCGGGGCGCAGCGGCAGCGGCATGAGGTTAAATTTGGATCGCGTGCCAATGCGCGAGGAGGGGATGAGCCCATATGAGCTGATGCTGAGCGAGAGCCAAGAGCGTATGCTGATCTGCGCCAAAAAGGGCTGCGAGGAGAAAATCAAAGAAATTTTTGCCAAATGGGATCTTGATGCCGCCGTAATTGGCGAGGTGACGGATAGCGGCAAGATGGAGCTTTTTTGGCACGGCGAGCTGGCGGGCGTTATTCCGATCGAGCCGCTTAGCGAGGCGGCTCCCGTGCTGGATCGCCCGATAAAAGAGCCTGCATATATGGCGCAGATCGCGCGGCAAAATTTGTGCGGTTGCGGCGCGAGCGAGCGTGAACTAGACGCGGCGTTTGATAAAATTTTTGAGGACCCCGAAGTACTAAATAAATCCTACATCTACGATCAATACGACGCTAACGTAGGGCTAAACTCCGCCAAGCGTCCCGGCATGCTGGGCGCTGCGGTGATGCGAGTTAAGCAAAACGGCGTAAAGCTCGCGATGGCTGCGGATTGCAACACGCGGATGAATTACGTCCATCCTCGCATAGGTGCGGCGCTTGCGGTAGCGTCGGCGGGGCGAAAGGTCGCGATGAGCGGCGCGACGCCTTTAGCCATCACCGATTGCCTAAACTACGGTAATCCGCAAAATCCAGAGGTTATGTGGCAGTTCGCGCAGGGCTGCGAGGGGATCAAGCAGGCTTGCGCCGCGCTAAATACCCCCGTCGTAAGCGGCAACGTAAGCCTGTATAACGAAACGGGCGGCGTTAGCATTCAGCCCACTCCCGCGATCGTATGCGTGGGAACGAATGAGGGCGAGATCATCCCTAGCGATTTTTGTGCTAGCGGCGTGAGCGTCTATCTGGCGGGCGATACGAAGGGCGTTTTTGCGGGCTCGCTTTATATGAAAACGGTAGAAAATCGCGTCGCAGGCAGCCTGCCTGAGTTAAGCTTAAAAGCAGAGCGCGCTCTGTGGGACTTCGCGATAGAAGCTGGCAAGAGCGGGGTTTTGAAATTTGCAAACTCCGTAGGTATCGGCGGCGTGGCGATTACGCTTGCGAAGATGACGTGCGTGGGCGGCGTAGGCGGCGAGTTTGAGATGAGCTGCGATGATAGCAGAGATATTTTCGACGAGAGCTTTTCGCGCGCGATTTTCGGCGTGCGCGACGAGGCGAAATTTAAAGAGCTGGCCGCAAAATACGGGTTAAGCTTGATGCGACTAGGCACCAGCGGCGGCGAAACGTTTCGCATAAATTCCGTCCGTAAAAACCTTGCTGCATTAAAAGAAATTTACTTCGGCGAGTTTGCCAAGATCATAAAGAGCGAAGATTAGCGCGTGCTTAGCATCATATTTCTTTTAATCGCGCTGTATATTTTCGCGCAGATCGGCGTGGCTTTCGGCAACTCCGGCTATCGCGGCAAGGCGCAAATGCAGCTAGGAGAGGCTAAAATTTTAGTAGCGCTTCTAGCCAAGGTCGCCAAAAGCGACGGGCACGTAAGCGAGTCCGAAGCCGCGATGATAAGCGAAATTTTAGACGATTTGGTGCGCCAAATGGGCGCCGGCGAACGCGAACGCCAGGCGCTGAAGCTCGTTTATAAGCTCGAGAAAGAAAACCTCGCAAATGTTCGCGAGCTCGCCGAGAAATATAACCAAACCTACCGCCCAAGCCCGAGCCGCAAAACTGGGCTAATCTATTTCTTTTTAAATTTAGCCTACGTCGATCGCGGTTTTAGCGCGGCAGAGCGGCGCACAATCTCGCAGATCTGCGACGGATTGGGCATTGCGGAGCATATCCAAAGCCAGATATTCGCGACCTTTGAGCGCAGCTTTTACGGCACCTATTACGAAAACAGCGGCGCGCAAAGCGATACGGCTTACGACGAATATGACGGCTATAGCACAAGAAGCGGCGGGTATTGGGACAAATACGGCGGCAGAAGCACCGGCGGCTACGGAAGTAGCAGTTATGGCGGCGGCACCGGCTACGGATATGGCGGCACGGCGGGTTCGGGCTACGGAGGCTCGCAAAGCTCGAGCGGCTCATACGGCGGGTATTCGAGTGGATATGGCGGTTATTCGGGCAGCTCGCAAGGCTCCGCCAAAAGCAAAAGAGATCCGTATGAAATTTTGGGGCTTCCCAAAGACGCTACGTTTAACGAGATCAAGAAAAAATACCGCGAACTCGTGAAAAAATACCACCCCGACATCCTGATGGGCAAGGGCGCGGACGAGGAGATCATCCAGGAGGGTACGAAGAAGCTTCAGGAGATCAATGAGGCGTATAAAATTTTAAAGGAGCGCTTCGGCGAAAAGTAGGGCGAAATTTTAAAATTTGAGGGCGCAGAGCGTCTTGAAATTTTAAAATAGGATGGCGAGACGGCGGCAAGGTGCAGCGAAGGAATTTTAAGGCGCGATATCGCAATATGCGCGGCGTGCGAAAATTTCAGGTCGCGCAAGAGCACCGAGCTTGTTTGCCGAAATTTGTGTCGCGAGAGATTGGCTGCAGCGCGGCAGCGAAATTTCAAAGCGTGCGGCACAGTTAAATTTGTATCTAAATTTTAAAATTCCAAGCTTGCGAGACCTGCAGGGCGCTTAATACAGCCTTGATGCACATCGTGCAGGCAGTCTAGCATGCGGCACGAGAATTTTAAGTGCAAGATAAAGGCGGCAAGTATGCGCGGACGTTAAAATTTTAATATGTAATAGCGTTAAGGCTGCTTGTTATTTATGAAATAAAATTTAAAAACCAAACCAACACGAAAGGAAAAACATGGGATTTTTATCCAAAGACGAAGAGCCGCATAGGCAGGGCGCCAAAAAGGCGGCGAAGCAACCGCCGATCTTGATGAAGCAAACGCAAGAGGTGATCACCAATATCGAGAAATATCTGGGCGCGCCGCTGCTTACCTACTTCAATTCGGGCGCGGGCAGCGTTTGCGGCAACGACGCGATCAGTATCAACGACCACCTCAAGGGCAAGCATTTCGAAAAGCTCTACCTTTACATCAAATCTGACGGCGGCAGCGGCATCGCCTCGCTTAAGATCGTCTCGATCCTGCGCAACCACTGCGACGAGCTGATCGCGCTGGTGCCGGCAAACTGCGCTTCGGCGGCTACGATGATGGCGCTTGGGGCGAATAAAATTTTAATGGGGCCGCTAGGCTATCTCACGTCGGTCGATACCTCGCTGCGACATGAGCTTTCGCCGGTTACGAACACCAACGATCAAGCCAACGTTTCGATGGACGAGCTAAGCCGCGTGGTGAAGCTTTGGAAAAATAACGAGCGCCCGAACGACGAGAACCCGTACAAGGAGCTTTATAAATATATCCATCCGCTCGTTTTCGGCGCCGTCGATCGCGCAAGCAGCCTGTCGCTTAAAATTTGCCGCGAAATTCTGCGCTACCACTTCGAAGATGAGCAAAAAATCGCCTTTATCAGCGACAAGCTAAACAGCGGCTATCCGTCGCACGACTATCCGATCTTATTCAGAGAGGCTAATGAGCTTGGGCTTCAGGTCGAGAAGATGGATACACGCCTAAGCGAGATGCTTCAAATTTTAAACGAGCTCTACGCCGAGATGGGGCAGCGCACCTTCACCGACTTCGACGAGAACAACTATCACGACAACAACATCGCCAATATCATCGAAATTTCGGGATGCCAGATCTACTATCAGATCGACAAGGATTGGTTTTACCGCGAGGAGGAGAAGCGCTGGATCGTGCTAAACGACGAGAGTTCGTGGCGCAAAAACGAACTCGACGGCAAAAATATCAAAAACAGCATCTATTATATTTAGTGCGGTTTTGGATTGCGTGCCGTTTTAAATTTGCGGCTTGTAAAATTTAAATCGGCGCGTAAAATTTCAACGAGCAGCAGCGGCAAGGTGCGATTGATGATGACATAGCCGCGCTTATGGATGAGCTGGAAAACAAAATGTGCAGGTAAATTTAAAATTTTAAAAACGGCAAGAGGCGGCGCCAACCTGGCTTGGCGATAAAAGCTGCGCCGCGAATTTTAAATTTAGCCGGTTCGCGCCGATCTTTTTGGCTAAGCTTACACTGCGGTTTAAATTTACGTTTTGCGCTCGGCTTTTAAATTTAGCTTTTGCAAGCGGCGTAGAATTTTAAAATTTACGTCCGCGCGAGCAACGCGGCGGCATTTGAGAAGCAAAATTAAAATTTGCGCGCGGTAAATGCGGTAAATTTAGCAAATTTCGCTTTGCCGATTTCCGCTTCATAAATTTGGCAAAATTTTAGAATTTAAAGGGTTTTTGCGATGAAATTTTTTATCTCGTCTCTGTTTTTGGCTCTGTCGCTGCTCGGCTGCGCGGGCAAAAACTCGCCCGAAGCCGATAAAATATACGTTCTTTCGGACGAGCTTGGGGATACGAAATACGCTTTTTACGGCGGCAATCTCTACGAAAACGGCGCGATTTTAGGCCCTTACGAAACGCGAGGCGATGCGAAGCTTGCGATTTTAGACGGTAGCGGCGCAAATTTAGACAAAAACGCAAAGCTCATAAAACTATATTTTTTCGAGCGCAGATACGGCGCGATCTACGCCGTAAGCCACAAAAACGGGGTCTGCGCCGAGTACAATAAGGGGAATTTCGTAGATTTTCAAATTTTATTTAATATTTTTCAAAGCAAAGAGTGGTTTAATTATAGCGGCGGCATTTCCCCGGGCGGCGAGAGGCTAAAAGAGCTGGCTTCGGCGCATATGGCGAAATTTAACGGCGCAAAGCTCGGCGCAGTAGATGAAAAGACAAGGCGCGAGTATCAAAAGGCTCGCCGCGAGGCGATTTTGTATTTTCAGCTTAACGCAAACGACATGCGCGAGCTGATTTTTAAAAAACTATGCGAATAAATTAAAAGGAGAAAAGATGAGAGCGTTAATCAGCGTCAGCGATAAAGAGGGCGTCGTAGAGTTTGCTCGCGGGCTACAGAAGCTAGGATTTGAAATTTTAAGCACGGGCGGCACGTTTAAGCTTTTGCGCGAAAACGGCGTCGCGGTGCTCGAGGTTAGCGAATACTCGGGCTCGCCCGAGATGTTTGAGGGGCGGGTTAAAACCCTGCATCCAAAGATCCACGGCGGAATTTTGTATAAGAGAAACGACGCAAATCACGCCAGCCAAGCCGCGCAGCACGGCATCGGCGGCATCGATCTCGTGTGCGTAAATTTATATCCTTTTAAAGCGACCGTAGCCCGAACCGACGATTTTTCCGAGATTATCGAAAATATCGACATCGGCGGGCCTGCGATGGTTCGAAGCGCGGCTAAGAATTTCGCAAGCGTCTATGTCGTCACGAGTCCGCTTGATTACGGCGCGGTTTTGCAAAATTTAAGCGGTACGGACGAGAGCGAGAAGCTCAAATTTAGGCAAAATTTAATGATAAAAGCTTATGAGCACACCGCAGCCTACGACGCGATGATCGCAAACTATATGAACGAGCGCTTTAACGGCGGCTTCGGCGCGAAAAAATTTATCACGGGTAGTAAGGTATTCGATACTCGCTACGGCGAAAATCCGCACCAAAAGGGCGCGCTGTACGAGTTCGAGGAGTTTTTTAGCAACCATTTTAAGAGTCTAAAGGGCGAGGCGAGCTTTAACAATATGACCGATATGCACGGCGCACTGATGCTCGCTAGCAGCTTCGGGGAGGCGCCTGCGGTAGCGATCTGCAAGCACGCCAATCCATGCGGCTTTGCCGTAAAATCTAGCCTGCTTGAAAGCTACGTAGAGGCGCTAAAATGCGACCCGGTCTCGGCATACGGCGGCGTCGTGGCGATAAACGGCGTTTTGGACGAGGAGCTAGCGAATAAAATTAACGAAATTTTTGTCGAGGTTATCCTCGCCGCTCGCGTCACGCCCGCGGCGCTTGCGGTATTTGAAAAGAAAAAGCGCATTAAAATTTTCGAGCAGGGCGGGGAGTTTTTAATGCGCGAAAACGACAAATATGATTTTAAATTCATTGACGGCGGCTTCGTATATCAGCAGCGCGACTACGTGGGCGCGGGCGAGGTCGCAAACGCCCGCTGCGTCACGGGGCGCGCGGCTAGCGAGAGCGAGCTTGATGATCTAAAAATCGCGTGGCAGATCGCTGCGCTTACGAAGAGCAACTGCGTGGTTTACGTCAAAAATCGCGCGATGGTCGCGATCGGCATGGGTATGACGAGCCGTGTGGACGCCGCGCGTGCGGCAGTGGCAAAGGCTCGTGACGTGGGCGTCGATCTGAGCGGTTGCGCGCTTGCCAGCGAGGCGTTTTTCCCGTTTAAAGACAGCATCGAGATCGCCCATGCTGCGGGCGTCGCGGCAGTGGTGCAGCCCGGCGGCAGCATCCGCGACGATGAGGTGATCGTAAGCGCCGACGAGTTCGGCATGGCGATGTATTTTACGGGAGTGCGCCACTTTTTGCACTAAATTTCGCTCGCCTGCGCAGGGGCGGATTTATTGCGATAGCTTCGCAACTTCTTATGCCGTTGCAAATTTTGAAAACCGCGCGTGCGGATCTCGTTGCTCGTTTCGTAGCGGACACTGCGCGGATCTAATGCGCGGTGCTTTGTTACACGCCAACGCGGTGCGGATCGGGCTATCTCCGCTACACAGCTCCGCGCGATGTAAATGGCTGTACTCTGCTACGTGGCGGAGGCAGTGCGAATCCGACTGTTCGCGCTTCGTTATACTATTGCGCGGCGCGGGTTTAGCTACGCGATATGGCGCTACGTATCGGTGCGGCGCAGTTTAAATTTAATCACTCGCCGCTCCTGAATGGTCGCGAAATTTTATCTCGCGGCCGCAGTGCGAAAATTTTAAATTTAATCGCGCACGCAGCGGATGGGTTCGTGCCTCGCCGTCGTATAGCGGCGCACAAATTTTATCTCGCGGCGCGAAAATTTCATGGCGCCCATTTTGCGTTGAAATTTCGGCGCCGTTTCGCAGTAGATACGGAGCGGAGTATAAATTTTTAAGGCGGTGCCTCGTCGCGATCGGGCGCGCGCATAGACAAATTTTAATCGTGCTGCGAGCAGATGGACGCCGTGCCGCAACCTAAGCGGCGTGTAGAAAATTTAGCCGCGCGGTGGATAAGTGCCGTGCCGCGATCGCAGCGGTGCGTAGATAAAATTTTAAATGCGGCAAAGCAGCGGGCGCAGCGCAAAGCTTCCGTCTCGCGAGCAGTCCGTGCCCTCGCAAAACGGCGCCTGCGGTAGAATTCGGCCGCGTCGTAAAACTCGCAAAGGCGCTAATCAGGCTAAAATCACGGTTGCGCAGCGGTAAAATTTTAATTATCGAGACGGTAGCAAAATCTAGCCGCGAGGCGCGACAATAAAATTTCGCGCCGCAATAGGGCGTATCAAAATCTCTAAATCCCCACGTAAGCTGCGATGAATGGATAAATTTCACGCGAGCCGTAGCGCAGGCGAATGGGCGGCGCAAGGGTCTCGCTCGTAAAAGGGACAAATTTCATCGTAGCGCAGGGGCGATGAAATTCTAACCCTGCAGCGGTAGCGAAATTTTAATTCCTGCCGCGGCGATCAAATTCAACCGCTTGCCGCGTTAGCAAAATCCGGTCTCCGCTGAAGCGGTAAAATTTTAATCTTGGCGGCGGCGATAAAATTTCAGCCCTCGTTATAGCATAGAATTTTAACCGCTTGCGAGGAGGTAAAATTCCGATGCTGTAGCGCGCCGCGAGGATAAGATAAAATTTTTGGTCCTGCGTCACTACGGCGATAAAATTCTAATTCTGCGGCGACGGCGAGCGAAAGCCCCGATCCTGCGGCGATAAAATTTGGGTACCGATCCGCCGTAAGCGATAAAATTTCTCTCTTTCACTCTCGCTTCATTTAGAGATTGTAAAATTGCGCAAAATTCAAAACGAAAGGATCAAAATGAAAATTTCTAAAGTTTTAATCTACCTCTTTGCTTTGGCGGCGGGTTATTTAGTCGCGCTCAATGCCGCAGGCGGCAGTAGCGCCGGTGCGTCGGACGCAAATTTTAAAGTTAAAGGGGGCGGCATGAACGCAAACGTGAAAGAAATTTATCTGGCAGGCGGCTGCTTTTGGGGCATGGAGGCGTATTTTAAGCAGCTTGACGGCATAGTCGCGACGCAGGTGGGCTACGCCAACGGCAAGAGCGATAAAGCAAGCTACGAAGGGCTGCACAGCAGCGATCATGCCGAGACGCTACACTTAAAATACGACGCCAACGTCATTAGCGAGCCTGAAATTTTGGCGCATTATTTCCGCATCATCGATCCGTTCTCGATCGACAAGCAAGGTAACGACCGCGGTCGCCAGTATCGCACGGGCATCTACTACACCGACGAGGCGAGCGGCGAGATAGCGCGCTATTTCATAGCGGCACAGCAGGCAAAATTTAAAGAAAAGATCGCCGTCGAAGTGGCGCCGCTAAGGAATTTCGTTCGCGCCGAGGAGTATCATCAAAATTACCTCGACAAAAACCCGGGCGGATACTGCCATATCGATCTGCGCCTTGCTAAAAAGCCGCTTGAGGACGATGAAAAATTTAAAGTGCAAAGCAAGGAGGAGCTGAAAAAAAATTTGACCGAGCTTCAGTATCAAGTCACGCAGGAAAAAGCGACCGAGCAGCCGTTTTCTAGCGAATACGACAAGAATTATAAAAAGGGCATCTACGTCGACATCGTGTCGAAAAAGCCGCTCTTTTCCTCTACCGATAAATACAACTCCGGCACCGGCTGGCCGAGCTTTTCAAAGCCGATAACGACCGACGCGATCGCGTATGAGAGGGACGACAGCCACGGCATGCAGCGCGTCGAAGTCTCAAGCCGCGTAGGAGGCAGCCATTTAGGACACGTCTTTGAGGACGGACCGAGAGATAAGGGCGGTATGAGATACTGCATCAACGGCGCTAGCTTGGAATTTATACCGCTTGAGGAGATGGACGCGCGCGGCTACGGCGAGTATAAAATTTACGTAGAGTAAGCGGCGGTTTCGGGATTAGCCTGCTTATTGGGCGGCTTCTAGTTTAGCTTGCAACCGAGCAGTTTTGGGACCGGCTTGCGGCTTGGGCGACTTTGAGGCTAGCCCGCTTGCCGTGCGGCTTCGGGATCGGCTTACGACCGGACCGGACGGCTTCGGGTTATGCTTACGGCTTGGGTAGGTTCAGAATTAACCTGTGGCAGGGCGGCTTGGAAGCGGGTCTGTGACCGAGCGGTTTAGCGGCTCGGCTCGCAATTAGTCGGCAATTTGCGGCTAGATCGTCTAGCTCGTTAGCCCGTCTGCTTATTTGCGGATCAGTTCGCTCGGATTGCAATCAGTTGGGGATTTGCAGCTCGGTTCCCTCGGTTCGTTAGTCGGGCCCGCTCATTGTGGTGGACCAAGCGGTTTTGAAACCGGACCGATGATCGATTTAGCGCTTCGGCGATCCCTTGATTTGACGACAGGTTTGTTTGCGATCGATCTTTTCGATTTTGCTAGATCGTTTGCTTCGGCGGGCTGCTGGTTTGTGGCCGGCTTGCTGCCGATAGGTCCTGCAACTGAGTCGGTAACCGATCCTGCGGCTGGTCGGCGATCGGTCGGTGCAGCGGAATTTAAACAAAGCGGGGGCGGTTCATCCTCTGCCTTAGTACTCGGCAAAATTTGCGCGATAGAATTTAAACAAGGCGAGGGCAGTTCGGCGGCTCCGGTCGCACCGCTGCCAGAATAAACGCGCCACGGAGAAGCTGCGCTGTGGATGGAATTTGAGCTCGCATTGCTTAAATTTCATCGCCGCAAGCCGTTTCGGTTTCGCGGTCGGTCGGTTGATTTTACAATCCATATCAATAGCTAGCTTACGGGTATTTCATCGATCGATTTGACGGCTACGGATGGAATTTTAAAATTCCAAATACGATAAAAATTTAGTGGTAGTGGAATTTTAAAAATTTATCGATACGGAATTTTATGCGGTGCAAGCCGCTAAATAAAAATGCGCGGACGCAGTCCGCCCCGCTAGCGTCGTCGGAGGTTAGGTGGGGTTTGGGGTGGGAAGGGAAGCGACCTCGCAATTGGGATCCCCTTCCCGCCCCAAGAAATAGAAAATACGGCATAAATTCCACAGGTCGTGGATTCGGCGATAAAATTTTGAAATTTTACTTTTAAGACGCGGAAGCGGTGCATGCTCAGCAAGAGATGCGGCGTAAAATTTGAAATTCTGCAACGAAAACGGCGTCTATACAATGCCCGCTCTGCATCCGCGTCGCAAATTTTAAATTTAGGATAAAATTTTAATGGCTAGCCCCGCGCAAAATAGAAAAATCCCCGCGTAGATCACTAAAAACGGCGCAATTATCGCATAGTGGATGATGAACTCGAAGAAATTGTAAATTATGTGCTTACTTTTGGGCTCTTTAAATCTTAATTCTAGCGGCTCGTTAGAATCAAACGGCGCATTGGAGCGCAAGATGTGCTTTGGACTAAACATCCAGCGCACAAAATCTATTCTATTGCGCTGCATATAGTCTTTGCCGATGCCCAATACGCCGTTTATATAGCATACAAAACCAAAATCGCCGAAAAACAAAATGAGCCCGATGTCGATCAGCTTATCCGCCATAGCGATCTTTCCCTTGCTATTTAAATTTAGAAATTTAGCCCGCCGTATTTGCTCTCGCCGTTTGCCTATTGAAATTCTAATTTCGCAGGATTGCACTCTTTGTCGGCTTTGCAATCTTGCAATTTTTTGATGATTTTATTGAAATGTTCTTTGTCATACGCCATATCTCGAGCCATCGTCATATATTTAATTACCTCGTCTATGTCTAAAGAGTGATAAAAGTAAGTTAATGCGCAAAATAAGCAAGATTCGCCTATTTTGCCTACTTCACAAGCCCTAGATAATCTTTTTAATCCCATAGGGAATTTATTCATTTTGATTAACAGATTGCCCGATATGTCGCAAGATAAAGCATTTCCAATCTCATCTTTTTCAAAACAATTTTTATCAATGATAGTTAATAAACTCTGACAAGCGCTATATTTACCGTCGCCCATATCGCACTTTTTAATAAGTTGCGAGATCTCTTGTGAGAAAATTTTATTGCATCCTCCATAGGAGTGCGAAGCATCACAATCATTTAATGCCTTACCGCGCTCTTCGGCGGACATTTTATAAAACCCGTCGCTTAAAATTTTAACTCCCGCAGAATTTTGCCCTTGCACCTCGCTCGACTCCGTATCTTGCATCGCAAAAGCAGCCCCGCAAAGACCGAGCAACAGCGCAAACGCCAAAAATACTTGCTTCATTTTCTCTCCTTCGTTCATTTTATTATTCACTTATGATACCTAAAAAGCGATAAATTTTATTTATTTTGCGTGGGATTTGGGCTACAAAGCGGTAAAATTTTAGGGCATTTGTGGTGGTGGGGGACTATGCGCTTGAGACTTTTTATCGAAATAAAGTCGCAAGCGTAGTATGATTATTTTTTAAGTTCTCGTCCTACTATAAACGGTCTTTCGCCAGGCTCGGTGACTTTAACGCATCTGCAGGGTTTATTTAGATTGGCTCCAGCAGTTTTGCTCTTATCGGTGTCGGTCACAACTTCTATGATAGCAATAACATTTCCGTCTATACATATTTTTTGAACGGAGAATAACGCATTGCTATCATCATAAGAAATGTCGCATATATTAGCGTCTTTGGCTATCATCTCTTTCCTACCGCCTTCATTAGCATTTGTTGTAACTAATCCTAACATTATCACTAATGCCGTGATAAATAGTTTTTTCATCATCATTTGTAAAAATATAATTAGGTGGCAAAGATAAGAATATTTTTTAGTAAACAAACACTTTCTTCCTATTTTTTTCTATTGTAATTTATGCAAAATAAATCTTTCTAACTAAAAACTGAGAATGACAACCTCATTTATATAAAATTACTATTCTTTAAGATGTTGAATATTAAACTTATAAATACTCTTTGTATAACAATCGTCCAAGGTTTGTGTAGGCTAAGGGTAGGGCAGAGGTAAACATAATTTTTTTCTTTCTTACACTGTTTTCAATTTTTTAACGTACATTTGCGCCGTTTTTTAAAACAATACAAATATAAATATGCAAATAGAAGTATTAAAATCTAAAATACATCGCGTTAAGGTTACAGGTGCCGATTTAGATTATATCGGAAGCATTACCATTGACGAAGATTTGTTAGAGGCAGCTCAAATGATTGAGGGAGAAAAGGTGTCGATTGTAGATGTTAATAATGGCGAACGCTTCGAAACTTATATTATTAAAGGAAAGAGAAGATCAGGTGCTATTGTACTGAATGGCCCTGCTGCTCGTAAAGTGCAAAAAGGTGATATCATCATCATCATATCCTACGCTTTAATGGATTTTGAAGAAGCTAAAACTTTTAAGCCTTCTATTATCTTCCCTAATGAAACAACCAACCTAATCGAATGAAAAAGTTCTTAAAGATAGCCCTTCCGATATTTGTAGGCGTTTTCTTGTGTTGGTATGCTTATCGCCAATTTAACGAAGAGCAGTTTGTCCAAATAAAACACACATTTCTAAACGCCGATTACTTCTATATCATTTTGGCTGTATTTTTAGGATTTTTAAGCGATCTTTCTCGAGCCATACGTTGGCATTTGTTGCTAAAACCTTTGGGTTACCGCACAGCTTTCTTACATAGAGCAATGGCTGTGTTCATTGGTTATTTGGTGAATGTAACCATACCGCGTTCAGGCGAGGTCTCTCGTGCCTTAGTAGTAAGCAATTACGACGGAGTCCCTTTCGAGAAATCATTAGGCACTATCATCTCCGAACGAATTATCGACCTGCTTTTACTTTTCCTATTCACTATGCTCGCTTTCATTCTCCAATTCGAGGTTATAAGCAACTTTCTTCTCTCCAAAATCCCTTTTCAAAAACTAATATGGTTAATGGGTATAGGAGGTTTTTCGTTTATTGTTTTTTTGTATTTCATTTACACTTCCGATAAACCTTTTTTTATCAAGGTAAAAGTCTTTTTAAACGGAATAAAGGAAGGAATCCTATCAGTCGTAAAAATAAAACATAGAACACTATTTCTTTTTCATACTCTTTTTATTTGGGCAATGTACTTTTTGATGTTCTATATTCCGTTTTTTGCCCTACCCGAAACCGCACATATCAGTTTGCCCAATGTGCTTACAGCCTTTGTGGTGGGTAGTTTTGCAATGACCTTCACCAATGCAGGCTTTGGTTCTTATCCCTTTTTTATTGCCGAAGTACTATTTTTGTTTGGAGTAGCTACTCCTGTGGGTACAGCCTTTGGTTGGATTGTATGGACGTCACAATTTGCTATGACGCTCTTATTGGGTAGCTTTTCATTCTTCTTTCTTCCCTTGTTGAAGAAACATAATCCGTAGATTTTTCTTATTAAGGTAAATAAAATAAGGTTATCAAAACAGCTTTTGATAACCTTGTTTATATTTTATGCTTGTACTTAATTTTCTAAATACAAATCAATAAGTCCTTCTGGAGTTTTTACAATAATTTTCTTGTGGGCTCTATCTATCTTCTCAATAAACTCATCAGCCATAGGAATAAGTATCTCATTTCCGTTCTCATTCTCAATTTCAAATAACGCTTGAGAAGTACTGTCGTTTATTCCAACTATTTTCCCTACTACTCCGTAGTACACATCTTCCACCTGAAACCCTATCACTTCGTGGTAATAAAACTTATTCCCCGATAGTTTAGGCAATACCGCAAGAGGTAAATATACTTTGTGTTTCAATAGAGCCTCTGCATCAGCCTCAGTTTCTATCTCTTCAAACTTCACGCGCAATAAATCCGACTTGTGTAAAGTGCTCTTTTCAATAAAAAAAGGAACCAGATTATTGCCTAAGGCAATAAATACTGATTCCATTTCTTCATACATTTCAGGGTCGTCGGAATCTAACTTAATTAGCACCTCGCCCTTAAAACTAAACTTCGACACAATTGTTCCTATATAAAAACAATCTTTTAAAGTCATAGGGTTATGCCTCAGTTTCGTTATTTTCTTCAGCAGGAGCTTCAGCTTCGGTAGCTTCCGTAGCTTCTGTAACCTCTTCGGTTGCTTCAGCTGTTGCTTCGGTAGCTTTAGCTACAGCAGCGTTCTTGCGTTTCTCATTAGCTTCTTTTTCAGCGTCCAAAGCCTTTGCTTTTGCTTCTGCTTTCTCTTTAGCTAATTTTTGCTCTTTTGTAGATACTTTGTTAGCTTTCTCTTCTACCCAAGCATTAAACTTAGCCTCTGCTTGTTCTTCGGTCAAAGCTCCTTTGGCAACTCCACCAAGCAAGTGGTATTTAAGCAATACCCCTTTGTAAGAAAGAATACGACGTGCTGTGTCACTAGGTTGTGCTCCGTTTTTTAACCATTTTACAGCTGCATCTACATCTATTTCAATCTGAGCAGGATTGCTGACAGGATTGTAAGTTCCTAATTTTTCAAGGAATTTACCATCTCTTTTTGCACGTGAATTAGCAGCTACAATCCAATAGAAAGGCTTGCCTTTTTTTCCGTGACGTTGTAATCTAATTTTTACTGGCA
>NZ_CALLWC010000044.1 GCF_938015785.1 uncultured Campylobacter sp. | reverse complement strand
AACGAGTATGGATTTTTATTTATCGACTCGCGCACGAGCCCCGCTACCAAGGCTAAGGCGGCGATGAACGGGCTTGGCATGCGATACGTGCATCGCGATGTGTTTTTAGATAATCAAAACAGCGTCGCTGCGGTGCGCAAAAAGCTGCGCGAAGCCGTGACGCTTGCTAAAAAACAGGGTTACGCCATCGCTATCGGCCATCCCAAAAGCTCCACTCTACGCGCGCTTGCAAATAGCGCCGACATCCTAGGCGAGGTTGATTTAGTGTATTTGGACGAAATTTATGAGTACTACGAGTGAGCTTAGTTTTAAAATTCCAAGCCTAGCAAGGCTCGGCGCGAGCGAGCCTGCGCGGCTGTATTTTAGGGGCGAGCCCGCGCTACTACAAAAGCGCCGCATCTCGATCGTGGGCTCGCGCAAGATGAGCGTTTATAGCAAAAATTTGATTCTGCGCCTCGCGCGCGCTTTGAGCGATGCGGACTTTTGCGTCGTAAGCGGCGCGGCGATCGGCTGCGACATAGCCGCGCACGAAGGGGCGTTTCCAAACACGATCGCGGTTTTTGGAAACGGCCTTGATCAAATTTATCCCGCGCAAAACGCCGCCATGATCGGCAAAATTTACGAGCGCAGCCTCGCGCTTAGCGAGTACGAGGACGGCGTGAGCGCGCGCGGATTTCAGTTTTTGCAGCGCAACCGCATCGTCGTGGCGCTGTCCGAAGCGCTGATCGTCGCTCAAGCCGAGCCCCGCAGCGGCTCGCTGCAAAGCGCGCGCCTGGCCCGCGAGATGGGCGTGCCCGTATACGTGCTGCCGCACCGAATGGACGAGAGCGCGGGCACGAATGATCTGCTCGCAAAATCTCAGGCGCGACTGATCGCGGATTTTGGCGAGTTTGTCGCCTCCTTGGCTCCGCAGACGCCGCAAAACACTGAGCGCGCACAGGATGAGGTGATGGAATTTTTAGCTCTAAATTCCGATTTGCAAGCGGCGATCGAGCGCTTCGGCGATAAAATTTACGAATACGAGCTTGAAGGCAAGATCGAAATTTTAGGCGCAAAGATCGTGGCAAAGTAGCCGGCGGGCGCTTACTTGCCGTGGTTTGATAGGCGCCGCCCGCCCGCCGGTACGGCTTGTTTGCACGGTCGGAGTTTAAATTTAGAAAAAGGCGGCTCGGTAAAATTTTACCTTCCGCGAGTCGCGCTAGAGCTTAAAACAAACCCGCGCGGCTCGCCGAAGCCGAGCTAAAAAGGATGAAATTTGATAGTTGCGATCGATCTTGGGCTTAAACGTATCGGCGTGGCGGCGGCACCGGATGATAAGACGCCGCTTCCGTGCGATCCGATCCTGCGCAAAAACCGTATCCAAGCCGCGCGCGAGCTAGGCGAACTGCTGCGCGAAAAGGGCGCTAGCGTGCTAGTGCTTGGCGTGCCGCGCGGCGGGGCGAGCGAGGAGGAGATGA
Organism: uncultured Campylobacter sp.; assembly: GCF_938015785.1. Taxonomy (GTDB): domain Bacteria; phylum Campylobacterota; class Campylobacteria; order Campylobacterales; family Campylobacteraceae; genus Campylobacter_B. The sequence goes on along the minus strand of NZ_CALLWC010000044.1, from coordinate 73,148 downwards.
GCAGGCGCATACGCCACTTCGCCTCGCTGCTGGATTTTGACGGCGAGATAAAATTTCAAGACGAGAGCTTTTCGAGCGCCGAAGCGGCGGAGTTTGCGAGCAAAGGCGCTAAGGGGGGCGGCAAGGATCCGCGCTTTGATAGCATCGCCGCAACGATAATTTTGCAGAGGTTTTTGGCAAGCAAGGGTTAGGCTCATGCGTAGCAACGTAATTTGCGCGCGGCGGTGAAAGATAAAACCGCCGCTCGTCTGCTTTACCGCTTTATGAATGCTCGTGGATCTTATCTTGCCTCGTAAAACGGATAGGTTTTATTCATGCCAAAAGTCGGTAAAATTTCATCGCCCGCTAAAGCTTGATATAATTTTACTTTGCCCGCAAAGAGTCTGCGGAATTTATTTTGGCGGTAGCCGTAAATGACGCTTTAGGCGGTTAAACCGAGCGAGATTGACGGCGGTTTGAACTTTAAGTAGTGAGGTTTATGCATTTTGGCGATCTGTGATAGCGCGCACGGCTGCTATTTTAAGTTTTTTCAAGGTCTATTTAGGCGCAAAGAATGCTAAGCAAAATTGCAAAAACGCGGATGCATCATAGAATAGGGCGCAAATTTTGCGATAAATTTCATTTAGGGAGCGGTTATGTTTAAGATCACGATGTTAGTAAAAAAGGCACCGGGTATCACGCAGCAGGAGTTTGTGGCGCATTGGGTGGCGCATTCGCAAAAGGTTTTGGCTAATCAAAAGACACTAAATATCGTCCGCTATGCAAAAACGATGCCCATCTTTCCAGAGGGGCAGAGCACCAAGCGCGAGACGGCGGCGTTTGGCTACGACGCGATGGGCGAGCTATGGTATGAGAGCGTGCAGGCGTTTGTGGACGCGCGAAATAGCGAGATGGCGCAAGAGGTGCTAGCGGAGCTGATGGCGGATGAGGCGAGGTTTTGCGATATGAAAAACTCCGTGATGTGGTTCGGCGAGGAGGAGGCTGTGATAGAGTTTGAGCGCTAGGGAGTGAGGCTTGCAGCGAATAAATTTTTAAGTAAAGCTCTTTAAATAGATAGAATCCTACGTGGCATTTGGGTTTTAAAATTAGCAGAATTTTACAGGCTGGGCTTGCGCGGCTGAAATCTCAGTCGCAACCTACATAGATGAAATTTACGTACGCTATACAGATATTGCGCGACCTAAATTATTTTAAGGCTCATATATCTAAGAATCATGGGTATTGAGCCAAAACGCCTAAAGACGCATTATGCTTACGATTTTAGCATAGGCAAACCTATTTCTAAGATAAAATTTAAAGGTTGGCAGCGTAAAATTTTTTAAAATTTCTAAGCAGCAATGCGAAATTTTCAAAAGTTTTCTAGGGCACGGCAAGATGCTTGTCGCGGGCTTAATATGCAACAAAATATTTTACACACTAGATTATCGCCCTGATAAATTACCATTGTAGAGTCCGTAGGTGTTTCAGACCTCAGGATTAAATGTTTTTTTATAAAAACTACAGGTGCTGTGGACGCCATATAGACGTGTGAGTAAAAATTGAGGCAAGCCAGCCATAAAAACAATCTTGCAAGTAAAATTTTAATTTGTCTTTTTAAAATTCCGCTCAAAGTTCCGTTTAAAATTTTATTTAAAATTTTGCTTGGGATTTTGATAGGAATTTTACAAGAATTCGCCGGAGATTTCACATCTATTATCAAAAATTAAAATTTTATTCCTCGCTTTTTGCTATAATTATTTTTAAAATTTAAAAGGAGCGAAAATGAAAATTTTAGCGTCGATTGCCGCACTAATCGTAGCAGCCTACTTGCTCGCGCAGATATTTTTCCCGCAGGCGATCTCGTTTGTCGGATGCGGCGTCGGTAGGGCTAATTCGTGCGAAGACTATGGAGCGTATTTGCTTGAGAAGCGCGATTATGAAGCAGCAAAAAAGCCGTTTGAAAAAGCTTGTGAAGCGGGGCTGGGAAATAGCTGTGCTATCGCGGGAGATTTACATTACGACGAGCAAAATTTATATAAAACTACGAAAGATAAGGGCAAGTCCGCGCGGTTTTATTCCAAAGCGTGTGAGCTGGGAGCCGCCAAAGCTTGCTACAACGCTGCGATAATCTATTATAAAAATGCCGATAAGAAAAATACGTTCGCATTTTTTGCCAAATCATGCGATTTGGGACTAGGCGAGGGCTGCTTAAACGCTGCGGTCGCTAGCTACGAAGAAAAAGACTATCAGGGCGCTCTTAAGTTTTTCCTAAAATCTTGCGATGCTGCTTTGGCAGAGGGATGCCAAAGGGTTGGGCTAGCGTATTCAAAGAAGGAATTTGGCGAGCCGGATCTGGATAAGGCGATGATCTACTACGACAAAGCCTGCAAGCTGGGAGCTGAGTTTAGCTGCAACGTAGTAGCTGCGATGAATAAAATAAATGCAAGCGAGGCTAATGCTACTAAATAGATGACAGGGCTAGCTAGATGATAACACGGCGAGATCGAAATTAATATAGAAATTTTGCGGAGCTTTATGGAATTTTATTTCTAAATTTTATTGCTGAAATTCCGTATATTGCGATAATAGCGATAGATAGCGATTTTAAAATTTCAGTATCTTAGAAGTTTAGAATTTAATCTATGCTGTGGATTTTATTGACAGAATTTTAACTTATCATAGACTTATCCATCGCGATATAGGGATTTCATCATAATCATGGTGCTAAATTATATATCGTTGAAAGAGAAAAAATTGCGCAAACTAGCGAGTAGCTATGCAATCACAGCTGATATGGCAAAAATATCCGAAGAAGATCGCACGAGGTAATCAATCTGCGAAGTAAGTAAAATCAATTATCAAGTGGATGGAATCTATCAATAAACAAGTAAAATTATTCATCGCAAAGCAAGCAAAATCGATCTGTAAATGGGTAGATCAAGCTTAAAACTAACTCGAATTAGCCTGTAAATAAGCTAAATTGCAAGCGAGATAAATTTTAAGCAGGCATATTGTAAGAAAGTAAAATTTTAGATGGGGTAAGCAGGGTAAATCGATTTCAAATCACCGTAGAAGTTGGATGACGATCCTAATTTAAAGCCCCATTTTTCCGGGATTTAAGATACCTTTTGGATCGAACGCCCTTTTGATCGCGCGAAATAGCTCCATCTCCGCTGCACTAAAAGCTAGTGGCATAAATTCCGCCTTACTTAGTCCGATGCCGTGCTCGCCGCTGAGCGTACCGCCGAGATCAACTGTAGCTTTGAAAATCTCAGCAATCGCGTCATGTCCGCGTCGCACCTGAGCTTCATCTTTTTTGTCGGCGACCATGACGTTGGTGTGGACATTGCCATCGCCCGTGTGCCCGAAGCAGGGCACGTGCACGCTGTATTTATCGCCGATGCGCGCGATACGGCGCAGTAGCTCGGGCAGCTGCGAGCGCGGGACGGTGATGTCCTCATTTAGCTTAAGCGTGCCGTAGATATTGATCGCCTGCGAGCAGTTGCGTCTCGCAAACCAAATGCCCGCACGCTCCTCTTCGCTTTCTGCGACGCGAAAGTCGCTCGCGCCGTTTTGAACGAAAATTTCTTTTATGAGCGCGAGCTCCTCCAAAAGCACTGCTTCTAAATTGCCGTCGGTTTCGCAGATCAAAATCGCACCCGCGCCCTTCGGCAAGCCTTTATGAAATTTCTCCTCGACCGCGGCTATGCACAGCGCGTCTAAAAATTCCATCGCCACGGGCGTGATACCGGCTGCCATTGTCTTATACACGGCATTCATTGCTGCATCTACGCTAGGAAAAACGCCCATCGCGGTCTTTTTAAGCTTTGGCATCGGGATTAGTTTGAGCGTGATTTCGGTGATGATGGCAAGCGCGCCTTCGCTTGCGATTAAAATTCCTGCCACGTTGAAGCCTGCGACATCTTTGATAGTGCGTTTGCCCGCTCGGATCACCTCTCCATTAGGCAGTACCGCACGCAGTGCCATTACGTAGTCTTTGGTGATGCCGTATTTTGCGGCGCGCATACCGCCGGAGTTTTCGGCGACATTGCCTCCTAGCGTGGAATAATCCTGGCTTGCGGGATCGGGCGGATAAAAAAGCCCGCGCGCTGCAGCTGCTTTTTGCAGATCGATATTTATGCAGCCGGGTTGGACTACGGTGAGTAGATTTTGCATGTCGATTTCTAGAATTTTATTCATATGTTTTTCAAATGCTAAAATCACTCCGCCGTTTGCGGCTAAAGATCCACCCGTAAAACCGCTACCTGCGCCTCTTGGAACTATGGGGATTAAATTTTCGTTGCAGAATTTTAAAATTTGACTGACATCGTCCTCACTTCGCGGGAAAAGCACGCCGTCCGGCAGGCAGCGTCTTTTCGTCGCGTCGTAGCAGTATGCTGTGCGATGAGCCTCGTCAAAATAGGCATTATCCGCGCCTAATAGATTTGTAAAAAACGCTTGCGCGGCGCTATTCATCGCCGTCTAAGCCCAGCAAATAGCGGTAGTGTTTGTCGTAATCGCTGATAGGGCCGTTAGTAAAGTCCCAAATGACGGTCTTTATCTCGCCCACGCGCGAGTAAAACGGCAGCTGATAATAAGCTACGCTGCCGCTAGCAAACGTACGCAAAGGCTTGAAACTACCGCAGTCGGCAAATACGCCTTGTTTATCCATCGCGATAAAAATCAGTCCGGCGCTGTTTTGCGCGCAAATTTTACGAAAATCGTCACGGCTGGGATTTGGCTTGTGGTTGTAGCTAAGATAGGCGCCGCCAAGATCTGGGTGGATAAAATTTATATTCGGAAAAGCCTTGATGACCTGCTCGTAAATTTCAGCGTTAGGCGCGACGATTATGGCGCGGTCATAGAGGAAATTTAAGATCAATTTATCGCCGCTTGAGGGTAAAATTTTAGGCAGCGGTAGCGCCTCTTGAGCTAACATATCAAAAACCTCAAATCGCACCTTTGCCTTGCCTGCGCTTTTTTGCGTCACGACTGCGCGCGCGATGATGGAGCTCGCGCCGCTACCGAAATTATGCATCACCACTCCGCTGCTGCCTACGGCAATCGTAGGGCTATCTGTGATCTCGCCTGAACCATCCTTTACACTAAGTAGGGCGGTTTCGTATCGCGGCATGTTAAATTCTGCTCCTATCGCCGCACTTAAAAATAGACCTAAAATAAGTAAAGCTTTTTTCAAAATTCTGCTCCTGAATAAAATTTCGGCTAATTATACATAAAACTTTGAAATTAACGATAAAATTCCGCGGTATTTACGAAATATAAGCGTTTTTTCGTTACAATCCCGCCTTAAAATAATATTTCAAAGCGGTTTTATATGACTAGAATTTTTATATTGCTTTTTCTGTGGATAGGCGTAGTTTTTGCGAACAACCCCAGCGTAGAGAAGTTTGCCTGGCCCGATGGCGTAAGTCTGCTGCAATTTATGGAAACTGCGGGCATTCCCGCGTCTGTATATTATGACCTGGATAAAGAGGATCAGGAGCTTGCCGCCGAGGTACGAGCTGGCGTGGAGTGTCAAATTTTGCGTGATCCAGCAGGTCGCGTCTCTCAGCTGTTAATCCCTGTCAGCGAGGAGCTTCAGATCCACATCTACCGCGATAAATTAGGCACTTTTAGATTCGTTTATACTCCGATAGTTTATGAGGAAAACAGCTACTCTTTAGGAATTCAGATCGAAAGCTCGCCCTATCAAGATATCATCAAGGCTACGGGCAATGCAGCTTTAGCGAATGAGTTTATGCTTGTTTTTAAAAACGAGGTAAATTTTAAAAAGCTGCAAAAGGGCGATCGGCTTGTGATCCTGTATGAGCAAAAGACGCGCCTTGGCAAACCTTTTGGCGGAGTAAATATCACCGCAGGAATGATCGAGGAAAATAAAAAGCCCAAATCGCTATATTTTTTCGACGATAAATACTACGACCGAAGCGGTAAAAAGGTCGAATCTTTTCTGCTGATTACACCGCTTGTTTATACTAGAATTTCATCGTATTTTACTCCTAAAAGATTTCATCCGATTTTAAAGCGATATCGCGCGCATCTAGGTGTGGATTACGCAGCCCCCAAAGGCACTAGGGTAAATGCCGCAGGAGCGGGCAAGATTAGCTTTGTAGGGCGTAAAAACGGCTACGGCAACACCGTAGAGATCAACCACGGCGGCGGCATTAGCACGCTTTATGCACATCTTAGCGGCTTTGCTAGCGGCACAAAAGCAGGCGTTAGCGTCAAGCAAGGTCAGTTAATCGCCTATGTGGGCTCGACCGGGCTTAGTTCGGGACCGCATCTACACTTCGGACTTTATAAAAATAAGCAGGCGATAGATCCCCTTAAAGTAGTCAAGATTGAAAAAACTAACGTCATAAGCGCAGAGGAGCTTAAATTTAAAGCCCTCGTCAAAGATATGGACGCTAGAATGGCTGCGGCTAAAGACGGCTCAAAAAACCCGGCTAAATTTGAAAACTACGAGTCACTTATCACGATAAATTAAGGCCAAAAATGGAAAATAAAGAGCAGCTGGACGACGTCGAGGAAGCTAAAGCGCTGCTTGATGCGCATCTAGGCGATACGCTTGAGCATGAGCTGAGTGCCGCAGATCTTACGGAGCATTTAAAAACTCTAAAGAAGCACGACGAAGAAAAATACGTAGAATTCTTAAAAAAGCTAGATCCTGAAGATCTTGCCGATGCTGCGCTCGAGATGCCCGAGCATATGCTCGAAGACGTCATCGAAACTCTGCCTCACGAAAAGATCGTCAAAGCGATCGAGGAGCTCGAAAGCGACGATCAGGCGGAGCTTTTGCAAAATATCGGCGAAATCGACGAGGACAAGGCCGAGCAGATTTTCTATGGGCTTGATGAGGACGATCGCCACGATATTCTTACGATCTCCAAATATAGCGAAGATGAGGCGGGCGCGTATATGCAGACCGAGGTCTTTAGCGCGAGACAGGATCAGACCCTGGGGCAGGCGGTTGAGATGCTGCGCGTTATGCGCGAAAAAGACGAGATAGAGAATGTCTTTCAGCTCTTTGTGCTTGATAAAAAGGGACATCTGCTTACTACCTTTTCGACGTCCGATCTGATTTTATACGATTTTTCACTCACGTTGGAGCAAATTTCACAAAAATTCGGCGCCGAAAACAAAATCCACTTCGCCACCGATACCGATAAGATCGACGATGTGATCAAGGACTTTGAAGAATTCGATCTTAACGTCATCCCCGTTGTCGATGCTAACGGCGTGCTTATCGGGCGTATCACCGCCGACGATATCCACGATCTCATCCAAGAGCGCGCCACCGAGCAAATTTACAACCTCGCGGGCGTCGATGACGAAGCGGAGGACGATGAGACGACGATCTTTAAGGCGGGACGCGCGCGCGCTGTGTGGCTAGCGGTAAATTTATGCACGGCGATCGTAAGCTCCACGATCATCGGGCTTTTTGACGCCACTATCGAAAAGCTGGTCGCACTCGCCGTGCTTATGCCAATAGTCGCCTCCATGGGCGGCAACACCGGCACGCAGGCGCTTACGGTAACCGTGCGACGCCTAGCCTTGGGCGAGATAGCGTTTAAAGACAAAAAGCAGGTTCTCTTTCGCGAGATCACGATCGCTTTCGTAAACGGCCTAATCTTTGCCACGCTGATGGGGTTTGTGGCGTATTTTTGGTTCGGCATTAAGCTTTTGGGGCTGGTGATTGCGATGTCGATGGTGCTAAATTTAACGCTCGCGGGGCTTTTCGGCGCCGTCATTCCGATCACGCTTAAAAAATTAAATATCGACCCCGCCGTCGGCAGCTCCGTGCTGCTTACCACGGTAACGGACATCGTAGGATTTTTTAGCTTTTTAGGACTTGCGACATGGATACTACTATAAAAAATTTTAAAATTTCCGAGCTTAAAAGCTCGAATTTCGTTAAACCCTTTCGCTTAAGCTTTGAAATGGACGGCGTGGCGCGCGCGTGGGACTGCGTCAAGGTGCACGATAGCGTCTCGATTTTGCTCTACCATACGCAGCGCGACGCGCTTTTGCTCGTCAAGCAGTTTCGCCCCAGCGTGTGGTTTTATCAAGAGGAAAATTTAATAAATTCGCCCGAAAAGGGCTACACCTATGAGCTTTGCGCGGGCATTTTAGACAAGGGCATCAGCGAGGAGCAAACGGCAATCGAAGAGGTGCTCGAAGAGACGGGATACGCCGTGAAGGATTTGAAATTTATCACGAGCTACTACAGCGCCCTGGGCTTTGCGGCAAACCGTCAAATTTTATACTTCGCGTGTATCGACGAATCGATGAAGCTAGGTCGCGGCGGCGGCGTGGACGGCGAGAAAATCGAGCTTTTCTACCTGCCTGCAGCCAAGGCGCGAGAGTTTATGTTTGACGAAAAGATCGTGCGCGCGCCGGGGCTGATCCTAGCATTTCAATGGTTTTTGAGCGAGTTTAAAGCTTAGCGGCGAGACGGAATTTCGCGTGCCGTTGCGCATTTTTGCGTCTCGGCTTTAAATTTAAAGGACGGCGATGAGGGTTTTACTTAGGCTGTGCGTCATCGCGGCGTGTGTTTATGTCTGCGTGCTAGCGGGACTTTATATCTTTCAAGAACGGCTGATATTTTTGGGCGAGCCGCTAGATAAAAACTTCAAATTTAGCTTTGAAAATTCCGAATTTACTGGACTTGTGAACGCGCCCGAGAGCGGCGCGCGTTTAGATATGCAGGCGTCCGCTACGCAAGGCGCGGCGACAAACGGCGCTGCAGACGAAGGCGCTTCCGCAGCGAGCGGCACAAAAGAAAGCGGCGCCGTAGCGGGTAACTCGGCGGGCGAGATTAAAGCCGGCGCCGAAACGAGCGGTTTTGAAAATGAAAATACTCAAACTAGCTTCGAGCGCGTCGGCGAAAATACCGCTCAGGACGTCACTGCGGGCAATAACGCAAATGCCGCTGCGATAAAATTTCAAGAGATCAATATCCCGTTTGGGGGCGGGTTTATAAACGGGCTGAAATTTAGTGCGGCAGAGCCTAAAGGCGCGATTTTATTCTTTCACGGCAACTTCGGCGACGTGAGCGGCTGGGGTGCATACGGCGCGGATTTTGCGGCTTTGGGATACGATTTTTATATTTTCGATTACCCGGGCTACGGCAAATCGGACGGCAAAATTTCATCGCAGCAGCAGCTTTTTGCGAGCGCCGATGCGATGAGCCGCTACGTTTTAGCGCAGCATCCGCCAAGAAAGCTCGCGATGATCGGCTACTCGATCGGAAGCGGCATCGCGGCACAGCAGGCTGCGAAGTGGGATGCTGCGCGGTTGATTTTGCTCGCGCCATATTTTAGCTTCGAACGGCTTGCGCACGAAAAAATTCCCTTTGTGCCGAAATTTTTGATCCGCTATAAGATTCCGACTGCGGAATTTTTGCGAGCGGCACGCGGCACTCAGATCACGCTCATCCACGGAGCCGCCGACGAGCTGATACCCGTGCAGCACTCAAACGATCTTGCTGGATCTCTTAAGGCGGGCGATCTATTTTATGAAATACCAGACGCGCGGCATAATGGACTGCTGGCAATGCCCGGGACTTGGAAGATTTTAAAAGAGAGGCTGCGCTAATATAGCGGAGCTCGGCGTAAAATTTCACGCAAAATTCGACCGCTGAATTTTAAAATTTTACGTAGAATTCCGCGCGGGCTCGGTCTCCGTAAAATCGTATGAAATTTTATAGCGGCAAAACACGGCGCCAAAAATAGGGCGCAATTTCAAATTAAAATTTGCGCACCGTTAGTGTAAATATAGAGCCAATTTTGTAGCGTTAAATTCTTTCTAGCGCGAAGGTGCTGAAAATTTTAAACTAAAATTTGCGCTAGGCCGCAACGCCGTATGTTTTAGTCGCGATAAAATTCTGTGAAATTTTATCTCCGCAGCCGTTTATAAATTTCAAGTCTAAATTTTATATTTACGCCCTGACGACGCCGTATTTTAGCCGCGCAAAATTCTGCCGCATAAAATCCTGCCTAACAAAATTCTGCTGCGTAGATTTCAATTCACCGCGCTCAAATTTTATCCGCCGCGCCTAAATTTATCCAGCCCGTCGCGCTTTACCGAAATTTATATTTAGTTGTTGTAAAATGCGTTTTTAAAAGGATTTTAGCGGGTTGTGATATGAGTATTTTAGAGCTTACAGAGTGCGTAGGCATCGCTTCGGCGGCGCTTAGCGGGTTTTTATTCGGCGTAAAGAAGGGTTGCGATTGGCTTGGGATCTTTATCGCGGCGTTTTTGACAGCGCTTGGCGGCGGGATCATGCGCGATACCTTAGTAAGCCGCGAAATCTACTCGTTTACGCACTATGCGCCCGTAACCATAGTGCTTGCGGTAAGCGCCGTAGCCATTTTTGCCAAACTTTACGAAAACCGCGATTTAGAGGGTAAATTTTTATTTATTCTAACCGATGCGATCGACGTCGTAAGCTTTTCGATCGTGGGAGCGATGGTCGCGCTAAGCTACAATCACAACGTTTTTGGCGTGGTGCTAATCGCATTTTGCAACGGCGTGGGCGGCGGCATCTTGCGCGACGTGCTGCTGAATGAAGTGCCGTGGTTTTTGCATACGGGGCTTTACGGTACGATAAGTATGGGCGTGGGCTTGATATATTTCGTGCTTGATGGATTGGGGCTTAGCGGTGTAGTTTCGGTGCTTATTTTGCTGGTTTTAGGGGTTGCGTTTCGCATGGTGGCTTATTACAAATCTTGGCATCTGCCTAAAGTGGAGTATAAAAAATGAACTATTTGATGGATAATTTCGCGCGCGTAAACGTAGCGCTAGTAAGAGGCGAGGGCTCGATAGTCTATGATGAAGCGGGCAAGGACTACGTGGATTTCGGCGCAGGCATCGGCGTAAACTGCCTGGGGCACGCAAACGAGATCGTGCTGGAAGCGATCGGCACGCAAGCCGCGCAGATCATCCACGGCTCGAATATCTATAGAATTCTGCCTCAAGAAGCCCTGGCTCAAAAGATTAGCGAGCTTTTGGGATATCGCACATACGCGGTGTTTTGTAACTCGGGCGCGGAGGCTAACGAAGCTGCGATCAAAATGGCGCGCAAATACGGCACCGTAAACTTCCCTAATAAAAAATTTGAAATTCTAACTCTGCGAAATTCTTTCCATGGCCGCACGCTAGCGACATTGCAAGCTACGGGGCAGGAGAAATTTCATCCGGAAATTTTTGCGCCCTATATGCCCGGGTTTAAATTTTTCGACGATATCGAAGAGATCATCGCGCATATCGATGAAAATAGCGTCGCCGTGATGATCGAGCTCGTTCAGGGCGAGGGCGGCATTAAACCTCTGGATAAGGCTAGCGTGCAAAGGCTGGCGGCTGTTTTGAAAGAGAAAAAGCTGCTTTTGATCACCGACGAGGTGCAGTGCGGCGTATATCGCACGGGCGAGTTTGCAACGTCGCAAATTTACGGCATCCGCCCCGACATCATCACCTTTGCCAAAGGTCTTGCGGGCGGCGTGCCGATCGGCGCGTGCGTGGCGCAGCAAAACATTTTCGCTCCGGGCGAGCACGGCAGCACCTTCGGCGGTAACTTTTTGGCGACCTCTACGGCGCTTGCGGTGCTTTCGCAGCTAGAGTTTTTAAAAGCGAGCGGCAAGCTTGATAAGACTATAAAAAGATTTATCAAAAAACTAGACCAGCTCGCCGCAGACTATCCTAGCCTGATCGAAAAGCGCGTGGGGCTCGGTCTGATGCAAGGCCTCGTGCTGCGCGATGAAAAAAATCTGGGCGAAATCTTTAACAAAGCCCTGCAAAACGGACTTTTGATCCTAAAATCCGGCAAGCGCACCCTTAGATTTTTGCCTGCGCTAAATATCAAAAAACCGGAGATCAAAGAGGGCTTTGCGCGCCTACGCAAGAGCCTGGACGAGATAGTGCGGGCGTGAAATTTAGCGATTTTTTTGAGGGCTGGCTAAACGAGAGCTACTACGCAAATGCCGCCAAAATCGGCAAGAGCGGTGATTTTTACACTGCCGTAAGCGTAGGGAGCTTCTTCGGTATCTGCATCGCGCGCGAAATTTTGCGCCTAAGCGCGGATTTTGGTGCGACGCAAGCGTTAAGCTTAGATGCGGTGGCAAGCTCGGGCGTATCGCGGCAAAACCTTGTGGCTAATCCTGGCAAATTAAATTTAGATGTCGCGCTTGCAGAAAAATCGCAAAATAGCGTTAAAATAGCTATCGTAGAGATCGGCTCGCACGACGGACGGCTGCTTTGCGACATAGCGCAAGCTATCTTTACGCTGGGCGGCGCGGCGGCGCTTGATAAATTTAGCTTTGCGATTATCGAGCCGCACGAGCGCCTGCGCGAGCTACAGCGGGCGAGCTTTGCGCAGAGCTTCGGCGACGATATCGCGCTAAAGCACTTTGCAAGCGTACACGAGGCGAAATTTAAAGATGCGATCTTTGTGGCAAACGAGCTTTTCGACGCCTTTAAATGCGAGGCGGTGGACGGCGAAAATATGCTTTTTATCGAAAGCGGCGCGGCAAAATTTGCCCCCATAAAAGAATGTGAAATTTTGACCCTCGAGCGCAGATTTGGTATCTCGCGCGGCGAAATCCCGGTCGGATATTTTCGCTTCGCGCGCGAAATTTGCGCTAGCGCGCAGCGGTTTTATTTCATAGCCTTTGATTACGGACAGATGGGCGCTAGCGGCGATTTTAGCCTGCGGATTTACCGAAACCACGAGGTTTTCAGCTTCTTTGAGGTGCAAAACTTGAGCGATTTTTACGGCAAGAGCGATCTTACTTACGACGTAAATTTTGAAATTTTGCGTGCTGCGTTTGAGGACGCGGGTGCCGTGACGGCGGATTTTAAAAGACAGATCGCGGCTCTGATAGACTTCGGCGCGGTCCAGCTTTTAGAGCTTTTTATGCAAAAAAGCGGCGAGAAGGGCTATCGCAACGCGCTTTTGCAGTTTAATCACTTGCGCGCTGAGTTTGGCGAAAAGTTTAAGATGATAAAATTTAAAAAGGAGCTTTGATGAAAGCTTTTATCGATTGCGACTGCGAAATTTTGCAAAAGACGCTGGAGCTGTTTTTGAAGGATCGCGCTACAAGTGCGCAGGATTGCGACTTTGTGATAAGCGATGAGCCACAAAGCTCGGTAAAACCGCTATTTTTGATCGGCGAGGGCGGTGATTTGACGCTACCGTTTTCAAAGAATACTTTGCTATCGAAGCTGGAGGATTTCCAAGGCTCGCTAAAGCGGGATTTTAGCGGATACGATGCGGCGGAAGAGGAAATTTGCGCACTATTTGATGAGTTTAAGGTAAAAATCATCGAAATTTTAAGAAGGCAAAATGGCTAAATTTTCCAAACCTGACGGCACGCTCTTTACGCAAATTTCAAGCGGCATTTATAGGGGCAAAAAGCTCGCTCTGCCCGCGCTTTCGAGTACGCGCAGCACAAAAAGCATCGTAAAGGGCTCATTTTTTGATACGTGGCGGGCGGAGTTGCGCGACGCGGTGTTTATCGAGTGCTTCGGCGGCAGCGGCGCGATGGCGCTTGAAGCGCTAAGCAACGGCGCAAAAAACGTTTATGCGATCGAAAAGAACGTCGCCGCGCATAAAATAATGCGGAAAAATTTTAAGCTTTTCGGGCTCGGCGCAAACGCGATTTTGGGTGATTGTTTCGAGCGACTGCCCGAAATTTTGCATGAGCTGCAAGCGGATATAAACGGACGCTCGGACGCGAATTCGCCAAATTTAAGCGGCAAAAATTTCAAAAACCATGCCAACGACGTCGCCTGCTATGAAAATTTAGGCAGCGAAAAAGAGAGCTGCCGCAAAAGCTTTAGTAGCGTAGAGCAGGGCGAGAACGGATACCGCGCCGCGCAAGGCATCGGAGCGGAAAGCGACACGCAAAGCGGCGTAAAAAATTTGGCTAAATGCGGCACGCGAAGCAGTATGTCTGACAGAGCGCAAAATGGCGCGCAGAGCGGCGCAAATGGTGATTGCGCAGGCGCGGAGAGCTTTGACGATTGTGCCCAGATTGGCGATTATGCGAGCGCTTCTAGTATAAAATACTGTGTGAATTCGCTAGCCACGGACGCTGCGAGCTTTAGCAAAAAGTTTGACGCTAGCTCCGCTTCAAAATACGACGCTAGCGACGCCGAAACCGCTAATCGTAGCGTAAATTTAAGCTCAAAATGCAGCGAGAGCTCTAATTTTGACACAAATCGCGGTGTGGGCTTAGACGTGAGCTGCGAAGAGAAAGAAATCTTAAATTTAGGCGAGAATTTTAACGCTAGCTACGGAGAAAATTTACATTCAAACGCAAATTTCATCTATGATTCAAGAAAAAATTCTACTGCGAATTCCATAGAAAATTCCGTCTTCGATCCTGCGCGCAGAGTGTTTGTCTATCTGGACCCGCCGTTTGCGATCAGACAGGGCTTTGGCGGGATTTATGAGCGGATGCTGGCGCTGATAGCGCGCCTAGGCTCCGCGCAGTTCGAGCTGCTAATCGCGATCGAGCATATGAGCGAGCTTGGGTTGCCGCTTAAAATCGGCGATTTCGTGCTGCTTAAATCGCGTAAATTCGGCGCTACGACGATGAGCTACTACGCAAAATGAAAAATTTAAAGCAAATTTTAGATTATTACGCCGATTTGAAAAATTGCGACGCGGATCTTTTCGGCGCGCCCGATCCGCTGCAGGTCGCAAAGCAACATCGAAACGACGTCGTAGCGCTTATTTGCGCGCTGTTTGCTTACGGTAACGCGGCTCAAATTTTAAAATTTCTCCACTCGCTTGATTTTTCGCTTTTAGATGGGAGCGATGAGCGCATGAGAGCGGAGCTTGCGGGCAAAAAATATAGATTTCAAAGCTCGCGCGACGTCGCTGAAATTTTTATAACTTTAAAGCGGCTTAAAAATAGTCTTAGCATCGAGGAGAGCGTGCTTCGCGGCATGCAAAAAAGCGGACGGATCGAGGATGGGATAAATTTTTTAATCGGCGAGATTTACAGATTAAATCCCTACCGTAGCCCTGGGTATGAGTTTTTTTTCGGGCGCGGTTTCGCGCAAAAGCCCACGTCGCCGTACAAGCGCTACAATCTCTTCCTGCGCTGGGCGGTGCGCGACAGCGACATCGATCTGGGGCTGTACAGAAAGATCGAAAAATCGCGCCTCCTCATCCCGCTCGATACCCATACGCATAAAGTTTCGCTTAAGCTTGGGCTGATCGATCGCAAGAGTTACGATTTTGAGGCGGTTTTGCAGCTTACGCAAAGCTTAAGACGCTTCGATCCGAGCGATCCCATCAAATACGACTTCGCGCTGTATCGCCTCGGGCAGAGCGGCGAGATAGATAAAATTTTACCCGAACTAAGCGCGAGTTTAGGTAAAACTGCGAAGTAAGTCGGCGAAATTTTATCTGGTACGAGCGGGGCGATGAAATTTTATGAAGTTTTAGTGCGGCTGTGCGGCGGAATTTTGCGCTGTTTTGCCGCATAAGTAGGGCTGGCTTTATGGATTTTGCCGCGCGCCTTAAGTATAGCGCGTCGAAATTTCATAAAATTTTAGCAAAAGATCGCTTTATAAAATTCTGCAAATTTCACGGATAGCTGCGCGAAATTTATAGGGCTATTTTATGAAATTCAAGTAAAATTTCGCCGCTTTGCATTGCTAAAATTTTATAGAATTTTGCAGCTTGTGCGTGACGCGATAAAATGCATGGAGCTAAAACGGCAATCGCGCGGTAAATTTCATAAAATTTAAGCAGGAGCCGTGCGGCAAAATCCGATATAATTCCGTGGAATTTTATAAAATTGCATGGAATTCTAGCAGGCGCTCGTATGCACTTTGCGGTGCATGAGCGGTTTGCGATCGTAATTGCGAGAATTCTGACAGGCGTTCATAGCACGTGCCTGCGTGATTTGAAAAAAAAGGACAAAAATGGAGCTTGAGCTTTGGCAGTTTGCGGTGCTTTTTGCAGCGGCGTTTTTCGGCGGATTTATCGACTCGATCGCGGGCGGAGGCGGGTTGATTTCGCTGCCTGCGCTGCTTGCCGTGGGCGTTCCGCCGCATGTAGCGATCGCTACAAATAGATTTCAAGGCAGTTTCGGAAGCTTCACCGCCGCTTTAAATTTCATCCGCAAGGGTTACGTCGATGCGGCGGAGATCTTGCGCGGCGTAGTTTTTACGTTTATCGGCGGACTCGTAGGCGCTTATGTCCTGCTTCTAATTGATGCGAAATTCCTAAATTACCTCATTCCGATCCTGCTACTGGCACTTTTCTTTTATATGATTTTTTCGCCAAACCTAGGCGAAGTGCCCGCAAAACCCAAGATGTCAAAAAATAGCTTTTACGCGATTTTTGGGCTTGTTTTGGGCTTTTACGACGGATTTTTCGGTCCGGGCACAGGCTCTTTTTGGACGTTTGCGATGGTTGGAATTTTAGGGCTTTATATGAAAAAGGCGGTCGCGCACACGAAGGTTTTAAATTTCACCTCAAATATCGTCTCTTTGGGCGTTTTTATCATCGGCGGGCAAATTTTATGGCTCGTCGGAGCGGTGATGGCGGTCGGACAGATCGCAGGCAGCTTCGCAGGCTCAAGTCTAGTGATGCGATGCGACGTGAAATTCGTGCGCAAGATGCTTCTGTTCGTCGTTGCCGCGACGATTTTAAAGCTACTTTACGGACTGATTGCAAATTGATACAGACCGATTGAAGGCCGATCGCAGACCAATCTCAAGCCAAAATCATAGAATTTTATACAGGATTTCGTATAAAATTTCGCGTAAAATTTTATGAACCCTCGCCGATATGCTACGGCAGCGCCGATCTTGCCGCCTCGATGGTGCTTAGTTTGCTGCTGCGGCGCCATCTTGCCGCAGTGTCGCACCAAATTTACTGCTACACTGCAAATTTAATTGTAGTGTCGATTTTATCGTAGCTTCCGTATCTATTGTGCTGCGACGGAGCCTAGCTTGTTGCTGGAATAACGCGCGAATATTGTCGTAACGTCGCACCGAACTTGCCGCAGTAGCGCAGATCTTGCTGTAGGGTCGCGCCAGTCTCGCTTTGATGGCACTAATTTCCCGCTGCTGCGATGTTGATTTTATTGGCGTTACGTCGGATGCCTTGCTTGTCATGAGGTCTTTGATTTTATTATTTTGGTGGCGCTGATTTTGCTCCGCTACATCGACAACTTCGTTGTCGCGCTTGCTACTGAGAGGATTTTAATTGCGTTGCGCGGTGTCGCATTGATTTTTTTATGACGGCGCTGTTCTTTCTGCTGCGATGGTAGCGATTTTGGCGCTGCTTTTACCGCCCCTTCGCCCGTATCACTACCATAGGCGGCTTGATTTTACTGGTCGAGACATTGATGATCTTACTACCGCAAGGAATTTAATTTATTACCGTAACGATGCCGATGAAGTTTCGTCCATTCGCATCGGCTAAATTTAGCCGTACTGTCCGTATCTATTTTGTCGTATCGCCATGCATTCATTCAGTGCCGCTGATAGAGTTGTCGTATTGCCGAGCGCGTGGCGTTATCATGCTCGCATTGATGAAATTTAATCGGGCACCGTCACGTACGCCTCTTTCCCGCTTACTTGCTTTTTAAAATACACGCCACCGTTAGCGAGTCGTTTTACTCGCCCTGTGCTCGTGCCCACAGTTCAACCATTTGCTGTGCAGATTCGCCGCCGTGCCCGTATCGATTAAATTTAGCCGCACTTTCACGCTCTGTTTTCTGTGCCCGTCAGCTCTTTTAAATTTGCCGTTTCGCCGCCACAGCTCGCTATTCCGCGCTAGCTTCTCGCATATTGTCCGCTGTATTTTGTGCGATAAATTTAACCGCACCGCTGCGTTTGCCATTTCATTCTGCTATCGTAGGCGAAATTTTGCCCATCCATGCCATTTAAATTTCACCGCATTGCAGTGTTTGCATAAACGAAATTTAGCCGCCCCGCGCTTATTAATTTTACCGTGCCACCGCTTTTTCGCCCATTAATTTTAGCTGCACCGTCGCGCCCTCTACACCCGCAACCTCGTTCGCGAAATTCCGCCGCCTAAAACAAAGTTAAAATATTTTGCGATAAAATGGTCGAAATTTTTCACAAAGGATTTACTATGCAGATCATCTCGACTCCCGATGCGGCGCAGGCCATCGGACCGTACTCCCAGGCGATCAAGGCGGGCGGACTCATCTTTACCTCGGGGCAGATCGCGCTTAAGCCGGACGGCGAGTTTGTCGCGGGCGGCGTGGAGGCGCAAAGCAGGCAGGTTTTGAAAAACCTCGCCGCGATCCTGAAAGAAGCGGGCGCGACGCTGCAAGATGCCGTCAAAACGACGATTTTCCTAGCCGATATGGGCGATTTTGCCGCGGTGAACGAGATATACGCGGCAGCGTTCGGCGAGCACAAGCCGGCTCGTAGCACGGTGCAGGTCGCCAAACTCCCCAAGGGCGCGCTTGTGGAGATCGAAGTAATAGCGCTGGCTAGGGGCTAGCGCTAAATTTAGATCGCTAGAATTCTGCCAGTTCGTGTTTGCGGTTAAAATTTAGACGCGGGCTGCTTGAAATTTTAAACGGCTCGCTTTGATTTTGAAGCTGCGCGTGCTTTTAAATTTAGATTTTCAAAGCCGCGCCAAACACCCGTGTTTTATGTAAACAGCGTGTCCGGTGCGCTAAGGCGTTAAAATTTCTCGCTCGAAACGGGATCAAAATGATAGAAAAACTTATTCAAAAATCTAAAAATATCGCAGCCGCGGGGCGCAGCGACATAGAGCCCGCATGGATCGCGCAGGCGCAGCGGCGGCTTGGTTTCGCGCTGCCTGCGAGCTACAAGCAGATGCTGCTAAGATACGCTAGCGTCAGCGCGGCGGGGACGGAGCTAAAAACGATCGCGCCGCCCGAGTTTGCGGATAGTGCCGACGCCGACATCTGCCACACGTATGAGGTAAATCTCAAAAACAGGCTATTCGCCGCGGACGAGCTCGTATTCTTGCAGCTCGAGGACGAGGAGTATTATTTTAAAATTTTGCCCGCAGGCGACGGCGGCGGTATAGCGGACGGCTCGTCGAATACGGCGCGCAGCAAGACGGCGGAGAGCACGAGCGACGAAGCCATGGGCGCGGCGGTGCGTGATACGGTCGTCGCGACGGTAGCCGACGGTGCGGAAAATATGGCATCGGACGACGAAGCGCGCGGAGAGAGATCGGCGGATGCGGCGCGCGATATAAATGCCGCAACGACGTGCAAAGCTGCGGGCATGACAACGAGCGAGGCGGCAGACGAGGCGGCAAGCGGAGCGATGAAAGAGATGGCAAGCGAGCTGGCAGACGACGCGCCGTGTGAATACAAGGTCTATGTGCGCGACTACGCGGAGGGCGAGGATAGGCTTTTCGCGGGTGATTTTTACGGGTTTTTGGAAAAATTTTAAAACGAAATTTAAGGCAAAATCAGGAGCGATAAATGGGACTGTTTGATATTTTTAAAAAGCAAAATTTTGACGTCGACGTGCGTCCGGACGGCATTTTCATCGGCGGCGTAAACTGCGAGTTTGATCTAGCTAAGTTTAACGAAGCCTTGGGGCAGCCGCGCGTGATCGATGACGGGAAGGGCAAAAGCCGCTATTTTTGGGATGAAGCGGGGGATTTTCGCCTTCGTGCGCGCAGGTGAGCTCGCAGAACCGAAGCTTACCGAGATAATTTTGATGCTTGAGGTCGCAAAGGGCGTGCAGCACGAGGTTCCGCGCAAGCTATACGCCGGCGCGTTCACGATAGATGGCAGACCGCCGCTTGAAGCCGTGCCCGAGCAGGAGCTGCGCGGCGCATATATATTTTTGGAGCTTAGCCTGAGCAAGTTTGAAGTCTCGCTAGCTCTAGCCGAGGCCGTGCAGGAGCGCATAGGCGCGATGGACTTTGCCGAGCGCTTCGCTAAGCGCGACACCGACGAGATTGCAAACATCGTGCGAGCTACGAAAATGCCGATAGGGCGCGTCTGCATCAATCAAAAAGAGAAAAAGGTAAAGCGCAGGCCGAGCGATAAATTTAAGCTTCCGCGCGCGGCCGGTGAGACGCTAACGTTTAAAAATTTTAATTTCAAAATCGCCGTGATGAACGAGCTGATGTACGAAAAAGCCCTGCTACAGCCTAAATTTGACGTGTTTGAGTACTGCGAGGAGCGCGGCATCGATCCGTATGCGGATTTTGGCGCCCTGCCACAAGCCAAAAAGTGGTTTAAGAACTACCCGATCCCCGCAAATCTGGCGGAGCAGGTGAGCGAGCTATATCTTGACGGCGGAAACGAAATTTATCTGCAAATCGCGCCTGATTGGGACGGCGAGGATGAGCTTTTCGACGTTAAAAACATTGACGCCGCCGAGCTTGCGCCCTTCGTTAATCTTAAGAGAATCGAAACGACCGGCATCGGCATATCTAAAAAGGCGCGAAAAGCCTGCGCAGATGCGGGGATTGCGATAGTTGATTGAGCGCGGAAGTGGACTTTGAGCCATACAGTGCGCAGTTTTTAAAAGCCGAAATAGGCTTTTGAGCTGCGGTGCGCTCTTTAAAAGGTTGTAATTGTTACCGCGTCGCGCAAAATCCGCGTAAAATTCTACTTATAACGAGCGCTATAAATGAGCTCTTTGAAAGGCGCTTGGCAAAGCATCTGACATGTCTAATTTGGCGCGCGTTAAAAGCTTAGAGGAAGCTCATTTACAGCATAAGATCTGCGTCGCTAAATGCGCAAGATAAGAGTGTCGCGCGAGTAAAAATAGTTCGCTTTTTGATTTTTGATTTTTGATTTTTGGAAAAAAATTCACTGCGCAGCAAGAGAGTTAAATTTACAGCTTTTAAATTTTAAAATTTACAAAGAACGGCACTTGCGGCTTTGAATGTGCGTCTAAATTTAGATTTCATAAAAGATTAAATTCTAAGTGCGGTTAAATTGCGTCTTTAATTCTTCTTGCAGCCTTGTATCATGCCGCAAAACATGGTGCGAGAACAGATCGCATTTGCGTGCGTGCGGCGCGGATTAGATTAAAATTTCAGTTTTAAAATTTAGCCTGAATTTACGGCTTGCATCAAGAAAGTATTTTTTGTAAGCCGATATTGAGTAGCCAAGAAGTGTCTTGAAACTTAGCATCGGCGGCTTGGAAAGTATTTTGGAATCCGCGCCAAGAGTGTGAAATAACAAAGCACGGCGTTGCTTTGCTGGTTTTATCACGCCGCTTCGAGGCTAAATTTCATAGCCGCATAAAGCCGTCGTCGTAGCTGCCTTCTAGCTTGCGGCGCATATCCTCGCGCCATTTTGGCGTAAGCGTCGTAAGTAGGTTAAATTTTGCTAACAGCCCTTCATCGAGGCGATCGCCGTAAAATAGACGATTAAGCTCCATCAAGCTCATTATAGCGGGGTCGCGCTCTACGACGTAGATCTCGTCTCCCGCGCGGCACGAGCCAGCCTCCAGCACGCGGTAGTACCAGCCGGTAAGTCCGCTGCGCGCGATCTCCGCCGTCATCTCCGCGTTACCCCAGCGCATCGAGAGCTTGTAGCAGGGCTTGCGCGGCTGGCTTACTTGTAGCACCAGCGAGCCTATGCGGTGCACATCGCCGATGCAGACGTTTTGTTCGTGTAGTCCGCTGATCGTGAGGTTTTCGCCCATTGCACCGTAGGCTAGATTTTTAAGCCCCAAAAATCTCTCCCACGCAGCGTAATTTTGCAACGAGTTGGCAAAAATCGCCTTTTCCGTGCCGCCGTGATGCAGCGTATCGGCTACCGCGTCGCCCTCGAATCCAAGCTCATTCGCGCGCACTTCGCCCACTCTGGCTTGCTTGAATATCGCCGTCTCCCAGCGCTTTTTTAGAGGCTGCGTAGCGCGCTCGTCGCCGTAAGCGCGCGGTTGCCCGGTCAGTAATGCTTTTAAAACGGGCATTTTTCGCTCCTTAAAATTTGCATCCGTTCTCCTTAGATCATAAAATTTAGGCAAGGATTTTAGCTCGAAAAGAATTTTAAAATTCTAAATTTTAAGATGATTTTGCGCTAAATTCCAAGTGCAGGCTTGAAATTTAGCGCGTAGCGTTATTTATAGTCGTTCGCGTCGTAGCTTTTGCCGTCGTTAAAATCGCTCAAAAGCCGCACGACGACGGGGCTAAGTAGGATGATCGCGATTAAGTTGGGGATCACCATCAGTCCGTTAAACATATCGGCTAGCTCCCAGACGAGGTCGATCTTTTGCACGCTTCCTATGAATACGAATGCTACGACTAAAATTTGCAAGAGCTTGACGAATTTTGCGCCCAGGAGGTATCGCACGTTGATCTCGGCGAAGTAATACCAGCCCAAAATCGTGGTAAATGCGAAGAAAAACAGGCAGATCGCCACGAAACCGTAGCCGCCGCTGCGACCCAAAATTTGCGATCCAAAGGCTTCCTGCACCAGCGAGATACCCGAAAATACCGCCTTTCCGTTTTCAAAGGCGACTACGTCGGTGCTGAGCACCACAAAAACGGTGATGTTAAGCACGATGAATGTATCGACGAAAACGCCCATTATGCCGAGCACGGCTTGATCTACGGGGTGTTTGACATTCGCCGCGGCGTGTGCGTGCGGCGTCGAGCCCATGCCCGCTTCGTTTGAAAAGAGCCCGCGCGCGATACCGTATCTCATCGCAGTAGCGATCGTAGCGCCCGTAGCACCGCCCCAGGCAGCGGATGGATCAAATGCGGCTTTGAATATCAGCGCGATGACGGATGGAATTTTATCGAAATTTGAGCCGATGATGACGAGACCCACAAGCACGTAGCAGATCGCCATTAGTGGCACGACCTTTTCGGCCACGCGCGCGATCGCTTTGACGCCGCCGAAAAAGATGACGCAGCAGATGAGTGCTAAGGCTGCGCCGCTCACCCACTTCGGAATCCCGAATGCGCCGCTAAAGCCGTCTGAGATGGAGTTTGCCTGCACCATATTGCCCATGAAGCCCAAAGCAAAGATGATGGCTAGCGCAAAAAACGCCGCTAAAGGCTTGGCAAGGGGGCTTTTGAGTCCGCGACTGATGTAAAACGCGGGCCCTCCGATCATATGTCCACTGTCGTCCTTGGTGCGGTAAATTTGAGCCAGGCAGATCTCTGCGAAATTCGTCGCCATGCCCAAAAACGCCGCGCACCACATCCAAAATATCGCGCCCGGTCCGCCCATTACTAACGCGGTGCTGGCGCCTACCAGGTTGCCCGTGCCGACCTGTGCGGCGATCGCCGTGGCGACGGCTTGGAACGAGCTCATGCCGCTTTTGCCCGCAGCCTCGCCGTGCAGGGAGAAGTTGCCGAAAAGCTTGCGCGCACCCATTTTAAATTTAAAAATTTGCACTAAATGCAAGCGCGCCGTAAAATACGCGCCGGTGCCGCAAAGTAGGGCGATTAGAAAGTACGGACCCCACAAAAAGGAGTTGATCGCGTCAATTGTGGCAGTGAGTTTGTCGAGAAAATTTTGCATGATCTTTTCCGTGAATTTAAGATGCGAAAATATATTTTAAAAACTCTTAAATTCCTATAAATCGAGGTAAATTTAAGCAAAATTTTAAAGCGTTTTTATAATTTTACTCAAGCATTAAGCAAAGCGGTATGTGCTGTTTGCTCTGCATGCCAGCTTGCCAGATAAGCAGCTTAGAATTCGCGCCTTAGCTGTCGAAATTTGAAAAGCAATCAACTGAAATTTTTAAGCCTATTCATCACCGCCGATTTTGAAAACGAACATCTTGCAAGCGTTACAAAAGACGGGAATCAGGCTAAATAGGCGCCCTTTGAGGCTCCAGTGGCTTTTATACATTTTTAGCATTGCGGCCTCCCTGACGAATCTGATATGCGCGCTATCCCAGTCCTGCACCTCTGCGCCGCCGCCGATACCCATTTTAAAGGGTGCGTTTTGCATGTGTTTCATAGCGTCATGGCGCCTGGAGTCGAATTTCCTAACCGAAAACTCGCTCATAAAGTCGCTCAGCACGTAGCCGCGGAATTTTTGCGCAAGCGCGATAAAAAATTCTTTAAATTCCTCCTTTTCAAAATACATACTCACCCCCTCTAAAATGAATATGTAGCCCGCGCTGCCGTGCTTTGCGGCTAGCTCGTCCATCCACGAGGGATCCAGCATCGAGCGGGACAGGCTGAAATTGTTCTGCGCTTTGGGCAGCAGCGCGTCGCGCACGGAGATGACGTCTGGCAGATCGAGGTCGTAAAATAGGGCGCTCGGCAGGGCGCGCTGTAGTCTAAGCGGGCGGGTGTCGAGCCCTGCGCCAAGCTGCACGATGATAGGGCGATCAAGCTCTGCCGCGAGCCGCAGCGTCTCGTCGTCGAAAAATTTCGCGCGGATCACGGTACCCGTCTTGCTAAGGCGCGCGTCATTAAATTTCGCAAAATTATAATCGATCTGCTCTACGACGGCGCTTGAAAAGGGATCATTTAGGATCGGATCCTTGTCTTTAAAATCCAAATGGCGCATATAGACGTTGATTAGCAGCGTCTCGGAAACGTTATCTTTAAAATTTAACTTTTGCATGAGGTTTCCTTTCTTGCGGTATTGCCGCGAGCAAAATACCGCTTATTTTTAATATGCATTATTATATCTTTGCTAAATAAAATTTCAATGAAATGATATGAATTTTTATTTAGAGACAGAATTTTAAATTCGCGCCACGGGTTTTGGCTATAATTTCGCCACATAAGGCTCAATAAATTTTTGAAATTTTACGCGATGCAAAGCGCGGGTAAAATTTAGAATTTTAAAAGCTATAAAATTTATTAGCTTAGGCGACCCAGATGCGCAGCCATAGTTCGGATGGTAAATTTAATCCGCGCAGCTTTATCTTTGTCTAAATATTTCATTGTATAATTCTTAGCTTTTGGAGGTTATATGGAAAAATCGCGGCTGGGACTACTGCAAACCGAGGCTATCGCCACGCTTAGCGACGAGGAGCTTGCTATGTTCGAGCACCAAGTCATTAAAAAAGGCTATGTTTTTTATAGCGAGGCGCCTAAAGTTTTTATTTTTAAAAGCGGGCAGGCGAAGCTTTCGTTTTTTGAAGACGGCGAGGAATTCATCATCAACTACCTAAATAAGGACAATATTACCATTCTTAATGAAATTTGCGCGCTTGAGTTTTTAGAGGACAGCGAGATTTACACGATCGATGCGAGCGGACTAGGGGAGATCTTGGCAAATCGCAGCTTTTGCGAGGCATATATAAAAATTTTAACAGAGATAATTCTGCTGCAGCGCAAAATCACACGCTCTATACTTTTTGAAAATGCAAAAGGGCGCATCGCGAGCTTTTTGATCGAGCTTGCAAACGAGCAGAATTTTCATCAAAATGGCTACAAATACGTCTTTTTGCCCTTTTCGCTAAAGGTGCTTTCATCCTTTGTGGGGCTCAAGCGCCAAAGCGCGAGTACTGCGTTTAACGAGCTTGTAAAAGATAACGTAATTCAAAAAATCAGCCAGCACGAGTTTTTGATCCTAGACTACGACAGATTGCTTAGTTACTGTGTTTAGGCGCGGGCTAGAGTTTTTAAAGCATTTCTGCGACTTACGCCTACGGCTTAAGCGCGAAATTTTGTCTAAAGTTGTGGAGTAGAATTTTGCATAAATTTATAGCGTAAAATTTTTATCAAGAGCTTGGTTTTAGAATTTCATCCCGAATTTCGTTAGGATTTCGTCTAAAATTTTAACTTATATAAAATTTGGGTTTGTGACCTCGTTTAAAATTCTGTTTTGAATTTACTTAAAATTTTAACGCAGAATTCACTTTTGAATTTTATCCACTATCCTAAAACGCAAAGCTTTGGAATTTTAAATTTAGCGGCAATATAAAATTTAAAATTTTGAATCGAGCGAAATTTTATGTATTGTAATGGAATTTAAAATTTCAAATTGGGTGAGATTTTACGCATCGGAATTTTTAAAATTTTAGAAATTAAAAATGCGCGGCAAAGTGCCGCGCCGTATTTTGTTTATATCGTGCTGAAGCGCGATAGATTAGTCTTTCTTTTTCATATCGTATTTATTTACCATAAATCCGACCAAGCCTACGAAAAATAGACCGCCGCAGATGTTACCTAGCGTAACTGGGATCATATTTTTAACGATGAAATTTCCCCAGTTTATTGAATCTATTTGAGCCGCCGTTACACCGTGAAGCGAGCTTGCAAGAGCATTTACATCGCCACCTGCAGCCGCAAGGTAGTGGCCTTTAGCGATGATACCTTCAGTTAGGATAAACATATTTGCCACGCAGTGTTCCATCGAGCAAGCTACGAATGCGCCGATCATCCACATAATTGCAAAGAATTTACCCGATAGATTGCTCTCGCTGGTCGCAGTCCAGATAGACATACATACAAACACGTTACAAAAAATTCCGCGGATGAATAGCTCATGAAAAGGTGCGTTTATTTTGCCTGCTGCTGCAGGAATGAAGTGCTGCAAAATGTAGCCATCATATTTAAGCGGAAGTCCTGAGTAATAATACATATACGCGATTAACGCGCCACCTACAAAGTTAAAGCACCAAACGATAGCCCAATAGCCGATTGTTTTACCTAGCGGTAATTTGCCATCGGCAGCAGGTACGCCCGTTAAAACCGAGCTAGTAAATAGATGCCCACCGTAAAAAACCACCATCATCAGACCGCAGCTAAAGGTAATACCACCGATGAAATTCGATAAGCCAATAGATTGCTTTTCAGCCATTCCGACGGTCGAGTGAGCCCAGAAAATATCGCCCATAGCGATTGCAGCGCCCGCCATTATAGCTAGAAAAATTATGCTAATTAGCGGGGTATGCGCCTTGTGTTGCATCGAACTAGACACCGCCTGCGCGGTTTCTGCAGGATTTAACATTTACTCCTCCTCATTTAAATTTGAATCAATTTCTAAGATACGCTCATAAGCTTTTTGCGCACTTTTTTTTGCGCTCTCGCTTAGCCCTTCTTTAAAATCAAGGACATTATCGAGCAGCACGCTGATGCCCAAAAACAGCGTCTTTGGGCAAATTTTGCGCAGATAGCTTAGAAGCACCGGCGTAGGCAGGTTATGCGTCGAGTAGATATAGTCGCGATCATTGCTGAGGTCGAAAAATTCTATCTTATCCTCATCAAAGCCGCTCATCGCATCTACTACGATTAGAATTTCAGGGGCAAATTCCCTAAGTGCTGCAAATTCGTTTTCGGGCACATCCTGCCCATAAAAAACGCGCCAGTCTTTTAAGTTCGCCTCGACTATTCGTCCTGTTTCATTGCCCACGTCGTCGTCGCCGCGAAGGGGATTGCCGATACAAAGCAACGCCTTTCGCATCAAAAATCCTTCCTTAGCACGAAATATCCTTCGCGCATATTTTTTAGCAGATCTTTAAGCTCACATTCGCAAAGCTGAGGGATTAGCTTAGCTGCGTGCTCGGCAAAAATTTCAATCTCGAAATACTTGCTTAGGTTACCGATCTTAAATTTAACGTAGTCGCCCGAGTTCTCGATGATGCGTTTAAATTCTTCATCGTCTATCTCAAGTACCTTTTCGCTAAAATCTATCGTACCTACGCCGTGACCGACGCAGGTGGAAAAAACCTTGATATCCTTTAGCTCTTTAGGTAAATTTTCGTTTTCGTCCATATGCCGCTTTGTAAGCTTAAAAACCTCAATCATCGTTTGCTCCAGACCTCTTTTTGCGGATCGATCTTAAATTCCTCCGTAGCGCGGGCGTATTTTAGATATACGTCATTGTGCAATAGTGCCATGCACTCCGCGTATCTAGGATCCTCTTCGGTGTGGATAGCGTTAAGTAGAGCCTCGCGAGAAGCTTTTGGATCGTGAACGTCAGATGAGGTTTTGATCGCATCCATATATTTTGCGAATAAAACTCTTCCGAAAATATAGCTCATCAGCCTCTTAGCTTCAGCTTGCAGATCGCGCTCGAATAAAATATCGCCTATAACTGAATTCTTAACCGGTGGCGGAAGAGTGCTATCTTGCTCATAGCTCTTCTTTTGAAGCTTTTGATCGATGATGCCAAGCGCCATGCCAAGACCATAGATGATGCTAGCAGGATGCGGAGGGCAGCCGGGGATATAAACATCCACCGGTACAATCTTATCTATACCACTCCATACGCTATATGCGTCATGAAAAATTCCGCCAGTACTTCCGCAGGCCCCAAGAGCTACTACGATCTTTGGATCAGGTGCAGCCTCATAAGCGCGGAGCAGCGGATAATACATCTGTCGAGTAACCGGACCGGTGCAGACTAAGATATCTGCGTGGCGAGGGTTAGCTACAAGTTTAAATCCGAAGCGCTCCGGATCCCACATCGGCGTGATAGAAGCAAAAATTTCGATTTCACAGCCATTGCAACTTCCGCAGTCGATACGATAAACGCTGAAGCTTCGTTTGATATTTTTCAAAAGCTCCAATTTTGCGGTTAGATCGTTTGCGTTTTTAATATTTTCGGGGACTTGATACAAACTCATTTTATTGCCTCCTCTATACCTTTGGTTACTCTTTCGACCGCTTGAGCTTTTTTGCATTCAGGACAGATATAGAGATATTTTTTAGCTTCTTCTAATCTGCCTGGGAGCAAATTTGCAGTACTTAACTTTTCTAGCGTGTAATTGATGAGCCTTTTTGGGGTCATCGGCTTGCCGCAGCAGCTGCATTTCTCCATCTCAAGCTCGCCGTGTTGGATAAGCGCGCTTTTATCAAATTTTACCGCTAGCTCAAAGCTATTGCCTAGCCTTACTGCTCCCGTAGGGCATACTTCGTCGCAGCGACCGCAAAATATGCAGCGCCCGCAGTCAAATTCCCAAATTAGTTTAGTTTGGGCTTCGTTCATCTTAAGCTCGATCGCATTAGATGGGCAGGCGATTCCGCACGCAGCACAGCCTATGCAAAGCTCATAGGTATATTCAGGCTGCCCGCGAAAATTCTCGGGCACGATGTATGGCTCAAACGGATAAGCATAGGTCGCCTTACCATATTTTTCGGTAATGTCGAATAATTTCATCATCTTAAATCCTTTTTGCTAACCTTGCCGTCTTGGCAAAATTTCTTAAGGTCTTTTTCGGTTAGAATTTTACTCTTTCCGCTATTAATATCGACTAAAGTTACGCGCTCGGTGCATGAGTAGCACGGATCCATCGAGCATACGATTAGCGCCGCATCGGAGATGTTATTTCCGCGGAATTGAAATCGCAAGCTCGGCCAGTTGTTATACGTAGCGGCGCGACATCTCCAGCGGTAAACCTTCTGAGCGTTTCCTTGCATGATCCAGTGGACATTTTCGCCGCGCGGTGCTTCGTCGTGACCTAAAGCGTAGTTTTCCGGTCTGATCATAGTCTGTGGATCGATCATTATCGGAGTTTGCGGCATTTGATGCAAGCACTGTCTGATTATGTGGATCGATTGTTTGAGCTCTTTATATCTTACGACTTCGCGGCTGAATACATCGCCACCGTGTTCTACGGCTACTTCGAATTCTATCTTGTTGAAGAAATCATAAGGATGATCGTAGCGGTTGTCGCGTTTAAAGCCAGAAGCTCTCATGTTTGGACCTACCGGACTAAAATCACGCGCTACTTTGCGATCTAATACGCCCACGCCTTTCCAGCGACCGATTTGGCGTTTATCCTCCATAACGGCGTCCCAAATTTCAGAAATTTGAACATCAAGTTTATTGATGATCTCGATACTCTTGCGAATTTCATTGTCGGTCATATCGCGGCGAAGTCCGCCCATAATGACATTGCCGTAGGTCTTGCGGCCGCCGGTTACGAGCTGAGCTAACTCCATGGAGTATTCGCGCACCCTAAAGATATGCATGAAGGCGTTGTAGTTACCCGTTACCTCGCAGGCTAGACCGATATTTAAAAGATGGCTGTGAAGGCGCTCGATCTCAAGGCAGATGACGCGGATGGCTTGCGCACGAAGCGGAATTTCAAGCTTGATGGCTTTCTCTGCCGCTTCAATACACGCAATCGCGTGAGCGTAGCCGCAAATTCCGCAGACACGCTCTGCAAGGTAGCCCATCTGATCGTAATTCATTCGGTTTTCAGCTAGCTTCTCCATACCGCGGTGTTGATAAAACAAGCGGTAATCTGCATCGATAATCTCATCGCCGTCGCAAAATAGTCTAAAGTGTCCCGGCTCATCGCTCGTTACGTGAAGAGGTCCAAGTGGAACATCTACTACGCCATCACCGCTAGGAAATAAAAACTCTGCATTAGGTTCGTCTTTATGATCTACAGGATCGGGTCTATAGCGATAGTCCATCGCGTCTTTGCGAAGCGGATGAAGCCCATCTGGCCAATCGTCGCTTAACACCAAACGGCGTTTATCAGGCAAGCCTTCGGCGATTAAACCAAACATATCAAAGGCTTCTCTTTCGTACCATACGCAAGCAGGCACTAAAGGAGTAACTGACGGGAATGTAGGATCCGATCCGGGAATTAGCGTCCTAACGGTGATGAAGCATTTATCCTCTGCGGCGAAATCCTCCGCTTCGGTCATTTTGCCACCTTCCATAGATATCGCATAGTAAAGTGCGAAATTTCCGTTTAGCTCGCGCTCATCGTTAGGGATCATCGTGCTGATAAAACCGCCGATGTCATAATATAGCGTCTTAACCGCAAGCGGCAGATCATTTCTATCCACTAAAACGGTGATTTGATCCTCGGCTTGGCGGGTAACTTCTAAGACCTTGACTTTGGTCTTTAAAATTTCTATAAATTTATCGCCTCTCATTTTTAACCTCTCATCATTATTCTAACGCCGTTTTCGACGAGCATCCAAAAATCACCTACGTGCCATACGCCGAAAATTATCACTAAAGCGCAAAGCAAGATTAGCGGTAAATTTTCAAACAAGCTCATCTCTTTAGCATAAACCACTTCACCTTTAGGCGTACCGAAGCTCGCTAGATTAAAGTGCGCGAAGTCCGCAATGAAAATAATTACGAGCGCGATCGCAAATAATGCTACGGCTATGTATTGACCGCTGGCTATCGCGCCTTTGAAAACGTTAAATTCGCTTACAAAGATCGCAAACGCAGGAACGCCTACGAGCGAGCAAACCGCAGCACCAAACATTATCGTAGTAAGCGGAGCGATTTTTACCATACCGCCCATTCTAGTCATATCTTTGTGACCGTAAATTCTAGCGATATTACCGGTAGAGCAGAATGCAAGAGCCTTAGTAAAGCTATGAGCTAAGCAGTGAAAGATCGCGGCAAGCAAGCCGAAATATCCGCCGATACCTAGCGCAAATGCAATAACACCCATATGAACGACCGAGTGGTAAGCAAACATCCTTTTTACGTCGTGCTGACGAACGAGGAAAATTCCTGCTATAAATAGCGTGATCGTGCCCGAGATCAGCATCACGTGCTTAACGAAGTCTGGCCCTACCGCTTCGGCGGTTACCGCGTAATATCTAAATATCGCTAGCATCGCACATTTTAAAAGCACACCCGAAAGTAGTGCTGAAATAGGAGCCGGACCTTCTGCGTGAACGTCAGGAAGCCAAGTGTGAGTAGGAGCAAGTCCTGCTTTGGTTCCAAAGCCTATTAGAGCGAATATAAAGATAAGCTTAGCGGCATCTTTGTTTAAGCCTTTGGCGTGATCCATAATGCTAGTCCAAAGCATCGAAGCCTCGCCATCGCCCGTGATTTTGAATGTAGCCGCATATAGTAAAACGGTCGCATAAAGCGCAAACGCTAAGCCGATCGAGCAGATAACGATATATTTGTAACCGCTCTCGGTAGATTTTTTGTCTTTATGAATAGCGACCAAAAATACCGATGCTAACGTAGTGGCCTCTACTGCAGCCCACATAAACGCGACGTTGTTGCATATAACGCTAAGCGTCATCGTAAAAACGAAAACGTGGCAGAGCGCATAGTATTTTCTAAGATCGCTAAGATCCAGATGACCGCCCTGTATCTCCCATTTCATATAGGTGGTAGAGTATAAATTTACCAAAAAGCCCGTTACGGCGATTAGCACTAAAAATACGCAGCCTAGGCTATCTAGGAATAGAAATTTATCGTATGCGTAAAAAGCCTCAAAGTTGCCGCTGATAAGCTTGCCTACGTTACAGAGTAGCCCTGCGGATGTAACTGCAGAAATCAAAACGTGTAGCGAGCTTAGGAGCTTGAAATTCTTAGGGCATAAGAATAATATCAGCGCTCCGAGCAACGGAAAAATTAATATAAAAGCTAAACTATTCATCATTAACCCCTTAAATTCGAAGCTTTAGACGTATCAAGCCCGTCATAAGCTTTGTAAAATCTAACCGCCAAAATGCTCATAATAATAACCGCAAAGATTGCATCGGTTAAAATTCCAAGCTCGACTAGCTCGTGAGAGTTGTAAGCCATAAGTGCAAGGCTTAGGTGGATGCCGTTTTCAAAGAGGCAGTAGGCTAGAATTTGCTTGATGAAAGAATTTCTTAGCATGAAGCCGAAAATTCCCATCATAAATACGGTTACCGCCGCTATTAGAACGATTCTTTCTTGAATAAGAGAGAATTTAAGCAAGATCGGATTGATTGTCATCGCAATCGCTAGCGAAAATCCCATCGCAATAACGGGGCTTACGAAAAAGCCGCCTACCGGCTCATCCTCGCTGATCACATCCAGCTTTTTAACTAGCCAAAATAAAATTCCTGGCACGAAAATAACCTTCGTAAAAAACGCCACTATCGCCCAAATTCTAAGCTGCGGCGCATTGAAGTTAGAATACAGCATAAAAAATATGCTTACCAAAAGTAGCGTCTGAATCGCGTAAATTCCGATCGAAAGTTTTAAATTTCTAAGTCCGAATACCGCGAGTGACGTTACGATCATACAAATTGCTAAAATATCGATACTATTCATCTTAAAATCCTACTACGTAAAGCGTTAATGCCGCAAAAGCGATGGCAAGAGCACCGCATGAAATTTTGCGCATGCTTGAAGTCATTTTGAAGCGTGGTCCAAAGTTGTCGATGAAAACGGCTGCTACGTAAAATACGCCGGTTTTTAGCACAAAGATTATGATCGCCAAAAACGGATTGCTAAAATTCCACGGCTCAAATATCGTTAGGAATAATCCGATCATCGCAAACTGCTTCAAAATAAGTGCCGCTTGCACTAAGCCGAGATCGCTGCCTGCATATTCGCCAAGTAGACCTTCTTGAAGCTCTTGCTCGGCTTCGGCAAGATCAAAAGGCTTTCTGCCGGTCTCGACATACATGCACCATAAAAACGCAATCGAAGCGACAGCAAAGCTTGGAATTTGATAGCCGATCTGACCGCTGCGTACCATCCCCTGAATCTCAACTAAATTTGAAGTTCCCGCAGCCATCATTACTACGATTAGGCACATCATCATCACAGGTTCGACAAAAACGGCAAGCATCTGCTCGCGTCCGCCGCCAGTTGCGGCAAACGGGTTACCGCTATCTATCGAAGCCGCACCGAATACGAAGCGCAAAAGCGCGCCTAGATATAGGATAACGAAAATATCCGAATATGCTCCGAAAATTTTATCGGTGGTTGGATCGCTGTATGTAATAGGAATAGCCGCCAAAATCGCTGCCGAAGTAGCGAATAGGAAAAACGGCGCCCACCTAAATACCCAGTGGCTGCACGCAGGAACGGTTCTGCCGCGCTTAAAAAGCTTAATAATATCGCGGTAAGTCTGGAAAAAATCGCTTCCTTGTTTCGACTGAAGCTTGGCTCGAAGTTTTCTCGCCATACCGTCGAAGAGTGGAGCGACTAGGACGATAACCGCGACTTGAAATATCATTAAAAATATAGTTTGTATAGTCTGCATCTTAAACCTCCTAGATCAAGAAATATCCGACGCCCAGTATCGCGCAAAGATAGATTAGGATGTAAAGCGTATATAAATTTGCATAGCCGCTTTGAATAATTCCTATCTTATCGGCGATCTTCTTACTCCAATCGATTACCGGTTGATAAATCATCGTCCACCAAATGTCTTGTGGGTGGTTATGATACTCGATCGGTCCGAAGTAGCCGTTTTGCTCTATTCTGCGTTTATGACCTCTAAATAGCCAGTCCATAATCTTTCTTAAATCGCCGGTAAAAGGACCGCCGGTCATCTGCATGCGAGGGCTATATTTAAAACCGCATGCCCAAGGATCGGTCTCACGAGGTTTGTCACGATTTGCTTTCATAACCGCTAGGATGATAAACGGAAGCAGCATTGTAGAACACAAAATCACTGCAATAAGAGGAGTTGAAACGATACTTCCCAAAGGCGAAGTGATTGACGAAGCGCCTAGGCTTGCGACATACCCGCTATTGGAAGTGATAGAATTTACCGCCTGCATAATGTAATCGACTATGAAATGTGCGCCTACGCCAAATCCCACGCAACCTATCATCAAAATGATCATTCCTAAAACCATTCCTAATGGGCTTTCTTTTGCATTCTCCCAAATTTTTTCATCTCTTGGGGTTCCTGCAAAGATTACCGCATAAAGCTTAAGGTGCATACCGACTAAAACGCCCGTAAGCGCAAGTGCGACTACTGCTAGCGAGAAAGCGTATCTAATGAAAATTCCGCTTTCCTTAGCGCCTTGAAGCATTCCTTGATAGGTAAACCACTCTGAAACGAAGCCGTTTACCGGAGGAAGCGCTGCAATACCCATGATACCGATAAACATACCAACAGCAGTTAGAGGCATTTTTTTAGCTAGCCCTCCTAGCACGTCCATATTTTGCGTATGAGTAGCGTGGATTACAGAGCCTGCACATAAGAATAGCAAGCCTTTGAATATTGCGTGATTTACTACGTGGTAACAGCCTGCTAAAAATCCAACTGCGGCTAGCGTTACATTGCCTGCTGCGACGCCGTAAATTCCGGTGCCAAGACCTAGTAGGATAATTCCGATATTTTCAACTGAGTGATACGCAAGAAGCGCTTTAAAGTCGTGCTGGCACAACGCGTATAAAACGCCAAAAAGCGAGCTAGCTGCTCCTAGGATCAAAACTGCAAGTCCGAAATAGATACTTAGCGGTAAAAATAGTGTAAATTTAACAAGGGTAAAGAGCGCTACTTTAATCATAACGCCGCTCATTAGAGCAGAGACGTTTGATGGAGCCGCAGGGTGAGCTTGCGGTAGCCAAACGTGAAAAGGCCACATTCCCGCTTTTGAGCCGAAGCCGACCAAAAATAGTATAAAAGTAGCTACGGAAGCGCCCATCGGCATATTTACGTTTCCCCACTTCGCAAATTCAAAGCTGCCTGCGTAGTTTGCAATGATAAGTAATCCACAGGTTATACAAAATGCACCGATCTGCGCTATACCTAGATATACCATAACAGCTTTGAGCGTGCCTTTGCCATCGTTTACTATGATTAGAAATGACGAAATTAACGTCATAAGCTCCCATAAAACAGCGAAGCAAAATACATTATCCGCACTGATAACTAAAAGCATAGATAAGATGAAGGTATTAAATAAACATGCAAAAACGCCGATATTTGCTTTTCCGATATATTCCTCGGCGTAGCTCATACCGTAAACGCTGCTTGCAAAGCCTATAAAAACGACTACGAAGCTGAAGAAATTTCCAAGCGGACTTAAAGCAAATTTTGGCGCATATAAGAAAGTACCGCCCAAAACGAAGCTATCGCTTACGCCCATATTAGCTACGAAATGACACATCGCGTAAAAACAGCTGATAGCACCTAATCCAAATCCCACCTTAACAGCAGTTTTTGGAGCGCAGTATAAAAGGATACTAATTACTGCACTGACGATAAATAAAGTATAGACGCTTATCATTTTGCGCCTCCTTCTTTTTTGGCGACGCAACTGATTTCGCCGTTTAACACGTCTTTTGCAAAAGCATTAGCCGCATCGTAGTCTATCGCAAAGCCCAATTTATGCTTACCCTCTTTAGGATCTATCATAATGATAGCGCTAGTTGGGCAAACCTCGACGCATGCAGGACCATTCTCGCGTCCGTTGCATAGATCGCATTTGATGGCGGTGCTTTTGGCGCCCGCTTGGCTTTCGATCTCGAGATAATACTTCGGCTCGACCGCATAATTTACTGACGGCATAAGCTCGGCATTCGAGCTGATCGCGCCATAAGGACAGGCGAGCGTACACATCTTGCATCCGATGCAAATTTCTTCGTGTAATTCGATATAGTTATTATCGAAGCGAAGCGCACCGGTAGGGCAGACGTTTGCGCATGGTCCGTCATCGCACTGCCTGCACTGCGTAGGCATAACGCCGTAAGCCTGTCTAAGCACGGTAAGTCGCGATTTAGCAAGCTTGCCGCGCTCGTAGGCACTTGAGTAACAGGCCGCCATGCACGTCGTGCAACCGATACATCGTTTGTAATCGCAGATTACAAATTTATGTTGTTTCATACCTTTCTCCTTGACTTAAGGAATTTTAAAAATTTTTTACTAAAAATTTTGGTGTAATTATATTTAAGTCCGCAAAAAAATTCCGTCATTTATCTGACGATATTTGGAATTTATTTGATAAATTTGCTTTAAAAGCTTAAATTTAAAAACTAATTTCTTTTTTAAACCGGTTAGTTGATTATTTGCTTTAAAAGTCTAGTATATCAGTATTAAAGTATATTTTAAAATTTAAATTACTACTTAAATTACCCTAACTTACTCCTAATTATAATTGAAAAAATTCTTTTAGCTTAAGGCAAAATTTCAATTTTATTTTAGGTAAGAATTTATATAATTGTGCCGAAATTGCATATATGGTAATTTTGCATGTTTAGTATTTTCGAAAGGAGAAAATATGGCGAATAAAGGCAAGGTCATATGCCCTTATTGTGGCACAGGCTGTCAAATCGAGCTGACTGCGGAAGACAATTATATCAAATCCGCAACCGGCGTAAGCGACAACCCCGTAAATCAAGGTTGTTTATGTTTGAAAGGTTATTACGGATGGAATTACGTAGGCTCTAGAGATAGGCTTACTACTCCGCTAATTCGTAAAAAGAATGGCAAATTTAGTAAAGACGGCGATTTGGTCGAAGCTAGCTGGGACGAAGCGCTTGATTTGGTTGCTAAAAAGATGCTCGAGGTTAAAGAAAAATACGGTGCCGACGCGATAGCCGGAAACTATTCCGCACGCTGCACGCATGAGGATAACTACGTAGCGCAGAAGCTACTTAGAATTTTAGGCACGAATAATATCGATCACTGCGCGCGCATTTGACACGCTCCGACTGTGGCAGGTCTTGCCAAAACAATCGGTAACGGAGCGGCTACAAATAGCTTTACTGAGATCGGAACTCACAGCAACTGCATTATGATGATCGGCTCAAACCCTGAAAACGGCCACCCGATCGTAGCTATGCACGTTCAAAGAGCGCTAAATAGAGGCGCCAAACTCATCGTCATTGACCCGGTTAAGACGGAATTTGCAAATCGCGCAGATATCCACCTCCAGCTTGAGCCGGAGCACAATATCCCAGTCATCAACGCTTTAATCCATGCTATTATCGACGAGGATTTGGTAAATCATGAATTCGTTAATAAATACACCAAGGGTTTTGAATATGTAAAAGAGGCGGTTAAGGATTATTCGCCTGAGGCCGTAGCTAAATACACTAGGCTAAACGCCGAGGATATTAGAAAAGCGGCCAGAATTTATGCTACTACGCGACCTGCGGTTATCACGCACGGAATGGGTGTAACTCACTTCAACCACGGCGTGGGCGCAGTCTGCGACATTTCAAATTTAATGCTCGTAACGGGCAACGTAGGCGAGCTCGGAAGCGGCGATCTACCGATCCGTGGACAAGAAAACGTCCAAGGATGCTGCGATATGGGAATGCTTCCTAATGTATTTACCGGCTATAAAGCCGTAACCGACGAAAGTGCCCGTGATTGGTTTGAGCGCCAGTGGAATTTGCCGAAAGGTCATCTAAATGGCAAGATCGGTATTCATAAAACCGAAGTGCCTGACGCAATTCTTGATGGTAGGGTAAAATTCTTCTGGACGATGGGTGAAAACCCGGTTATGACCGATCCGAACGCAAACCACTTCTTGCGCGCGATTTCGCAGGTAGAGATGTATGTGATCCAAGATATTTTCTTA
Source organism: uncultured Campylobacter sp. (assembly GCF_938015785.1). Classification (GTDB taxonomy): domain Bacteria; phylum Campylobacterota; class Campylobacteria; order Campylobacterales; family Campylobacteraceae; genus Campylobacter_B. The sequence continues at coordinate 35,026 of NZ_CALLWC010000044.1, read as the reverse complement.
ACCGAGACGAGCCGCAAAGCAGATGTCGTGCTTCCTGGAGCTTGCAGCGGCGAGAAGGAGGGCACTTATGCTAATGCCGAGCGCCGCGTACAGCATAGCGAGATTGTAGTTGCCCCTCCGGGACAAGCTAGACAAGACTGGGCTATCATCTGCGAGCTTGCCAGACGCCTAGGACTAGGTGATTATTTCACATTTCAATCTCCAGAGCAGATTTGGGAAGAGGTGCGCAGGGTAGCTCCGCACAACTACGGCGGAATGAGCTATTACCGTATCAAAAAATACCACGGACTTCACTGGCCGTGCCCTGATGAGAATTCTATGGGCGGACCTGCATTGTACCTTGATAAAAAATTCTTTACCCCGGACGGTAAAGGAAATTTCGTCCCAGTTCTATTCGTGGATGATAAGAGCAAGATCGAAAGCGCCAAAGAGGAATTCGCAAAGCGTATGAATATGCCGAAAGATTATCCTGTAATGGCGGGCTCGGTCGATGAGAAGACCGATGCAGAGTTTCCAATCCAGCTTCTGACTACGCGTAAGGTTTACGAGTACGCAGGAGGCGCGATGACTAGGCGCTCTAAGACTGTCGAGCAAGGCGGCGACGCGATAGGACCGATTGCGGAAATGAATCCGAAACTCGCCGAGCGATACGGAATTTCACAGGGCGATTTCATCGTCGCGTGGAGCCGCTACGGCTATATCGCGATCAAGGCGGACATCACCGAGTGTATAATGGATGGTATCATTCAGATGTCTTATCACTACTGGGAGAGCTGCTGCAACGAGCTAACTAGCGGCGGCTGGGATCTCATCGCCAAAACGCCTACGTTTAAGGCAGCGATTCAGATTAAAAAGATCGATGAAGAGGAATTTTTGCGTATCCGCGAGCTTAAGCGCATTAAATTTCAGACCAATAAAGTCGTTTACGACGACTTCCACCACCATCCGATTAAATTCTAAGAATTTAAAATCTTATCCGTAGATTCGGGGCTATGCTCCCGAATCTACTTTTTAACAATCAATTCAAATAATATGAAATTTTGGCGATCTAGCCGTCTTGCGATATTTTAAAGATCAAAAATTTCAAGAATTCAATAAATTTCGCGGTATTAATACGCTTTTTTGCGTAGTTGCACTATCGATAAAAGGGCATAGAAATTTATCTGCTATTTCATTTAATAGATGTGGCGGCAGAGACCAGGCATTCGTGATTTATTAAATCCTAATAAATGTAGTCTCTATAAGAGCGGCGTAATGGAGTAAATTTTAAAGATAAGCATGATAATAAGGCTATTTTATCGCGACAAATCTTACCAAATTACATTATTGATTAAATTTTAACGCGCGCAGGCTGATTTTATGCGAATTAGCCTATATTGCCAAGAAATGTCATAATTTTAATAACGCAAATGCAATTTTTGTGATTTTAATATATAAATACAAAAGGCTCATAGGCTTTTAAAGCGCTAGACGCGGCTTTTAGTCTTAATGGTCGCAAATGCCGGTTTCTAGCATAGCTGGAGTAGTTTCGCGCTCCGTCTGAAATTCATAAATTTTGATTTTAAAATTTTAGATTTAAAATTCCGAATTCCGCCGTGCTTGGAGCTCGGAATTTTTATAATTTTATTTTATCGTGTGTTTTTGGCGTTCTATTTTCACGCGGGAGCCCTTTGCTGCGCCAGATCACGCTGCTTGCGATGTTAAAGCTATTGTGCCAAAGCTTCTGCCTTGCTTGTGGATGAGATTTATGAAACTAAGCTCTGATGTTAAAGCTATTGCACCAAAGCTGCTGCGGCAGAATTCCATTTACTTTATGCAAAAGTAGTTAAAATTTCTGCCGCTCGTCGCGCCTGAGCTACTTATTGTGCCGGTCTGTTCGTCTCGCTTTAATTTTTATCGCTAGTAGCACCCACTTTACTTTGTCACTCCTAAATTTTTGCCGTCCGTCGCGTTAGAATCTCTCGCAGCGCCGTGATTTTCGCTGCTTGCAGAATCTGAGCTTGTCGTACCGCTAGGGCTTGCGGAGATTGGATTTGCTGCACTTTCGCCTGCGATACCGCTTACGTTATTTATGTAGGCTACGGTGCTTATTTTATTCCATTCTCTACCGATTTTCAAAAATGCGCGCTGGCTGTCTAGGATCTCTTTAAACATCGGATCTTTCGCCGCTTCTTCGTCTAAGATTTCATTCGTTGCTTTTTTAAGCGCGGCTATCACGTCTGCAGGGAAGTCGCGCACCTGCACATCCGGAAACTGCGCTTTTAGCTCTGCCCAAATGCGAGCGTTTTCATAAAAGCCCTTATTTTGGAAATTCTCTCCGGCAAGTCTTGCTGCAGCCTCTAAGATCGCTTGAAGATCCGTAGGCAGCTTCTCTAGCGCCTTTTGATTTACTAGCAGTTGGCAGTCTCCCATAGGCTCTTGCCAGCCTGTGTAGTAGTATTTAGCCACTTTGTGAAATCCAAGTGGCATATCATAGACGGGGCTTACCCACTCGACCGCGTCGATCGTACCCATCTCTAACGCCATAAATAGCTCGCCCGTAGGCACCGTGTTTATAGTGGCACCCAGCTTGCTCATCACCTCTCCGCCTAGCCCCGGTATGCGGAATTTAAGCCCTTGCAAATCTGCAACCGAGTTGATCTCTTTTTTAAACCAACCGCCCATTTGCATGCCGGTAGATCCCATCAAAAAGGTCTTCATGCCGTATTGTGCGAATATCTTATCGTTAAGCTCTCGTCCACCACCATAGTAATACCACGCGTGCTGCTCATCAGTAGTCATACCGAAAGGCACCGCCGTCCAGAGCATAGTTTTAGCATCTTTGCCTTTATAATAATAAAGCGAAGTATATCCTAGATCGTATTGACCGCTTTTGACGAAGTCGAATATGCCAAAGCTTGCCTTGTGCTTGCTCGGCGTATCGATGCGGATCTGAAGCCTACCGCCACTAAGGCTTTCGGCATAGTTTTTAAAATCCTCAGCGGCAGCGCCCAAAACGGGCGTAGTCGCCTCCCACGTACTAGCAAGTCTTAGGCGATAGACCTTATCGTCGCCGAAAAGCTGCGAGCCCAAAAGCATGAGACATGCAAACAAAAAAATCTTTTTCATTTCTATCCTTTCATAAAGTTTTAAATTCATAAAATTTCAAAATTTAGCGCGCCGCCGGCTTAAAATTTAATCGCGTTCTGCGTTACTGCTACTAAATCCTGATTCGCGGCGTCTATTTTTATCGACACGTTGCTTTGCTATTCTATTTTACGACGCTTCATCTTATAGGCACCTTGCTTTGAATACGTCTTATTTCGCGATATTTTGTTTCTAAGCGCTCCGCCCAAGCTTTTTATTTTACGATGCCTGGCTTTGCGACGATAGAGAGCGCTGCGTTCGTTTTAATTTTACCGCGTTTGGGCGTACTTACTTACACCTGCATCATATCTAGCGATAATATTTTATCAAGCGCGCTTATTTAAAAACCTCTGGCAGCAGACCTATTTTGCTTAGAAACAACAAAAGTATATTAAAATGCTATCTTTGCGCTTTTGCAGATAAAATTCTCTTTTTCTTTAAAAGCGAGCTTTGTCATTATCGGTAAGCTTAGACGCTACGCCATTTTTTGATCTTAGACGGCAGAATCGTGCTTTTAAATTTAAAATTCCGCAATCAGCGCACTCTTTGTACCGCACTGGCAAGCGGAGAGTGCGCCTTTATATTTGAATTTTGCGCCTTAGTTGAGCGCAAAATTCCGCGCGGAGTTTTGATGCAAATTCCGCGCGAAGTCTAGATTAAAATTTTACGCAGAGCCACCCCGCGTTGTCTAAAATTTTTTGCAAAATTCCGTGCTGCAAAATGCACTTAAAATTTTAAATTTGCTATTGCGCGGAATTTCTTAACGTAAATTCTAAGCCTTGAAATTTTGCTCTTGTTTGACAGCATAAAATTTTAAAACAAAATTCTACAGCCATCATGCCTTAAAATTTTATTCGCAAAGCCTACTTGCTAAATTTTAAAATTTTAAATCTAAACCCGCAAAATTCCGTATTTTGCGTTTTGAAATTCTATTTAGCAAAATTTTATCTCGCGGATTTCTTGCTCTATAAATTTCTGCGCTAAATGAAATTTTACTCCGCATAGTTTGCGCTTCGTAAAATTCTAGCTCGCAAAATTTCGCTTAAAATTTCGCGAGCTAGCCCTTATTTTCAAATAACTCCGCGTGTTTGCCGCGCAAAAACTCTACCACGGCGATCACTTCGTCCGCACCGCTAGCGTCAGAGTTCGCAAGCACCGTGTCGATATTTTCGATATATAGCTGCACCGCATCGGCGAGCCGCTCGCGCTTGATGCCCGCATAAAGCAGCATCGCGTCAAGCAGGATATTAATCTCGTAGATGAGGTCCTGCTCGGCGATTTTTTCGTCATTATTTTTCATCTTCTTCCTTTGAAATTTGAGTTTTTTTCTCGATTAGATCCACGATTTGCGCCTTTACGGCTTCGTACGAGCTCGCGTCTTTAAAGCCCGCAAACATCCCGCCGCTCGCGTTTACGTGCCCGCCGCCGCCTAGGAGCAGCTTTGCCATTTCGCTAACGTCGATTTTGCCGTCGGCGCGGAAGCTGAGCGTTTTTTTGCTCGTTACGTCGATGAAAAAATCGACATCGGGGTTTTGCGTCAAAAAGTCGTTGCCGATGACGCTTACGTTGCCGATATTGTAGGTCAAAATGCCCTTTTTATCGAGGTAGCTGATCTCGAAGCGCTGCTTTTGCGCGCTTAGGCGATCGACTACGAAGTGCGAAACGAGATTGCTTAGCGTATCGTCGCGCTCGCTTTTAAAAAATTCTTTCTTTATGCCGTGCAGTGCGCTATCTAGCGCGATGTGTGCGCTCGGCTCATCTTGAAATTTAAAAATTTTTTCCAGCAAGTAAAAGATATAATCCCTGCTCTCCCGCTCGAACATGATCTTATTGATCTCTTTCGCGCCCGAGACCATGCCGAGGCAGACCTTGCCGAGCTCAAACTCGCTCTGCTCTTTCAGCCAGATATCCACGGCATTTACGACGCGCACGAGTTTATCCAGCCGCGTCTTGCCGCCGAACATCGCGCTGAAAAAATCATAGGTGATCTTCGTGGCGCAGCGCGAAGAGTCCAGGAAATACCACGGGAATTTTTTCGCGCACTCAAGCCCACTTTGATGGTGATCCAAAAGGATCATGCGGGCGTTGCGGCGGGCTAGTTCGCCGCTAAATTTCTCGCACTGCGCGGGCAGTAAATTTAGATCGGTGATTAAAACCAGGCTTTTTTCGTCTGCGTCCGTAGCGAGCCGCTCGTCGATACGCTCAAGGATGAGTTCAAATTTTTCGTTTATCTCCTTGCCGTAGTTGGCATTGAAAAATTCCACGTCCGTCAAATAGTGCGCCGCGACGAACTGCGCGCCGTAGCCGTCTAGATCGGTGTGGCTTAGATGATATATTTTCATTTGCGTTCTTTGCCGATGACGTCTGCTAGCGTGATCGTATCCATATACTCATCGACTTTCTCTTGAAGCTCGCCGAACATTAGATTGACGCGGCATAGCGTGCGACCGTTCGGGCAGGCGTCGATCCCTTCGGCGGTGCAGTCAAATACCGTCGCCTTGCGTCTTTCGGCGCTTTTGATGATCTCGCTTAGCGTGATCTCATCCGCATTGCGCGCGAGCACAAAGCCGCCCTTGGCGCCTTTGAAGGAATTTAAAAGTCCCGCGCGAGCTAAATTTTGTAAAATTTTAGCCAAAAAGCTGCGTGAAATTCCAAGCTCGCTAGAGATCGAATCGACATCCATCGACTCCTCCTTGCCCGCGATGCAAATCATTGAAAGTAGGGCATATTCGCTTGCTTTTGTAAAAAGCATTTATTCTCTCCTTTGGTCTGAAAGCGTGCATTTTACACAAAGAAAGCAAAAATTTAGGTTAATTAAGTATAATCGCTTCCTATTTTACCGATCAGGAGGTCATCATGGCTTTAGACACGGCTCAAAAAGCACAGATAGTTGCGAAATTCGCTAGAAGAGAGAAAGATACAGGTTCTGCGGAGGTGCAAATCGCGCTTCTTACCGAAAGGATCACGCTTTTGACCTCTCATTTGCAAGCAAATCCGAAAGATTTTTCATCTCGCTTAGGACTGCTAAAGCTAGTAGGTCAGCGCAAAAGAATGATGAAATATCTTAAAAACAAAGACTACGCGGTTTACTCCAAGCTCGTTAGCGAGTTAAATTTAAGAGATAAATAAGCTCCTTTGCTCGCGGCGGCGTTTATTTCGCCCCGCGATTTATACACAGCGTCCGACAAACGGCGGGCGCTTTTTTATGCCTGAAATTTAGACAGCCACACTTTTTCAATCTTTGAATTTTTTGAGAATTTTGTAAAATTTATGAATTCTGCTTGGATTATGAAATTTTAAAATTCCATAGAAATTTTGAAATTTTGCCGAATTCCAATAATTTGCGTAGTTCACATCCGCGACGGAATTTTGAAATTACAAGCGGCGATAAATTTTATCTGCGCCGTCTTGCATACAGCTAGAATTATACATTCGCGTTATTTGTATCAAAATCTAATTGTCAAATTCCAAAAATTTGGATGAAGCTTTACTATGCCGCCAAAAATAGGGCGGCTCGTAGAATTCCGTTTTTGGAATTTTTTAAAAATAATTTTGCTTCTTGCAATTTGAACTTTTATTTAAACGCCGCGAAGCTCATAAAATTCGCCCATTTAAAGATACTCTCGACGCGCTTAAAGCCCGCGCTTAGCGCCAAGGCGCGGTTTTCTGCCTCGGTGTAGGGCACGAGGACGTTTTCAAGCGCCTCGCGTTTTTGCGCGATCTCGTAGCGCGAATAGCCCTGCGCGCGCTTGTAATCCTCGTAAATTTCGATCATCTGACGCGCGAGCGCAGGCTCTTCGTAGATAATCTTTTCGCTAAAGATCAAAACTCCGCCCTCACGCAATCCGTCGTAAATTTTACTCACGAGCGCGGCGCGGCGCGGCGGTCTGATGAACTGCAGGGTGTAGTTTAAAATCACGGCATCGCAGTCCGCGAGACTCGCATCCAGCACGTCCGATACGCTAAGCTCGAGCTTCGCGCCGAACGCCGCCGCCTTAGCGCGGGCATTTTGTATCATCGCCTCCGAGCTGTCGATGCCGCACAGCCGCAGATCGGGGCGCAGCGCAAACAGCGCCAGTAGCGCGGTCGCAGTCGAGCAGCCAAGATCGATCACGCGCGCCTTTTGCGGCAGTATCCTCGCCAAAAGCTCGCTGCTAAGCCGCGTGCTAGCCTCATAAAACGGCACGCTGCGCCCGATCATATCATCAAAAACCGACGCGACGCTGGCGTCAAACTCAAACTGTTTTTTGATAGGCTCTTTAAAAATTTCGTCTTTCATCCGTTTCCTTTTAGTTTCGCTATTTACGCAGCACTCGATTTATACTTTCTACGCATGCTAAGCGCAGAATTCTCACGCCGTGCTTTCTTCACTTACGCGACACTCTATTTGCGACCGCTACGCATGGAATTATTGCGCTTAGTTTGCCCCGCGCGAAGCATACCTAAATTTTAAACGCAGCATGAGCACTTTTGATGCAAGCGAGCTGCATCCCAGTTTGCGCCCAACTTCTAGCCCAGAGACGCTCGATGCATGATTAAATTTCACGTCTTGCTTGACAGACTCTAAAATTCCGTGCCGTGCAAATACGTTCTTGAAATTTTGCGCCGTATTTAGCGGGCTTGGAATTTCTCAGCATTAAATTTTACGTCGCCAAATCTCACGCTACCAAAACAGCTCCTTTAAATTCTTTAATTACAAACTTAAACTAAAAGCATAGTCAAAGCTCCATTGGTAGAATTTCGCGCCCATTTTGCGATTTTATGCGCCGTAAAATGAGGCCGCTTGACAAAATCCAGCGTTTAGCTAGGCGCATAATTTAGCCGCTTGACTCTTGCTCGGCAGCTCAGATCTGCTAAATTTTAAAGCTTTGCAGCGCAACTAAGATTTTTTATCACCCTCGATTCTCAGTACGGCTTGCACTTGCCTCGTCTTATATAAACCCAAGCCCAAGGTGCGTTAAAGTCCTGCGGATGGTACGTCGTTAAAATTTAACGACTTTTTATCGGCTTGCGCGCCACTTTTGTGTACACCTCCCATATATGGCATCGCAGACGTAGGCGGTGCAACCAAGTATTCTCAGTGACAACGGGCGCACGACTTTTATACGGGACGACGCGGACGGCTCATTTAATACGCCTAGATGCAAAACGCGGGCAGACGCATCAAATTTCAAGCACACAGCCCGCAAGTTTCATCTTTAAGCTTACAAGCCGCAGATTAAAATTTACGGCTTCGTAGTACCGCCTCCGCCTCTGAAGCGTCTTTTAAAATTTGCTCTTTAAGCTGCGCTAGATCGCTAAATTTGCGATTTTCACGTAGGAACTTTATAAATTTCACGCAGACGAATTTCGTGGTGCTATTTTTACTTGTAGCCTCTAAATTTTTATTTTCGGCGTCCAAGCTCTCGCTCGCCGCAAAATTTTGTGTAGAAATTTCGGTCGAATTACGCGCCGAAATTTCATCTGAATTTCGCGCAGAATGTGCGGCTTGCCCCTCGCAGCACGGCGCGCGATCTTGCGCGGAATTTAAACCCGCCTTAAAGCCTGCAAAGTCCCCTAAAATGTGCGTTTCAAGCGCATAAACCCCGTCGGTGCTGAGCCTGTGCCCCAAGAAGCTCACGCTTGCAAATTCCTTGCTTCCGGCGCGTGCTAGGCTCGCATATACGCCGCTTTTTGGCATAAAATAGCCGCTCGCATCAAGATTTAGCGTCGCTAGGAACTCCCGCGCCCCGCGCCCCTGACCGCGCACGATCCGCCCGCAGATCTCGTAATCTCGCCCTAAAAACTCCGCCGCCGCTTCGCACTGGCCGCGCGATAAAAGCTCTTTGATCCTACTTGAATGCACGCCGCCGCCGCTTAAGCAAAACTCCCCTACGACGCAGGTTTGCCCGCTAAATTCGCGCCGCAAAAACTCCGCACCCCACGCTCTGTCGCGCCCGAACCGAAAATCCTCACCGACGACAATTTTTTGTAAATTTATGAAATTCTGCCTTAAAAGTGCGATAAATTCGCCTCCGCTAAGGCTTTTGATAGCGCGTAGATCGCAATAAAAAATCTTTTTGTCCGTGAAAGCCTGCCGCGACGCAAAAGGGGTTAGCTTCGTGCCACCACCTGCTAGGATTACGATTATTGCGCCTTGCTCGCCTAGGCGCTGAAATAATTTTTGATGCCCAAGGTGCATGCCGTCGAAGTTGCCGATTGCTACGGCGCGCACGTCATCGCGGTTTGCGCCTTGTAGCGTTGCGAAAATATCGCCTCGTGCGAACTGCTCGCTTAGGCGCGCACGCAGTACTTCCGCACAAGCAGGAAGCGTGCCTTGAGCTTGCGCGTCTACGCCATTGCCGCAAGTGCCGCCATAAGCCGTTTCGTTACTGCAAGCGGCGTCGGTGTCTGCTTTATCTTCGCGGTGCGCATCGCCGGTTTTATTTTCGCTCAATTCTTGCCTTGGACGTTTGATATTTTGAGATGAATTTTCCCCATTACTTGTGAAATTCTGTTCCGTAAAATTTTTCAAGCTGGAATTCTGCGCTACGAAATTTTGCTCTTTAAAATTCCGCAGCGAAGCCTCTGTATGGTCTTTGCCTGATTTTTGATTAGCCATTATTGCTGCTTTGTCCATACGATTTTTTTGGTGTCGTAACCGCTATGCTTCGCCTTTTTCAGATAGAGGATGCGGATCGGCTCGGGCAGGGTTTTGGTGCGCGAGAGGATGTAAAGCTCGCTCGTATCGGCGCCGAAGATCAGGGCGTAGCGATAGTCGCCGTCCACCTGCGCCACGCGGTAGAGGGAGTCGGAAATCAGACCTTTTTGATAGAGCAGACCTACGCTTTTATCGCCTGCAAACTCCAACACGTGCTGCTCGTTTTCGATTTTACCAGAGCTTGTTTTGGCAGTTTTTAGAAGATTGATCGTGGAGTTTTTATCGATGAAGCACTCGTACGCGGTGTTTTGCAGCTCGCCGCCGCCCTTCATACGGGCGATCTCGTACCAGCCGCCACTAAATTTAGCGATGTCGAAGTTTTTTACGATCGGCGCTTTCGGGCTCAGACTTTTGGCGCATGAGCCCAAAAATAGCGCGCAAAACGCCAAGATAATTAAGCTTTTAAATTTCATCGTTCGTCCTTTTTAGAAGATAGAAAAATTCTTGATTTCCCTCTTTGCCCGTGATCTTACAAGCGCCGGTATGCAGCACGGCAAGCCCCAGCTCGGCGCATAGCCGCTCAAATTTTGCCCGTGCGCCGTGCGCCGCTTTTTCGTCTTTGAGCACCCCTTTTTTATTTCGCTTCGCCTCCGCACCCACCTCAAATTGCGGCTTAAATAGCACGATGAGAGCGCTTTTTGCAAGGCTCGCGAGACTTTTTAAGATCAAATTTAGCGAGATGAAGCTCACGTCGCAGGTAATTAGATCAAATTTTTTCTCGCTTGTAAACTCCCTGATGTCGGTGTTTTCGCGCACGATCACGCGAGGATCGCGCCGCAAAATTTCGCTTAGCTGCGAGCTGCCGACGTCAAGCGCAGTCACGCTCTTTGCGCCGCGCTGCAATAAAATCTGCACAAATCCGCCGGTGCTGCTGCCCACGTCCAAAACATCGGCTCCCGCTAAATTTAAAATATCTTTTTGCGAGGGCTCTGCTTGCATAGGCTCCGCACTGCCTTCTCTGCGGCACGCGTCTACCTTTCCACCTGTTTTAGAGGCTTTCGCCGCATTTAAAATCTCTGTCGTCTCGGCGCCCGCGTCCGTTTGCAAAAGCCCTGCCGTCTCTGCGCCTATACTCATCTGTAAAAATTCCACTGTCTGCTTGCCTGCACCGGTTTGTAAAAGCTCCGCCGTATCGGCAGTTTTTGCGGTACGGATCGCCTCGGTATTTGTTTCTGCGATCTTTGCCGCCGTCGCGCTTGGAATTTCGGTCGTCTCGTTCGCGCTCAAAATTTTATCCGTAGCCGCAAAATCTGCGCTTGAAATTTGCGTCGCTGTCGCTTTGCTATCCGCGTCCTTTGCGGCGCTGCACGGCTTTGAAATTTCTGTCGCCGAGTTAGGCAAATTTACGCTGCAGCTTGCCAAAAGCCCGTTTTCGGCGAGCTCGTCCAAAAAGCCCGCAAGCTTGAGCGCGCCCCTGCTTACGTAAATTTGCTCGGCAGTACCGATTTCGCCGCTCTGCTCGGGCGCGATCTGCGCGGAGGGTCTGTTTTGCACGGCGCCTCGCAGCAAAATTTTATCCTGCTTTATCAGCGTAGCGGCCTGATTTCTGCTGATTTTAAGCGTGTTTGCAACGAGCAGATCAAATCTCATTTTGCTTTCTCTCCGCGCCGCGATGAAACCTTAAAGCTTGTGCAGCTTTTGAGCAGCCTTGGGTTTAAAATTCTATCGCACAAAGCAAAGCCGCGCGTAGCAGTGCTACGCGGCTCAAATTTCAGCCAGCTGCACGCCATAAATTTAACCATACCGCGCATTGTAAATTTTAGCTCGCCGTGCGTTGCAAATTTTATCTTGCCGCTAGAGAAAATTTTAAAATTTTTCCTATCGGCGCAGCGTTTGTGCGCCGCAAAATTTGAGATATTCTTGCTTGCAGCCGCATCTATCGGCATCGCGCCCGCCGTTTTAGCGCCGCGGCAGACGGAGCCCGCGCGCCTCGCAGAAACCGCCTCTCGATTTGTCGCTCTTGCCGCTTGCTCGTGCGCTACAAAATTTTTAAAATTCTCGCGCTTCATAAAACACGCAAGCGCCGCAGAGCGGAGATTGCTTTTGAAATTTAACCCTGCGCCGTTTGAGTGCGGATTCGGCGCCAAGCAAAAAACCTTCACTCGCCGCTCCCCGCAAGCGCTTCAGGCTTGCTCTTGTTAGGCGAATTTGCGTCGGTCGTCGCCAGGCTTGCGAGTGCTTCAAACTCGCTCTCGTCGATCACCCGCACGCCAAGCGAGCGAGCTTTTTGTAGCTTGGAGCCCGCTTCTGCGCCTGCGAGTACGAAGTCAGTCTTGGCAGATACCGAGCCCTGCACCTTCGCGCCCATCGCCAAAAGCCTGGCCTTAAACTCGTCGCGCGGACGGCTGAGCGTGCCGGTGATGACGACGCTGCGGTCGGTGAAGGCGCTTCTAGTGGTCTGCATCTGGGGCGCGCGCGGCGTGATGATTTCGCTTAGATTTAGAATTTTCTCACGATTTATTTTACAAAACTCCGCTAGGCTCCTTGCCATCGCCTCTCCAAAGCCCTCCAGCCGCAGAATTTCATCTTCGCTCGCATCTAGCCAATCCTGCCCGAATGCCGCGGCGATCTTGCGCGCGGCCACCTCGCCGATGTGTTCGATCCCCAAAGAGGCGATGAAGCGCTCAAGCGGCGCGTTTTTGCTCGCATTTATCGCGCCCAAAAGATTTGAAATTTTTTTATCCGCAAAGCCCTCAAGATCCGCCAAATCCTGCGCGCCGAGAGCGTAAATATCGCCAATTTTTGAAATTTTGCCGCTTTCAAAAAGCTGCGTAATCGTCGCGTCGCTTAGCCCTTCGATATTCATGCATTTTTTGGAGCAGAAATAGATCAGCGAGCCTATCACGCGCGCCTTGCAATCGAGGTTTTGACACTTTATGAGCGCGCCTTCGTCAAGCAGCCTCTCGCCGCAAACCGGGCAGCGATCGGGGCGCGAAATTTCACTCTGCGTGCCGTCTCTGCGCTGTTTATAAACGCTCGTGATCTTCGGGATCACGTCACCGCTGCGGATGATGCCCACGAAATCGTTTTTCATCAGCCCAAGTCTCGCGATCTCATCGAAATTATGAAGCGTCGCGTTTGAAACGTTCGCGCCGTCGATGTTTACGCTATCTACGACGGCTACGGGGGTGACCGTGCCGGTGCGGCCGACCTGCAGATTGATCTCGCGCAGCCGCGTTACCTTTTCGATCGCAGGGAATTTATACGCGACCATAAAGCGCGGGAATTTCACCGTATAGCCCATCTGGGCGCACTTTGAAAGTTCATTTACGCGGATTACCATGCCGTCAAGCATCAGGTCTTTGCTCGCGCGCATGCTATGCAGCGCCTCGTATGCAGCTCTGATCTCGCTTGCGCTCTTGCAGATGCGGCAAAACTCGTCGCGCAAAAAGCCGAGACTGCGCACGAACTCCATTATCTGCGAGTGCAGCGCAAAGCTTAACGAATGCTCGCCCACTCCCCACGGGATAAATTTTAGCTTTCGCTTCGCTACGATCGCGCTATCCAGCTGGCGCAGGCTCCCCGCGGCGGCGTTGCGCGGGTTTGAAAACAGGCTCTCGCCGTTTGCGGCGCGCTCGTCGTTTAGCGCGTCAAAATCGCTCTTGGCGATCAGCGTCTCGCCGCGGATCTCGATCCTTTGCGCGTAGGGGATCTGAAGCGGTACCGATTTGATCGCTCTTGCGTTTTGCGTTACGTCCTCGCCTATAAGCCCGTCGCCGCGCGTCGCCGCGCTTATCAGCACGCCGCCTTCGTAGGTTAAATTTAGGCTCGCGCCGTCAAATTTCGGCTCGACGTAAAACTGCGCGCCGCCCTTCTCGCCGCGAGCTAGCCACGCCAAAAGGTCCGCGTCGTCGAAAATATCCTCCATCGACCACATCTGCGCGCCGTGAGCGAGCTTGGAAAAGCCCTCGCTGATCGCGCCTCCGATGCGCCGCGTAGGCGAGTACGGCAGTGCTAGCGCGGGATTTTGCTCCTCGAATTTCTCTGCTTTTGAATAAAGCTCGTCATACTCCTCGTCGCTCGCGATTGGCTTATCGTCGGTGTAATATGCCCGCGCCCACGTATTTAGCGTATCTACTGCAGATCTGTATTCATCGTAGTTCATCTTGCGCTCGCATCTTTAAATTTTAAAATTCCATGTGCCATTAGAATTTCATGCGCCGTTAGAATTTTACGCTCCGCGGCAGACCCCTGCATCCCAAATTCCGCGCCGCGCAGCAGCCCATTATCGTTAAATTTTGTGGGTCCGTTCGCTTTAAATTTCGTGTTTAAAAAGGCGCGATCAATTTCCATCGCCGAACTCCTTTAGCGCGCGCTCGTAATCAGCCGGCGTGTCGATGCCGATGCTCGCGGTTTTTATTTCAAGCATCGCGATCTTCTCGCCGGCGCTTATGGCGCGAAGCTGCTCGAGTTTTTCGGTATCTTCCAGTACCGAGGCGGGCAGGGCGCAAAAGCGCTTTAAATTTCGCACACTGTATGCGTAGATGCCGATGTGTCCGAGGTAGCACTCGCATGCCGCGCGCGGGTAGGGGATGAGCGAGCGCGAAAAATAGATCGCAAAGCCTGCGTTATCAAGCACGAGCTTGACTAAATTCGGATCCTCTGCCGCCTGCTGGCTTATGTATTTGTAGCAGCTCGCCATAAATGCGCCCTTTTGCGCGATCATGGCGTTGGCGAAATCTCTAAATTTAATCAAATTTTCGCTCTCGAAAAAGGGCTCGTCGGCTTGGATATTGATGATGATCTCATCCTCAGCAAGCGCTGCGTTTGCGATCGCTTCAGCGATGCGGTCGGTGCCACTTTGATGCTCGCGCGCGGTGAGAACGGCGTCAAAGCCGTAATCTTGCGCGATCTTTAAAATTTGCGGCTCATCTACGGCGATTAGCACGCGGTCCGCCTTGGCGGCATTTTGAGCCGTTTTGATAAACATTGGCACGCCGTCAAACTCACATAAAATTTTATTTTTAAAGCGCGTCGAAGCAAGGCGCGCGGGGATTACTATCATTTTTTGATCCACTCCATTATGGCGTTTTTGATCTCGCTTTGTTCCACGACGCTGGAGTGAACCTGCGGCGCGCTAAAAAGGCGCGAGATCTGCGGCGGAATGTCGCTGCGAAATTCCTTCGAAAGCGCGATCATATCGGCTCGTTCGTCCTCGCAAACCCTACCTTTGATCGCGCCGATCATCGACGGCGTAAATTTAATCCATTTCGCGGTTGAAACGACGAGATTTAGGCGACTTTCGTCAAGTAGCTTAAAGCAGGTCGCCGTGTGCGGGTCGATCAGCACGCCGCGGCTGCTCTCTTGCTTGATAAATTTAGCGCACTGCGCATCGTCGCAAAAATCCGCCTCGAAGACCTCGCGCAGCTTCGCAAGCTCGCTCGCGCTAAGCTGATAAAATTTATCTCGCGCCAGGCTTTGCATCAGCTCGCTAGTGCGCGCATCGCCGAACATATCGCTAAGCAGCCGCTCGACGTTGGAGCTAATCAAAATATCCATCGCAGGGCTGATTGTGCGGATGAGCTCGCGCCCGCGTAGATCGTAGATGCCGCGCGTAAAAAGCTCGGTCAGGATATTGTTCGCGTTTGAAGCGATCTTGATTTTGCCGATCTTTGCGCCCATCTTTTTGGCGAAATACGCTCCCAGCGCGTTGCCGAAATTTCCGCTAGGCACTATGACGTCGAAGGTGTTAAATTTAGCGCTCTGTTTTACGCTCTGCGCGCTGTTTGCGTCCACTGCGACGCCAAAATTTTTACCGCCCGCCGTGCACTGATCGCTTTGCTTTAAATTTTGCTCGGGGCTCAATACGCCGTGCTTTGAGAAATAGATGCTAGCGTAGAGGTAGTAGATGATCTGAAATAAAATCCTACCGAAATTTACCGAGTTTGCGGCGCTTAGATTTAAATTTGCCCGCGCGAGCTCGTTTTTGAAATCCTCGTCAGCTAGCAGCGATTTTAGAGCGCGTTGCGTATCGTCGAAGTTGCCGCGCACGCCTAAAATTTTAAGATTTGCCGCGCTTTGTTTAACCATCTGCTGGCGCTGTATCTCGCTCGTGCCGCCCTGCGGATAGAGGCAGACCGCTTTGATGTTTTCATCGTCCGCAAAAGCCTCTAGCGTCGCAGGCCCCGTGTCGCCGCTCGTGGCGCACATTATTAAAAATTTTTCATTCCTGGATTTTGCGATGCTTTTTAAAAGCGCGCCGAAGGGCTGCAGCGCCATATCCTTAAACGCGAGCGTCGGGCCGTGGTAAAGCTCCAAAATATAGGCGTTTTCGCTTAGCTTTTTGATCTGGACGGGGCAGGCGGGATTTTCAAATTTATCGTAGCGCTTTAGCGCGTCTTCAAAGACCTCGCTGCTTACGTCAAAATCGAAGCTCTCGATGATTTTAAGCGCGATCTGTTTGTAGCTCAGATCCTCGCACTGCTTAAAAAAATCCTCGCTCAAAAGCGGCAGCCGCTCGGGGCTGAAAAGCCCGCCGCCGCTCGCGCTCGGATTTAGCAGCGCGTAACTAAGATCCGCTTTTTGCGAAAAATCTCTCGTTGAAACCAGTTTCATCTTTTTCCTTTTTAAAATTTAAAATTTACGCCCGCCTAGGCGCTTCAAATTTGATCGCTTACGCTTCTTGCGCGGACTTGCGGCATCGCCGCTTTAAGCCTGCCGCCTCCGCGCTCGCGCCTAAATTTCTTCTTTTATCAAACTTCCTATGCCGCCGTCCGTGAAAAGCTCAAGCAGGATAGAGTGCGGAATTTTGCCGTTGATGATATGCGCGGCATTTGCGCCGTTTCGCACGCACTGCAGGCACGCATCGACTTTGGGGATCATGCCGCCTGCGATCGTGCCGTCCTTTTTAAGCTTCGAAATTAGCGCGGCATCGAGCTTGCTGATTAAATTTCCTTCTTTATCGAGCACTCCGTCAATGTCGCTTAAAAATATCGCCTTGCTCGCTTTTAGCGCGGCTGCAATCCTGCTGGCGCAGAGATCGGCGTTGATATTAAAGCTCACGTTTTCGTCCGTCTCGCCGCCCGCAAGCGGGGCGATCACCGGCAGATAGTCCTTTTGCAGCAGGTCGTTTATCAGTTTGGTGTTTACCTCGGTGATCTCGCCTACGAAGCCGTATTTTTTCTCATCGAGGAATTTTGCCCTCAAAAGCCCGCCGTCCTTGCCGCTGATACCGATCGCGGGCGCGCCGTTTTGGTTCAAAAGCGCCGTGATCTCTTTATTTACCGCGCCGCTTAGCACCATCTCGGTAATTTCGATCGCGTCTTTATTCGTTACGCGAAGCCCGTCCTTAAACTCGCTCTGCACGCCGATCTTATCCAGGGTCTGATTGATCTTTTTGCCGCCGCCGTGCACGACAATGATCTTGATGCCGACCATATGCAAAAGCACGATGTCGCGGGCAAAATCAAGCTTGAGCGCATCGTCGGTTTGCGCCGCACCGCCGTATTTGACGACGAAAATTTTATCTCTAAATTTACGGATATAAGGCAGCGCGGAGATGATGACTTCGGCGGTTTTGCTCTTTTTTATCATAAAATTCCTTTAAAAACCTTATTTTATCATAGCTTGGTTTATGTAGTTTTGAATTTCGCGTATAAAGTTTTCGCTTAGCTTTAAATTTAGCAAAATCACCGAAATTTCCGCGCCCAAATCCCTTAATTTCACGTAATCTTTCGCCGTGCAAAGGATATGCTCCGCGCCCTCGCGCCTTAGCAGCTCTAAAATCTGCTCTTTTTTGAAATCATAATGATCGGGGAAAAATGCGTGAGCTTTTGCGAGCGGCAAAAACTCTTGCAAGCGCCAAGGTTTGGCGATAGCGCTGATTAAGATCGTGCGGGATCTCTCAAAGCTCGCCTCTTTGGAATTTAAAATTTTATCCGCAGCCGCGGGGTTTAAATTTAAAATTTCATCTGCCGCGCGATTTAAATTTAAATCCGAAATTTCATCCGCAGGATTTAAAATTTCATCCGTGTCGTTTAGCCCCTCTTGCAGATCCGCCGCCGAAATGATTTTAAGCTCCTGCGAAATGTCGCTCGGAGAGGGTATGAAATCCGTAAATTTATAAAAAAACGGCGGGTAGCGATACGCGGCGAACGGCAGACAAAAGGGTAGCTTCGGCGCGCTTTGCGGGCGCAGCAAAATATCAAATTTAGAGATATTAAATTTAGAAAATCCGTCGTCCAAGATCACGAGCTCAAAGCCGAGAGTTTGCGCGCGCAAAATCCCTGCGGCGCGATCTTCGCTAACGATCACGTTTGCGCCGCGCAAAAACAGCGCGTATTCCATCGCCTCATCTCCGCTTTGCTCCACGTCGCAAAGTACCCGTCCGCCGAGCGCTACTTCGAGCAAGCCTCTGCTTTTGCGCCCGTATCCGCGAAGGATGATGCAGGTTTTAAACTCCCCGTTAAATTCTTTAAAAAGCGCCCGCACTAGCGGGGTTTTTCCGCTGCCGCCGAGGGTTAAATTTCCGACGCTGATTATTGGAATTTTAAATTTTTGCGGCTTAGCAAAGAGCCTTTTTAGGCAGGCGATCAGCGTATAAAGTAGCGAAAGAGGTGCTAAAATCACCCCTAGCGCAAGCCACGCGGGGCTCGGGTCGTATAGGTTTCGCTCGATTAGGAGTTTAAACACGATTTTGCGCTATCTCTTTGATTTGCTCGCAGATGTAGCTCACATCATCGTCGCTAAGCGCCGTGTAGATCGGCAGGGATAAAATTTGCTGATAGTTTTTAAGCGCATTCGGGAAATCATTGACCTTGTAATTATATTTGCTTTTGTAATAGCTTAGCAGATGCACCGGCACATAGTGCAGCGAAACGCTCACTCCGCGTGAAATCAGCGCCTTGGCGAAATCGTCGCGGTTTTTGTCGATCTTTACGATGAATTGAGTATAGATATGCTCCTCGCTGTCGCTTGGAAGCGTCACGTGAGGGCAGTTTGCGAGCTGCTCGCGATACGCTGCGGCGATCTGCTTACGGCGCTTTATAAAGGTATCGGTTTTTGCAAACTGGGCGATTGCGTAGGCGGAATTTATGGCGTCAAGATCGTATTTTTGACCGATGCGATCGACGTCGTAGGTAAAGGACATATTGCCGTCTTTGTAAAAGGCGTCTCCAACGATGCCGCCGTTTCTTAAAATTTGCGCGGCGCTTGCGATCTCATCGTCGTTCGTAACGAAAAAGCCCGCCGTAGAGATCGCGTCTTGCGCTTGAGGATTGATCTGAAAGCACGATATGAGCGAGCTTTTAAGCGCTCCGATTTTTGCGCCCTTATAGGTAGCGCCCATAGCGCGGCACGCATCGTCGATGAGGATGATATTTTCGTTTTTGGCAACCTCGCTGATGGCGTCTATATCCGCAGCAAGCCCCGCGATGTGCGAGATGAAAGCGCATTTTAGCTTCTTGTGGCGGTTCTGATCTATCGTGCGAGCAAGGCTTTCGCTCGTGATATTAAAGCTTATCGGATCGATATCTACGAAAACGGGCTCGGCGTCGAAGTGGCGGATCACTTCGGCGACGTTGGGGAAGGAATTTACGGAGCATAAAATTTTATCTCCGCGCTTAATATCCATCGCACAAAGCGCTAGATGCAGCGCCGTCGTGCCGCTCGTAGTCGATACGGCATGCTTTACGCCGAAGTATTTACAAATATCCTCTTCAAAAATTTCGCTATATCTTATATCGCTATTGTAGAGGGCGCTTTTAATTAAGTCTTCCTCTTTTTTATCGATTTGAGCCTTATAAAACGGTATCTCTTTCATAAATCTCTCCTTAGTGTGTGGGCTCTATGCGGGCGACCGCGGGCGCGCGAAGCTTAAAATTATTTTTAAGAATTCTACGGACGATAAATTTCACCAGCTCTTGATTGTGGCGCGAGTTTTGCAGATATTTTAGATCGTTTGCGGTTATTTGCTCGCCTGAGCGAAATTTCGTCCGCAGCGTTTCGTGCGAAAAAATATCTCTTAGCACACTATCTAAGATCTCGTAGCTGTATCCAAGCTCACGTTCGTCGCTTTGATTTTCCCATAGATCGGCGCTGGGAGCTTTTTTTATGATCGCATCGTCTATGCATAAAATTTTTGCAAATTTAAACAGATCGGTTTTAAAAATTTCTCCGATCGGATTAAACGCGCAGGCCATATCACCGTAGATCGTGCCGTAGCCGAGCATCCGCTCGCTAAGATTGCTCGTGCCTACGACTACGCCGCGTTTAGCCGCGCTGTAATCATAAAGCAAGCTCATGCGTATTCGCGCGGCGAAATTTCCGATGCGAAGCGGGCTTGCACCGGGATTTAAAGCGGTAAAATTTTCTACAAATGGTGCGATCTCTTGGATTTCGTAGGCGATATTAAAGGATTCGCAGTGAAAGATCGCGTCGGCCATATTTTCTAAATTTGAACCCGCACTAGGTAGGATAAGCCCGTAAGTGGGGATCTCGGTAAGTGCACAAAGCGCAGAAACCACGGCGCTGTCAAGCCCACCGCTGATACCCACTACAAAGGCGTCCGCACCTGTTTCATCGAGTCTCTCCGATAAAAAATCGGTCAGTTGCGGCAGCAAATCGTCCAAGAACATAATATTTAGCCTTAAAATTTTACGTTAAATTGCGCGAATTTTAACTATTTTTGGCTAAATTACGGCTTTAATTTAAGCTTAAAAGGAGGATTTAAATGCAAATTTTAAAAAAAGCTTTCGGTGAATACGTGACGAATTGCTACATCGTAAAGGGCGAGCAGGGCGATCTAGTGATCGATCCGGGCGAGGGCAGTTTTGATTGGGTGATGCAAAATACGGGAAAGATCGCCGCGGTTTTGAATACGCACGGGCATTTCGATCATATTTACGACGACGCCAAGCTGCAAAGGGCGGGCGCTAAAATTTATATCCACGAGGAAGATGCTTTTATGCTGCGGGCGGATCCTTTTGAGACGATGCCCGAGCCCATAGAAGCTGACGTACTAGTAAAAGGGCAGGAGCAAAGCTTTGAAATAGCGGGCTTTAACGTTAAATTTAGTCTTTTTGCCGGACATACGCCGGGCAGCTGTATGATTGAAGTGGACGGCGTGATCTTTAGCGGCGACGTCATATTTAAAGGCTCTATCGGCAGGGGGGGTTTTCCCTTTTCAAGCGGCGAGCAGATGAGAGAGTCTTTGCGTAAAATTTTGCAGATAAAGGGCGATTTTACGCTCTATCCGGGGCACGGAGCAAATACTAGCCTAGTGGCCGAGAGGCAAAATTTAAAATATTTTTTGCAGCTTTTTAAGCGCTGATCGTTTAAATTTAATTGCGCTTCGTTGCACAATAAGCGGCGAAGCGGCGAAGTGGCGTGAAGCCGGTCGGCGTTAAATTTTATACCGCTTTATTCGCGGGCACCGGAATTGATGCCGCTTTGCTCGCATTGTAGGCGCCAAAATTTACAGCTTTATTTGCCGCTGCGGGCGTTAAATTTTGCGCTGCGTTCGCACGATGCGCGCATTGGCGTGCGCTGCGCAGATAAAATTTTAAAATTTACCGCCGCTTGATTAAATTTAGCAAAATTTCGCACTGCCGCGCATGCAAGACGCAAAGCGTAACGCGTGCGGGAGGAGGCTAAATTTAAATTAGCGCCGCCGTACTGATCCCAGCCGCTACAATGCGATCTAATCTGGCTCAAGCTCGCTAAATTTAGCTAAATTTCACATCCCGCCGAATGCAAAATTTTCCCCGCGAGTCGATAAATTCAGTAAATTTTACGCGTTTTTAAAGGCGCAGATCACGCCCGAAGCCGCACGTAGATACGCCGCGGGGCGGGGTAGCCCTCGATCGTGCGCGAGCTATCGAGCGGGTCTAGGAAATTCTCCAGGCTCTGCCCGTCGATCCACTCCGTTTTGCGCTGCTCGCTAGCATCCGTGGGCTTTTGAGCCAAAATTTCAAAATCTCTGAATTTCGCCCGTTCGCACCAATTTTGTAGCGCGCCGACGGTCGGGACGAAGTAGATATTTGAAATTTTTGAGTAGCTGTTTTTCGGGCACAGCGCGAAATCGCCCGTTCCTTCGATATACATCGTGTCTAAAAACACCTCGCCGTCCGTATTTAGCGAGGTGCGCAGATCTTTTAGCATCTTTACGGGGTCGCTGCGATGGTAGATTACGCCGAGGCAGAAGATCGTATCGAATTTGTGCTCGTAAAAGGGCAGATGCTCCACACCCAAAAGCTCGAATTTCGCGCCGCTGCGGAGGAATTTCTCGATGAAGCGAAATTGCAGATAAAATAGCGCGCTCGGGTCAAACCCCACTAGCCGCGCAGGCGCTAGCTCGCTTGCGCGAAACATATAGTAGCCGTTGTTGCAGCCCACGTCAGCGACGGTTTTGCCGCTCAGATTTAAAAACGGCCGCAGCAGGTTAAATTTTACGAAACTTCGCCACTCGGCGTCGATAAAAAGATCATTCAGCGCAAAAGGCCCCTTGCGCCACGGCTTTAGCGCTCGCGCGATACGCAAAATTTCATCTCTCTGATCCGCTTTCGCGCTAAAGCTCGCCCGCACGACGTCACCGCACTCGCAGTCGCACTCGCCTATTTGTAGCGCCTCGATCGCGCTTAAAATTTCGCGGTTTTGCCCGCTTTGCAGCTTTTTAAAGTTCTCGTCTCTGATTTTTTGCAGATCCATTTTTAATCCTAAAATTTCAAATTTAGCACCATTTTAACATAAAATTTTATCCATTTTAAGGCGCAAAGAGATAAAATCGACTTGCAATTCAAGCAAAGGAGCAAAAATGCAAGAAGCAAAAACGAGAAAATTCAGTCTCAGGTTTAATCACGAAATTTCAAGTAGTGGCGCAGAGGTGCGGCTTTGGCTGCCGTTAGTGCTGCAAGAGCCCTATCAGAGGTTGCTTGGCGAATATCATGCCCGCTCAAATGCACAAGAGTCGGCTATCTGCGGAGATCATATAAGCACGTACTACGCGCGCTTCGCACCCGATAAAGAGGTAAGAGCGGGTGTCGGCAAATACGGCGAGCAAGGTGTCGTAGGCGAAGATGACGATTATTTTGAGCTTAGCTTCGATATTGAAATTTCAGAGCGAAATACCGATTTTAGCAAGGTAAGCTTTAATGAAAACGAGCGCTTGAGCCCCGAGATCGAGGAGTTTTTAAAGCCTTCAAAGCTAATTCCGGTAGAAGGCGCTGCGAAACAAAAATCAGACGAGATCACCGGCTCGCTTAAAGGCGATCTGGAAAAGGCGCGCGCGATTTATGAGTGGGTCGCAAAAAATATGAGTCGCGATAATAGCGTGATCGCATGCGGCAGCGGCGATGCAGCGGCGATTTTAAGCAGCGGCAAGCTAAGCGGCAAATGCGCCGATATTAATAGCGTGTTCGTTGCGCTCTGCAGGGCAGCGGGCATTCCTGCTCGCGCTATTTACGGCATCCGCACGGGCGCAGCGCAGAAATTTTCGCCTGAAATGGGCGTCATGGGTGCCCTAAACGGCGGTGTGCTTGAAATTTCGGGCGCGCAGCATTGCAGAGCGGAATTTTATCTAAAAGGCTATGGCTGGATCCCTGTCGATCCTGCGGACGTCGCAAAGGTGCGACTCGGCGAAGGCTTAAGCGAGGATGACTCCAAACTCGCGCGAGTGCGGGAGTATCTTTTCGGCAACTGGGAGCCGTGCTGGCTGGGCTTTAACTACGCTCGCGAAATCGTGCTAAATTCGCGCCCGGCGCACGTTCCGATTGAAATTTTTTCGCATCCGTATTGCGAAGTGGGCGGCACGCCGAAAGATCCGTACTCGCCTAAAAATTTTATCTACGAGTATTTTTCGCGAGAAATTTAATCCTCTGACGGCTTGCATTTTACCGCCGCAATTTGGCTTAAGCTAAGCCGCCGCGCTTCGTCGAGGCTCAACCATTTCATCGAAGCGTACGCTTGGCTTTGCGACAGCGGCGCTTTTGCGTGGTTTTGCCTACGCCGCTGTATACTACCTGCGCGCCTAGTTTGCGGGCTATCACGCCCGCTTTGGCGAAATTTCGCGCTATGTCTTTGGGCGAAATTTTGAAATTTTAAAATTCCGCGGCGAGCAAAATTCTAAAATTTTAAAGCGAGCGAAATTTTGAAATTTTAAATATGGATAGAATTTTAAAATTTACGGCTTGCGGAATTTTAAAATTTAGCAATTTCAAAGCCGCAAAAGGCTAAAATTAGCGCGTAAATTAGGGCTAAGGCTTAGCCACTTTATTTTGAAGGCATTTCATGCAAAGACGCGATTTTTTAAGAAACACTGCGATTTTAGGCGCCGTTATGGCAACTCCGAGTACCATTTTGGGCGGGGAAAAAGTCATTGGCAAAAAGAGAGCTTTCGGGCTATCGCTAAATCACGAAATTTTGGAGAAGGGTAAGCAGACGCGGCTTTGGATACCGCTTCCTCTTATCACGGAATATCAAAAAGTAAGCGACGTAAAATTTGACGGTAATTTCAACGATCCGTCCGTGGACTACGGCGAAATTCCGACGCTCTATGCCGGCTACGTCGGTGTGGCAAAGCCCACGCTAAACATTAAATTTAGCGTCGAGACCTTTGAGCGAAATACCGATTTTAGCAAGGTAAAATTTAATCCGAACGAAAAGCTTAACCCCGAGGTGGCGAAGTTTTTAGAGCCTAGCACGCAGATTCAAATCGACGGCGTCGTTAAGCAAAAATCAGACGAGATCGCAGGCGGCATCAAGGGCGATTTGGAAAAGGCGCGCGCGATTTATACGTGGGTGGCGAACACTATGCAGCGCGATAACAGTGTGCTAGGCTGCGGGCTAGGGGACGTGAAGCAAATTTTAAGTAGCGGCAAGCTAAGCGGCAAATGCACCGACATAAATAGCGTTTTCGTTGCACTTTGCCGCGCGCAGGGTATCGCCGCAAGAGAGATGTTTGGCATCCGCGTCGGCGCGTCGAGATTTAGCGCTCAAATGGGCGCCGCGCCTAAAGACGGCGTCAGCCATATCTCGGGCGCGCAGCACTGCAGGGCGGAATTTTATCTCAAAGGCTACGGCTGGATCCCAGTCGATCCCGCGGACGTTACAAAGGTGCGATTGGGCGAGAAGCTAAGCAATGACGACAGCAAGCTCATTAAAATCCGCGAGTATTTATTCGGCAACTGGGAGATGTGCTGGATCGGCTTTAACTACGGCAGAGACTTCACGCTAAGCCCACGCCCAGCGCAGTTTCCGATCAATAATTTCGGCTATCCTTACGGCGAAGTGGACGGCAACACGCTTAATTACTACTCGCCGAAAGATTTCAGCTACGATTACAGATCGAAAGAGTTGTAGCGGTTCGCGTTTTGCTATGCGGCACGTCGAACTACTTGAGCTTTTTGAGTAGGTATACAAGAAAGGCTTCCCGCTAGACGACTTTGGGCGGATGTGTAAAAGCGCGCCTAATCTACGTGCTGCCGCGTCTGCATCAGAAAAGATTCTGCGTCTTATTTGGCGTGTAATTTTAAAATTTTTAGAATTTTGCGAGCGACATGGCGGCGAAATTTTGAAATTTTAAAGCGAGCAAAATTTTGAAATTTTTCGGCGCGAAATTTTAAAATTTACGGCTTGCGGAATTTAAAATTTCGCCTCTTTGCCACTCTGTGCGAAATTTGGTAGCGGTAAAATTTGCAGATAAAATTCCACGCCTAAAGCCGACGAGGGCGCGACAAGATTATTAAGATTATACTTAAAGGCAAAATTTGAAAACCGAACTAGAAAATCCCGCGCAAGAAACCTTGACGCAAAAGCGAGAATATCCTGGCAAAAATCGCTTCAGCACGCGCAGTCTGTGGCTGATATTTGCCGCGATTTTTAGCGCAGTCGCGGCGACTTTTTGCTGTCTGCCTGCGCTTTTATTTTTGATTTTCGGCGCGAGTTTTTCCATTTTTTCAGGCGCGGAGGCGCTGGAAGGTTACCGCGCGCCGCTTTCTACGTTAGCACTTTTTTGCTTCGCGCTCTCGGCGTTTTTCTTTTTCAAAAAGTCGCGCGCATGCTCGCTGCAAAGCAGGCGTAAAAAGTGGATCCTGATTTACGTGCTCTTAGGAGCCCTGCTTGCCTTTATGCTTACATATCCCGAAATTTTAGGAGAGCTTTATGTGTAAAATTTTGTTTTTGATGCTTGGATTTACGGCGCTTTTTGCCGACAAAGAGGTTAAAATTTACGTGGAAAAAATCCACTGCCCGCTCTGCACCACAATCGTGCGAAAGACGCTTTTGCAAACGCCAGGCGTGATAAGCGCGAAGGTTTCGCAGCAGAGCAAAACCGCGACCGTCGTAGCAAAAGATGACGCAAACGAGACTGCGATGCTTGAGGCGATCGCAAAAACGGGCTATGAAGGCGTAATCGTAAAATAAAAATCCCCCTACGAAATTCGGACTAAATTTTAAATAAAATTCTTGCTAAATTTCGGTAAAATTCCTGTGATTTGCATAAAATTTCATTTTGCGCGGCTTACCTGCGGCGTAAACTAGCGCGATTGAAATTCTGCGCGTATTTTGCGGAAGCGCTATGTCGGCGCGGTCGCGTTTAAATTTAGCAGAATTTCGTAAGCGCTTAAGCGAGTGCGGTTGCTTTTAAATTCAACGGGTGTGTCGCAATAACGCGCGGATATAATAAATTCAAAAGGAGCAAACATGCAAAAAAACGAGGTTATGAACGATTTTAAGAGGCTGTGCGAGATACCGCACTGTAGCTGCGAAACGGAGCAGATGAGGGAGTTTTTGGCGGATTTTGCGCGCTCCCAGGGCTTTAGCGTGAACATCGATCAGGCGAGCAATATCCACGCCGTAAAGGGCGAGCCTAAAATCTGTCTGCAAAGCCACTACGACATGGTTTGCGTGGGTGCAGCGCCGCATTTAGAGCTCATCGAAGAGGGCGGCATACTAAGGGCGAAAAACTCGACTCTAGGCGCTGATGATGGCATCGGCGTGGCGATGATGATGGGCGCGATGCGGGAGTTTGCGAATTTAGAGTGCCTATTTACCAACGACGAAGAGGTTGGGCTCGTGGGCGCAAACGCCTTTAAGGGTAAAATTTTATCGCCTAATCTGCTAAATTTAGACAGCGAAGAAGATGACCGCGTAACGCTGGGCTGTGCCGGCGGCATAAACGTGAGCGCGAAAATCGGCGCCGCGAGCGTCAAAAAGAGCGGTAAAATTTACGAGATCGGCGTTACCGGGCTTAGCGGCGGGCACTCGGGCAACGAGATACATAAAAATATCCCAAACGCGACGAAGCTGCTGGCGAAATTCCTCGCCGAGGAGGGCTGTGAGCTAATCAGCCTAGATTTTGGCGAGAGGAGTAACTCGATCCCCGCAAACGCCGTGTGTAAGGCGTTATGTGCGCATGAGCCAAAGCAGCGCGGCCTAGCGTGGGTAAAGAGCCTAGGCGAGGGCGAAGCGGACGTACTGGTAAATAGCGGTAAAATTTTGGCGCTCATCAACTCCTTCGCTCAGGGCGTGCGCAGCTACGACACGCAGCTTGGTATGGTAAACGAAAGCATAAATCTCTCGACCGTTAAGCAAAAAGAGGGCGTGATCGAGTTTGACTTTTTCGGACGCGCGATGAAGCGAGATGGGCTCGAAAATCTAGGCTTTGAGACAGCTACGTTAGCTAGCGCGCTGGGCTTTGAGGTTAGAGTAACCGACCGCTCGGCGAACTGGGCGCCGTGCATCAGCGACTTTGCCCATCTGGTGCTTGAGGAACTGCAAAAACAAAAGCCGCAGGCTAAATTTGCCGCCGTGCACGCAGGCCTTGAGTGCGGCGTACTGGTCGCAAAACAGCCCGAGCTGCAAGCCTGCTCCATAGGCCCAAACATCCACTCGCCTCACTCGGTGAACGAGCACTGCGAGATAGCGTCGGTGGAGATGGTAGCAGAGGTAGTAAGAAACATAATCGCTAGACTTCAGTAGCTTAGGACGGCTTGTCTTTTTCCTTTATACGTCGTTGGAAACTCGGTCGGCTTCGGTCACGTATTGCGTATACGCTCCCTAGCCTCCGTCGTTTCCGCCTAGTCTAAAGAAAAAATACTTCGCCTTTAAAATTTAACGGCGGTTTCTCTTTTGAGCGTCTTTATAGAAATTACGCTTGCGGCGTCGCTACGTTGGTTTTGAAAGAAATTTGAAAATTTTAATCTGCGACGGACTTTATTCCTAGTCTTGATTAAAATTTTCTGCACAACTTTCAAAATCATCTCGCGATACTTAGCCTTAAAATTTTGCGGTTAAAATTATTGTTTTAATTAAGGAGTATGCGAATGAAAAAGATATTACGACTAGCATTGATCGCCGTTTTGTGCGCTTTTGGCGTGGCCTGCGCGATGGCGGTGGATCTGTCGTCCAAACAAAAAACTTTTATAAATAATACGCAAACCGTAAATAATGATTTAAAAGGAGATAAAATGAAAAGCCAGATCAAAAATTTTCTGCAAAATTGCGAGCAGATCGCTAAATCACAAGCAAAGCGATACGAAAACCGCAGCCCTTTCGCAACTAAAATTCCACCCGTTTTTATACTGCCTTATGATGAATTTGAGAAAAAATACGGCTCAAATTTATATTTGGATGGTAGTTTTGACGTGCTGGTGTTTGAGGGCGATCTTAGCCTGTCGGGAGGCACGCTAAATTCCTCTTGGCTTAAGGATAAATTTAACGACGCGGGCGGTAAAAATAGCGCACGAGCGATGTTTGTTAATGGAAATTTATTTATCAGCGGCGATATCGTCGATGATGATTATCTGTTTTTGCAAGTCGCCAAAGATACGGCGTGCAATTATCTGCATTCGCAGGACGGCGTTATCGCAATCGGCGGCAATCTAACGGCGCTTTGGGGCATAAGCGGCGAATACAACGACGGAATGTTGCAGGTTTTTGGAAAAACGCAAGCGCCGTATATCGTCTCAAACGACCACGCGATGCCTGATCATAGCGCTAGCGAATGCGTCTATGTCCTAGACGGACAGATCGGTCAAAGCTACCTGGGCGCGCTTGATGGTTGGGAATTTTTTCAAAATTGCGAGCTGATGTTTAAGGACGGAATTTGCGAAGATGAGCATCAGATCGATATTTCTGCCTTTTTTAAATTCGTAAAAAAGGGTGTTAATCCGCTAGTGGATTTTAAAACTTTTGAAGCTAGAAAAGCCGCCTGGGACGAAGAAAATGAAGAGCAGGAGCCCGAATACGCGGGCGATCTGCCCAAAAATTCCGAGACTATCGCCGAGACGATATATTTAGAAAATTTCAGCGGCAGCGATGAGGAGCTATACGAGTACATAGTGAGCGAATTCGGGGCTATAGAAAAAATAGATGATGAAAGCGAAAAATACGCTTATGGCGGCAGAGCTTTCAAGCTGTCTATCATTGCGGCGAGGATGGCGGAAAATTGGCGGCTGATTACCGAGCGTTACTCTGCACGGCAGATAGACGAGCTACGCAAAATCATCATTAAGAGCGCGACGAATTTAGCCGATTATTTTTTAAAAATCGGCGATAAAAAACAGCTTGCGTTCATCTATGAATTTTTAAACGATGATGCGGTAAGCATCGAAAAAGACGAGCCGTTTTTATACGAAACGCTGGTGCGCGCGGGCCTAGCGCTGCAAGATTACGATAGCACTTACGCGCTAGTGTCCGTCATCGATAAAAAGTCCGAATTTTTGCCGCAGGAGATGGCAAAAAGCATCGCGGACGTGATTAAAAGCGAAGGATACCGGGCTTGGCTGGCAAAGCAGTAGGCTCCGAAAAGTAAAATTTCATAAAATTTAAATCCGTAAAATTTAACTCGCGAACATAGACTTAAATTTTACGGAAAATTCTTATCCTTGCTGCTGCACATCCCGTTTAAAAAGCACTCCTTACAGTTTGGCTTGATCGCTTTACAGGTGTAGCGGCCAAAAAGCACCATGCCTTGGTGCAGCTTACCAAGATCCGTTTTAAAAGCCTCGCTCAGATCGCGCTCCGTAAGCTCGGGCGTCTTTGCACGGCTCAGCCCTAGGCGATGCGCGACGCGAAAGACGTGCGTATCCACCGCCATCACGTTTGCGCCCGCGCCCTCCAAAAGCACGACGTGAGCGGTCTTTTGCCCCACGCCCGCAAGAGATTTGAGCCCCGTTTCATCAAGCGGCACGACGCCGCCAAAGTCGCTAACCACCGCCTGTGCCATTTTGATCAAATTTACCGCTTTGTTGTTGTAGAAATTGCACGAGCTAATTAGCAGTTTAACGCTCGCCAGATTGGCCTTTGCGAGCTCTGCAACGCTAGGAAATTCCGCAAAAAAGCGCGGCGTGATCAAATTTACCCGCTTGTCGGTACACTGCGCGCTAAGCATCACGCAGACCAAAAGCTGATAGTTGTCTTTAAATTTCAGCTCGCTGCGCTCTTCCGCAAAGTTTTGCAAAATTCTCTTTTTTATCTCTAAAATATCTTTTTTACTTCTCATTTGCATTTCCTCAAGGCGGAATTCTACCCTAAAATTCTAAAGTACAGTTTGATTGTTAACAACTTTGAGTTATAATCGCCGTTAAAATTTTTTTAAGGAATTGTGATGAAAAAAGTTTTATTTACAGCACTTAGTTTGGCTGCCGCTATCAGCCTTAACGCTACCGTTTACGCTACCGTAAATGGCAAAGATGTAACCGAAAAAGAGCTTGCTCCGCTACTTCAAGGCATAGGCAATGTAGATATCGCCGCTCTTAATGCAGAGCAAAAAAAGGAGCTTATCGATAAAGGCATTGATCTGATGCTGCTAACGGATGAAGCTAAAAAATCGGGCGTTATGGATGAGGACGTTTATAAAAAAGAGCTTGAAATCGTAAAAGATAACTTAGCGCTTCGTGTATGGCAGGCTAAAGAAGCCAGTAAAATAAATATCGACGATAAAGAAATAGCCGATTTTTATAACAAAAACAAGGCGCGCTTTACCGAGCCTGCGAGAATCAAAGCGGCTCAGATCGTCGTTAAAACCGAAGCTGAGGCAAACGATATTATTAAGCAGTTAAAAGGGCTTAGCGACAGTGCACTATTTACTAAATTTGCAGAGCTTGCCAAAGCTAAATCTATCGATCCGCAGGCTAAACAAACCGGCGGCGAGCTAGGCTGGATGCCTAGCGATCAGGTCAAGCCTTTTGCCGATGCTATCTCTAAGATAAAAGATGGTCAAATCACTACTAAAGCGATTAGAAGCAGGGTTGGATATCACGTCGTGTTAAAAGAGGAGTCTCAAGCTAAAAAGCAGCTTAGCCAAAGCGAGGCAAAGCCTTTTATAGAGCGCGTACTTAGACAGCAAAAAGCGGCGAAAGTAGTCGAGCAAAAAGCGGCAGATCTTCACAAAAACGCTAAAATCGAGTATAAATAATATAGGAGCTAAAAATGGGCGTTTTAGATATAGTAAAGCCGGGCGTTTTAAGCGGCGATGACGTAAGTAAGGTCTATGCGTATGCGAAGCAGCAGGGCTTTGCGATCCCTGCGGTAAACGTAGTGGGGAGCAACTCCATAAACGCCGTCTTGGAAAGCGCTAAAATCGCAAATTCGCCCGTTATCATTCAGTTTAGCAACGGCGGCGCGGCGTTTTATGCGGGTGCCGCTTGCCCTAATGCCGCAGTTTTAGGCGCTATCGCAGGTGCGCATCAAGTGCATGCTTTGGCGGCTCATTACGGCGTCGCGGTAATTTTGCATACCGATCATGCCGCAAGGAAGCTGCTTCCGTGGATCGATGAGCTTATTAAAGCTAATGCCGCTCATAAAAAAGCTCACGGCGTGCCGCTTTTTAGCTCGCACATGCTCGATCTTAGCGAGGATGATTTGGAGTTAAATTTAGCCACCTGCGAGAAGTATTTGGAAATTTTAAGCGATCTTGGAGTTTCGCTTGAGATCGAGCTTGGCGTCACAGGCGGCGAAGAGGATGGCGTCGATAATACCGGCGTCGATAACGCGCGGCTTTACACCCAGCCTGCAGATGTCGCACTCGCCTATGAGCGACTTGGCAAAATCAGCGATAGATTCAGCATTGCAGCAAGCTTCGGCAACGTCCACGGCGTGTATAAACCGGGCAATGTCGTGCTGAGACCTGAAATTTTAAAAAATTCGCAAAAATTCGTGCGCGAGAAATTTAATCTGCAATCCGAAAAGCCCGTAAATTTCGTCTTTCACGGCGGCAGCGGCAGCGAGACCTCCGACATCAAGGCAGCCGTTAGCTACGGCGTGATAAAGATGAATATCGACACCGACACGCAGTGGGCGTTTTGGGACGGCGTGCGTGCTTATGAGGCCAAAAATCGCGGCTATTTGCAAGCTCAAATCGGCAATCCGGAAGGCGAGGATAAACCGAATAAAAAATTCTACGATCCTCGCAAATGGCTGAGAGCAGGCGAGCAGAGTATGGTGGCGCGCTTGCAGGTCGCATTTGACAATCTAAATTGCCTAAATAGGAACTAATATGGATCGCCCGAATAACGAAGTGCTCGATATTACGCTACCTGAGGCGAAGGAGCGCTCGCTAGCGGGCGTTTTTTTTAAGATCGCAGCTCTGCCGATCGCGGTTTTTGTGGTGTTTTTGCTGGGCTATTTGGGACTTATCGGGCTGAAGGTAGAAACGCACTCAATCCTGATGCTTGCAGTTTTGCTTATTATTGCACTAATTTTAGCTCGTCATAATGCAGAATACGGCTGCTTAAATTTTCAAAATAATATCGATGATTTCAAGCGTGAGCTAAAGAATTACATCGTCGCCAATCTCTTAAGTATCGGCGGTAAGAAAAAATCCGATGCTAGCTTTGATCTTTTTGTGGACGAATACGGCTACTCGCTACGTAATCAAAACTACGCTTCCGTCGCGTCGGCAGTCTTTCCGATGCTTGGAATTTTAGGAACTTTCATCTCGATTGCGATTTCGATGCCACACTTTTCCTCAAGCAATATCGATGGGCTAGAAACCGAGATTGCGCAGCTTCTAGGCGGCGTAGGTACAGCATTTTACGTCTCGATCTATGGAATCTTTTTGGCGCTTTGGTGGATATATTTCGAGAAAAAGGGCATCAGCAAATATGAGCGTCTGCTCATCAAATACAAAAATTCTACTAAAAATTTCTTCTGGAACAAAGACGAGATCACGCAGGGCTATCTGAGCGAAATTTTAAACGCTAATTCTGAAATTTCGCGCTCATTTGCGATGATGAGCTCTACGAATTTTACCGAAAGGCTAAACCGCCTAATCGATGAAAAAATCGGCGCTTTTGAAAGCGTGATGGAAGCTGAGAAGCGAAGTATGGCGATTACACAAGAAGAGCTTGAAAAAGCAGGAGAGATGATCCAAAGGACAAATCTTGCTCACGGTGAGCTAGATAAGAGCTTCGCTCAAATTTTATCTGCGCTTAAGTCCGTATCTGCAAGCCTAATCGAAATTCAAAACGGAATTTCCGCGCAGTATCTAAGCCAGTCCAAGGCTTTAACGGACGGACAAGGCGAGCTGGCTAACGTTACGAATGCATTAAGCGCTCAAATAAAGAGCCTAAATGCCTCCTTAGGTGGGTTTGCGGGCGAAATTTCAAGTTCGCAGAATGCTTACGCCGCTAAAATTGACGCTAGCTTTAGGGGGCTAAGCGCGGATTTGAAGGCACTTTTAGCTGGAGAGGGCGCTGCGCGAACGAGCAACGAAAGCATCATCGAAGAGCTTCGCAAAACGCTTGCGAGCATCGATGAAAAAGCACTTTTAGATGAAAACGAATAACGAAGAAAAAGAGACCTTTTGGATTGCGTACGCCGATTTGATGGCGGGACTGCTTTTCGTTTTCGTGCTTTTAGTAGGCGGCATCATCGTCAAATACTTCCTCACGCAAAGCAACCTGCAAGAGAAAGAAAGCCAAATTTCAAGCGCGCTAGCAAGCCTGCAAAGCCAGGAGAAAAAAAGCGCCGAGCTTGAAGCGCTGAATAAAATTTTTAGCGATCAGCTCGAGAAGCTAAATATCGAAAACACCGATCTTCGAAAGCAAAATTCCATCTACTTCATACAGATCGAAGATCTGACCGAGATGGCGGAGAGGTTGAAAAAAGAGAATTTAGACATAAACTCGCTTCTGCAAAAAACGCGCGAGGACGCCAACGCTACGATCAGCCAAAACGAGCTTAAAATCGCCTTTTTGCTCGATCAGCTCACGCAGAAGCAGAGCGATTTTAATAAAATTTTGCAGGATCTCAACGTCACGAAAAACCGCATCCGCAACCTAACCGGAATGAAGGTCAAGATCATCGCCGATCTGAAGGAGAAGCTGGGTGGCAAGATCCGCATCGACAACGAAAGCGGCGCGATGACGCTAAGCTCGTCGATCCTTTTCGACAAAGGCTCAAGCGAGCTGAAAGAGAGCGCCAAAGAGACGCTCCGCTCGACGCTGCAGAGCTATTTCGCCGCGCTTTTGAATAACGACGAAATTCGCGAAAATTTAGATCAGATCATCATCGAGGGGCACACGGACAGCGACGGCGGGTATTTGTATAACTTAGAGCTCTCGCAAAATAGGGCGTTTGCGGTGATGGATTTCATCAATTCGTGGAATAAAGATGAGCGACTGCAAAAATATCTCATAGCCAGCGGTCGCAGCTACACGCAGCCCGTGATGCGCAGAGGCGTCGAGGACAAGGACGCCAGCCGCCGCATCGAGATCAAATTTACCCTTTCAAACAAAGAGGCGATGGATGAGATCAGGAAATTTTTGCAGTTCGATGCGAACGCTACGAATTAGTGGCTCACCCTTAACGGCTCGCTCGAAATTTTAGCCCGCAAAAAAGAGGGCTTAAAATTTTAAAATTCCTAAAGAATTAACGTCTCATCTGAAATTTTAACGGTGGCGGAACGTATCCTTTTATTTTGGCGCGAATGGGTTTAAATTTTA
Organism: uncultured Campylobacter sp.; assembly: GCF_938015785.1. GTDB lineage: Bacteria > Campylobacterota > Campylobacteria > Campylobacterales > Campylobacteraceae > Campylobacter_B. The sequence goes on along the minus strand of NZ_CALLWC010000044.1, from coordinate 319 downwards.
AGTCCGCGCATTTTGCGCGCTTTTAGTACCGCCGCGCGGATAATATGGTTTAAATTTAGACCTTTAAATTTAAGCCACAAATTTAAACGGGCTTAACGGGCGGCTTAAAATTTAAATGGATCAAAAACCTTGCTCGTTTAGTTTTTTATAGGTGTAGCAACTGCGTTTAATCCCTAGATCGCAGGCTTTACCATAGTATTTTTTCGCCATACTCTTATCTTTTTTTACCCCTTTGCCGGATTCATATAAATATCCAAGATTATTGCACCCTTCGGCAATTTCTAAATCACAAGCCTTGGAAAATAATTTATTTGCTATT